>NZ_JBICYR010000031.1:25195-73984 GCF_043201175.1 Streptomyces sp. NPDC048337
CCACCCGCCCGGGGGGCCGGGGGGCGGGGGTGACCCCGTGTTTCCCCCCCGCCCCGGGCGCGGGGGTGCCGGCCGGACCCCGCCGGGGGGGGCCCCCCGACCCGCGGGGCCGCCCCTCTCCCGTGCATTCAGGCCCAACCGTCAACCCATAAATCGAAAAGCCACGTCGAACCATCCCCCGACCGGGTGACTAAATGTCGCCAAATCTTCACCGAGCGCTACTCTCGCCCTCGTGACCCACACTGCCCGCCGTATCGGCCGTTCCCTCGCCCTGGTCCTGCCCGTCGTCCTCGTCCTGTCGGGGACCCTCGCGGTCACCATGGTCCCCTGGGCGGACACCTCCTCCTCCCAGATCCTGACCGCCTCCGCCGAGGACGTCTCCGTCCCCGCGAAGCCGCGCGCCGCACAGGACGTGCTGCGCGACAAGCTGCTGAGCGAGCTCCAGCAGGGCGAGGAGCCGGGTGACGTCCTCACCCACCTCCAGCGGGAGGTGGACAAGCGGCCGTCGCTCGCCGAGCACTGCGTGGGCATCGCGCGGGCCCTCGGGCGCGCCGCCGTGACCGCCTACGGCCCGACGAAGGCCCAGTCCTTCGCCCGCCCCGTCTGCGACACCTCGTACGCCTCCGGCGTCGCCTCCATGGGCTGACCCGCGCCGCGTCCCTACGCTGCCTCCATGAACGACACCCCCCGATCCGCCCCTCCCGCAGCCGCGTTCCCCGCCACGCCCACCCAGGCCGTCGTCCTGGCGGGCGGCCAGGGGTCGCGGCTGCGGCCGTACACGGACGACCGTCCCAAGCCGATGGTCGAGATCCCGGGGACGGGGGTGCCGATCATCGGGCACCAGCTGGCGTGGCTGGCCGCCGAGGGGGTCACGGACGCCGTGGTCTCCTGCGGGCACCTGGCGGGCGTGCTCCAGGAGTGGCTGGCCGGGGCCGAGTTGCCGCTCCGCGTGACCACGGTGGTCGAGGAGGAGCCCCTGGGGCGCGGCGGCGGCCTCAAGCACGCCGCGCGCCACCTCCCGCGGCCCGACGGCGCCTGGTACGCGACGAACGGCGACATCTGGACCCGCTTCTCGCTGCGCGAGATGGCCTCCTTCCACGCCGAGCGCGGGGCGATCGCGACCCTGGCCCTCGCCCGCCCGCGGATCCCGTGGGGGGTGGTGGAGACGAACGAGTTCGGGCAGGTGCTGGACTTCATCGAGGCCCCGCCGTCGCCGTATCCGGTCAATGCCGGCGTGTACGCCTTCGGGCCCGAATTCGCCGCGCTGCTCCCGGACTTGGGGGATCACGAGCGCACCACCTTCCCGCGACTGGCCCGCGAGCGCCGGCTGGCGGGCTTCCCGCTGCCCCAGGGGGCCTACTGGCGGGCGATCGACACGGCCAAGGATCTGACCGAGGCCGCAAGGGAGTTGGCCGCGCAGACGGCCCCCTGAGCCCTTTCCGCCCGCCCCCGCCGCTCCGCCCCTACGATGCTTCGCCCGCCCGGCACACGAGGAGGGGCCCGGCACGCCGTGCGCGCCGGGCCCCTCGTTCCCTCGATGCGGTTCGTCGGCCTCAGCCGAGGAGCCCCCCGACCAGGCCGGGCTGCCTGCTCGGGGTGGTGCCGCCACTGGTCGCGGAACCGGACGAGGTCGGCGGCTTCTGCGACGCGGACTGCCGCGGCGTGCTGCGCGGGGTCTGCTGGCCGCCGCCGGTGCCCTTGGTCGCGGTGGGCGACTCGGAGCCCGCCCCGGCGGTACCCCGGGTGGGCCCGCCGGTCGCGCCCTTGCCGGACTTGGCGGCCGGTTCGGTGGCGGTGGCGCTGGGCTGCGGCGCCTTCGACGGCTGCTGCTGCGAGGGCTGCTGCCGGGCGGGGGTCTGCGGAAGCGGCCGGCCCGGCAGGTAGTTGGTGGGGGCCTGTCCCGGCCCGGGCACGGTCACGACGGTGCTGGAGCGGACGGCCCCGCCGAGGAGGGAGCCGATGAGGAGGGTGAGCCCGCACACGACGGTGGCCATGACCGCCCCGCGGCGCAGGACCCGCCGCCGCAGCCGCCAGACCTCCGAGCGCGGCCCGAGGGTGCGCCAGGCCTCGCCGGCGAGGCGCCCGTCCAGCGAGTAGACCGGGGCGCCCGCGATGATCAGCGGGCTCCAGGCGGCGAGGTAGATGATGTCGGGCGCGTCGTAGGCGGGGACGGTCCGCCAGCTCACCGTCATCAGCAGCGCGGCGGACAGCAGCGCCCCGAAACAGGCGGCGAACCGCTGCCACAGCCCGAACACCGTCAGCACGCCCACGATGACCTGGAGGAAGGCGACGCTGAGGCCGGCCCCGACCGGGTGGGCGAGCGCGAAGTCACGCAGCGGCTCGGCCAGCGCCCAGGGGTGCAGGGTGTGCAGCCAGGTGACCATGGAGCCGCGTTCGCCGCCGTCGAAGTAGACGGGGTCGCACAGCTTGCCCATGCCGGCGTAGATGGAGATGAAGCCGAGGAAGACGCGCAGCGGGAGCAGCACGACGCCGAGGTTCATCCGGCGGCCCGGGTAGTAGGAGGCCTGCCCGCGCGTGTCGGACCCGGTCCGGCGGGATTCGGGTCCGCCGGGCCCGGCGGGTCCGGAACCGGGCGGCTGCTCGTACGGCAGGTCCCGTACGGCGGCCAGCGGGCGCGTCTCGTCCTGGCTCCCGTGGTCCCCGTAGCCCCCACCCGAGTAGCTGCGCTGGCCGATGACGGTCGGCGTGGCCAGGGTGTCGTCGGCGAGGTCGTGGGCGAGGTCGATGCGCGGGATGACCTGGGTGGCGCCGCCGTCGTACTCCTCGTGCCCGCGACCGGATTCGCGGACGGCCTGGAGCAGTCCGCCCATGACCGCGGCGTCGCCGGCGTCGGACTTGCCGCTCCAGACGACCGGTGCGCGGCGCCGGGTGGCGCCGGCGGCGGCGACCACGGCACCGCCGAGGACGGGCGCTCTGCCGGGGGCCTTCGCGGGCTTGGAACGCGCGCTCGGGCTCGGTGCGAGCCGCACGCGGAAGCTGGCGTGGTTGACGATGACCTGTGCGGGATCGCACGGCACCTTGACCATGCTCAGCGCGGGCTGGTCGTCGAACCCTGACGTTCTGGTGTCCACACTCATCTAACCGAGTGATCAGTGTTTAGGACACTGCCTTGACAGCAGGGATCTGTCCGAGACCCGTCAAGATCAAGCCACCCCGCCCGGAACGGGCGGGGTGACAGCCTCACGTGTCACTTTCCGTGAGCCAAGTGGATCAAGCAGACCCCGTGGGATCAGACGCGGCCGCGGTCAGCGCGGCGGCGGGCGGCCTCGTAGAGGACGACGCCGGCGGCGACACCGGCGTTGAGCGACTCGGCGCCGCCCGGCATCGGGATGCGGACGAGGTAGTCGCAGTTCTCGCCCACGAGACGGCCGAGCCCCTTGCCCTCGGAGCCGACGACGATGACGACCGGGCCGCCCAGCGCCTCCAGGTCCTGCACCTCGTGCGTGCCCTCGGCGGCGAGGCCGACGATGGCGATGCCGGCCTTCTTGTAGTCCTGGAGGGCGCGGGTCAGGTTGGTGACTCGGGAGACCGGGGTGCGGGCGGCGGTGCCGGCCGAGGTCTTCCAGGCACCGGCGGTCATACCGGCGGCGCGGCGCTCGGGGATGACCACGCCGTGGCCGCCGAAGGCGGAGACGGAGCGGACGATCGCACCGAGGTTGCGCGGGTCGGTGACGCCGTCGAGGGCGACGATGAGCGGGTCCTCGCCGTTGTCGTACGCCTCGGCGGTGAGGTCCTCGGGGTGCGCGTACTCGTACGGCGGGACCTGGAGCACCAGGCCCTGGTGGTTGAGCCCGTTGGTCATGCGGTCGAGCTCGGGGCGCGGGGCTTCCATCAGGTTGATGTTGCCGCGCTCGGACGCGAGCTGGAGGGCCTCGCGGACGCGCTCGTCGTTGTCGATGAACTGCTGGACGTAGAGGGTCGTGGCCGGGACCCCGTCGCGCAGCGCCTCGAAGACCGGGTTGCGGCCGACGACCATCTCGCTGGTGCCCTTG
The DNA here is from genome assembly GCF_043201175.1 of Streptomyces sp. NPDC048337. Classification (NCBI taxonomy): domain Bacteria; kingdom Bacillati; phylum Actinomycetota; class Actinomycetes; order Kitasatosporales; family Streptomycetaceae; genus Streptomyces; species Streptomyces sp. NPDC048337. The sequence goes on from NZ_JBICYR010000031.1 coordinate 29,209, forward strand.
GGGCCGCCGCGGCGCGGGGCCGGGCGGCGCTTGGCGGCCTGCCGGGCCATGGCGTTGGAGACGCGGAACGCCTTGTGGCCCTTGCGGTCCTCGGCCTTCGGCGTGGGGCCCTTGCCCTCCAGGCCCTTGCGCCGCTGGCCACCGCTGCCGACCGTCGCGCCCTTCTTGTTGGACGTCCGACGTCCCCTGCGCTGGCTGTTCCCGGCCATGACCTCTACCTGTTTTCGTTGGTGCTGCGATATGTACGTATGAAGAGTGTGCCGCCCGGAGCTCCGGGCGGCCACCAAGCTGTGCTGCCCGGGCTCAGCGGGGGCCGAGCGTCCAGCGCGGTCCGGTGGGGCTGTCCTCGATGACCAGTCCGGACTGCTGCAGCTGGTCGCGGATGGCGTCGGCGGTCGCCCAGTCCTTGCGGGCGCGGGCGGACTCGCGCTGGTCCAGGACGAGGCGGACGAGGGTGTCCACGGCGCCGTGGAGGTCCTCGCCCCGGTCGGCCTCGCCGGCCCAGTGCGGGTCGAGCGGGTCCAGGCCGAGGACGGCGAGCATGGCCCGCACCTCGGAGAGGCGGGCGATGGCCGCGTCCTTGTCGTCGGCGGCGAGCGCGCTGTTGCCCTGGCGGACGGTGGTGTGGACGATGGCCAGCGCCTGCGGGACCCCGAGGTCGTCGTCCATGGCCTCGGCGAAGGCGGGCGGCACCTCCGCGGCGGGCTCGACGGGCCCGCCGGCCTTCTCGATGACGCGCTGGTAGAAGCCCTCGATACGCGCGAAGGCGGATTCCGCCTCGCGCAGGGCCTCCTCGCTGTACTCGATCATCGAGCGGTAGTGCGGGGTGCCGAGGTAGTAGCGCAGGACGATCGGGCGCCACTGCTTGACCATCTCGGAGACGAGCACCGAGTTCCCGAGGGACTTCGACATCTTCTCGCCGGACATGGTGACCCAGGCGTTGTGCACCCAGAACCTCGCGAACTCGTCGCCGAAGGCCTTGGCCTGGGCGATCTCGTTCTCGTGGTGCGGGAAGATCAGGTCGAGCCCGCCGCCGTGGATGTCGAAGGCCTCGCCGAGGTACTTGTGCGCCATCGCGGAGCACTCCAGGTGCCAGCCGGGACGGCCGCGGCCCCAGGGGGTCTCCCAGGAGGGCTCGCCGGGCTTGACCGACTTCCACATGGCGAAGTCGCGGGGGTCGCGCTTGCCGGTCTCCCCGCTGGACTCCGGCTGACGGATGTTGTCCAGCTCCTGGCGGGACAGCGAGAGGTAGCCGGGGAAGGACTTCACGTCGAAGTAGACGTTGCCCTCGGACTCGTAGGCGTGACCGCGCTCGATGAGGCCGCGCATCATCTCGACCATCTCGGTGACGTGGCCGGTGGCGCGGGGCTCGTAGGTGGGCGGGAGGCAGCCGAGGGCGGCGTAGCCGTCGTTGAAGGCCCGCTCGTTCTCGTAGCCGATGGACCACCAGGGGCGGCGCTGATCGGCGGACTTCGCGATGATCTTGTCGTCGATGTCCGTGACGTTGCGGATGAAGGTGACGTCGTAGCCCCGGTACTCGAACCAGCGGCGCATCATGTCGAAGTTGAGGCCCGAGCGGATGTGCCCGATGTGCGGGGCGGCCTGGACGGTGGCGCCACAGAGGTAGATCGAGACACAGCCCGGAACGAGCGGGGTGAAGTCGCGGATCTGCCGGGCGCTGGTGTCGTACAGGCGAATAGTCACGGCATCCAGGGTAGTGCGCCCGTAGCAGTGCCCCGCGACCCTTTGGGGACCCGGGGCACTCTTTGTTGCGGAAGAAGTGTCTTCGTACGTCGTGCTACGCGCGGTTCGTCCGGTAGACGAGGGCCGTCGCGATGGCGGCGAGCCCTTCCGCGCGGCCCGTGAGGCCCAGTCCGTCGGTGGTGGTGCCGGAGACGGAGACGGGGGCGCCCGCGGCGGCGGCGAGCGCCTTCTGCGCCTCTTCGCGCCGCTTGCCGATCTTCGGGCGTACGCCGATCACCTGGATGGCGATGTTGCCGATCTCGAATCCCTCGGCGCGGACGATACGGGCGGCCTCCGCCAGGAGGGTGACGCCGGCCGCGCCGGACCACTCGGGGCGGGAGGTGCCGAAGTGCGCGCCGAGGTCGCCGACGCCGGCGGCGGAGAAGAGGGCGTCGCAGGCGGCGTGCGCGGCGACGTCGCCGTCGGAGTGCCCGGCGAGGCCGTCCTCGCCCTCCCACAGCAGGCCGGCGCACCACAGCTCGCGGCCGGTCTCGAAGGCGTGCACGTCGGTGCCGATGCCGACGAGCGGGATCACGGGGAGGTCAGTAGACATCGGTGGCCCTCCTGCGGGCGAGTACGGCCTCGGCGAGGACCAGGTCGAGCGGGCGGGTGACCTTGAAGGCCTCTTCGTGACCGGGGACCACCACGACGGTGACGCCGAGCCGCTCCACCATGCCGGCGTCGTCGGTGGCGCCCTCGCCGTCCACGGCGATCTCCTCGTGCGCGCGCAGGAGGGTGGCCAGGTCGAAGCCCTGGGGGGTCTGGACGGCGCGCAGCCGGGCCCGCTCGGGGGTGGCGACGACCGGCTCGGGCTCGCCGGGCTTGCCGGGCTCGACCTCCTTGACGGTGTCGGCCAGCGGCAGGGCGGGCACCACGGCGGGCGCGCCGTCGCGGACGGCCTCGACGACGGAGTCCACGGTGTCCACGGGGACCAGCGGGCGGGCCGCGTCGTGGATCAGTACGGAGGTGACGTCCGCGGGGAGCGCCCGCAGACCGGCGCGTACGGACTCCTGGCGGGTCTCCCCGCCGGGGACGACCAGGATCTCGGTGCGGTCGGGCAGCGCGTGCTCGTTCAGGAGCAGGCGCACCTCGTCGGCCCCGTCGGAGGGCGCGACGACCACCACGAGGGAGACCGCGCGGGAGCGTGCCATCGCGCGGACCGCGTGGATGAGCATGGGGGTGCCGCCGAGGGCCCGCAGGGCCTTGGGGGCGCCGGGGCCGAGGCGGACCCCGCGGCCGGCGGCCGGGATCACGGCGGCGGTCCGGTGGGGGCGCGTTTCGTCAGACATCAGTAGCTCCGAGCCAGGTTTGTGACTTCGGCCGACATGGGTATGGCCTGAAGGGTGCCGGGTGCGACGCCCTCGCCCCTTCCGTGACGACAGGTCGAGCAGGCTGCCCGGACCCGGCACGCCAGAGGGATGCGGGTTGAGACGCGGGTGGGGAAACAGACATGCCGCAGCGCCCGGCAACAGGCCTCTCGTGGAGGAGAGGCCTTGTCATCGGGCACCGCGGCACAACTGTGTACACACTGTTCTACTGAACTTCGGTGAACTCGAAGAACTCGAACGGTACGGGGACTCGCGTCAGGACGCGAGCACCTCGTCGAGGAGGGCCTCGGCCTTGTCCTCGTTCGTGTTCTCGGCGAGCGCGAGCTCGCTCACCAGGATCTGGCGCGCCTTCGCGAGCATGCGCTTCTCACCCGCGGAAAGCCCGCGCTCACGCTCACGACGCCACAGGTCACGCACCACTTCGGCGACCTTGATGACATCGCCAGAAGCGAGCTTCTCCAGATTTGCCTTGTAGCGCCGGGACCAGTTCGTCGGCTCTTCTGCATACGGTGCGCGAAGCACCTCGAAGACCCGGTCCAGCCCGTCCTGGCCGACTACGTCGCGAACACCGACGAACTCCGCATTGTCCGCAGGCACACGAACCGTCAGGTCGCCCTGAGCGACCTTGAGCACCAAGTAGGTCTTGTCCACGCCTTTGATCTGACGAGTCTCAATGGCCTCGATCAGCGCGGCCCCGTGATGGGGATAGACCACGGTGTCGCCAACCTTGAACGTCATGTGACAGGTACCCCTTCCGTGGCTATCCAGGGTAACACGAGAACTGACTGTTATGAATGGCGTTTTCGCAGGTCAGGGCCCATCTCAGGGCTTGACAACAGCAACGGGAACGTGCTGCGGAGGGCTTGCGGAAGGGGGTATTCGCAGGTCGGGGGTGCTGTGCGGACCAGGCGAAAGGGCCACGCTACACCCGTCCGGCACCCGCGTCAGTGTGACGTACGCCCCGTTTTGCCGGGTTCGGCGTCGGGAAACCGAACTACTCCGTTCGACTGGCGGGCGTCCATACGGATCGGGTTCCGGCCCAATCGGGAATTGATCACGGAGCCGCGTTCGGGGGAATCCGGAAATTGATCACCGGGGGCGCGGCGGCCGGAATGCGGCACCACATGATCGGGGCGGCGATCGGCGCGGCGAACGGCGCCGTGAATGCAAGATCGCGGGACGGTGCCGAGGGTGGCCGTCGCGCTGCGGAGGGTCGGGTGCGGGGGCAGGGCGGCGGCTCGGTAACCTAAGCGCGCTGACACACCCTTAGAGCGGCTTTACCTCGGCCGTTCCGAGAGCCCACCCGCCCGTTCCGTACGTCCAAGGAGTTGCCGCCGCCGTGAGCCGCAGCCTTCGACGCGGCGCCCTCGCCGCCACCGCCGTCGTGTTCTCGATCGCCTCGCTGGCCGCATGCGGTGCGGGCAACGACGCGCAGACCCTCCAGATCAAGCCGGACAACGCCGCCGCCACCAAGGGTGACATCAAGATCCAGAACGCGCTGGTGATCACCCAGGGCGGCAAGGAGAAGAAGGGCCCGGCCGCCGTCTCGGCGACCGTCTTCAACACCGGCACCACGCCGCAGACCCTTGACGGCATCACCCTCGCGGGCGGCAAGGCCAAGGTCACCCTGAAGGCGGCCGCGGGCGACGGCAAGGTCACCGTGCCGGCCGGCGGCTCCGTGGTCCTGGGCGGCAAGGGCAACGCCTCCGCCGTGGTCGAGGGCGGCGCCGAGGGTGCCAAGGACGGCGACGTGCAGAAGGTCGTCTTCCAGCTGAGCAGCACGGGCGACGTCGAGCTGGAGGCCTTCGTGGTCCCGGGCAACGGCATGTACGCGGCCTACGGCCCGACCACCGCCCCGGCCGCTGGCCCCAGCGCCTCCGGCACCCCCGCGGCCACCCCGTCCGGCACCCCCTCGGGCACCCCGTCGGGCGCCGCCACCGGCGCGGCCACGGGCACCCCGTCCGGCACCCCGTCGGGCAGCGCCTCGCACGCCGCGGGCCACTGAGGTACGCAGACACGAGGAAGGGCCCCGGTCGCATCGGCGACCGGGGCCCTTCCCATACTGCTTTACGGCTCGAACTTGTAGCCGAGGCCGCGGACCGTGACCAGGTAGCGCGGGGCACCCGGGTCCGGTTCGATCTTGGCGCGCAGGCGCTTGACGTGGACGTCGAGGGTCTTGGTGTCGCCGACGTAGTCGGCGCCCCAGACCCGGTCGATCAGCTGCATGCGGGTCAGCACGCGGCCCGCGTTGCGCAGCAGCATCTCCAGCAGGTCGAACTCCTTCAGCGGGAGGTCCACCTTCCCGCCGGCGACGGTGACCACGTGGCGGTCGACGTCCATCCGTACGGGCCCCGCCTCCAGAGCCGCCGGGGTGACCTCCTCCGGCTCGCCGCGGCGGCGCAGGACCGCGCGGATGCGGGCGACCAGCTCCCGCGAGGAGAAGGGCTTGGTGACGTAGTCGTCGGCTCCTATCTCCAGCCCGACGACCTTGTCGATCTCGCTGTCCTTGGCGGTCACCATGATCACGGGGACGTTGGAGCGGCCGCGCAGCTGCCGGCAGACCTCCGTGCCGGGCAGGCCGGGGAGCATCAGGTCGAGGAGGACGAGGTCGGCACCGTTGCGCTCGAACTCGTCGAGCCCGTCGGGCCCGGTCGCGGCGATCGCGACCTCGAAGCCCTCCTTGCGGAGCATGTAGGACAGGGCGTCGCTGAAGGATTCCTCATCCTCGACGACGAGCACTCGGGTCACGGAAGGACCTCCGGGGCAGGGATGGCTGGTGCTGTTTCGGATTCAGGCAGGGTTCGGGCGGGTGCGGGATCCGTCGCCGGGGCCGGCGCGGCCGCTTCGGGGAGGCGCAGGGTGAAGGTGGAGCCCTGGCCCTCGGAGCTCCATACCGACACCTCCCCGCCGTGCGAGGCCGCCACGTGCTTCACGATCGCAAGGCCGAGGCCGGTGCCTCCCGTGGCGCGGGAGCGGGCCGGGTCCACGCGGTAGAAGCGCTCGAAGATGCGCTCGCGGTCCTTTTCCGGGATGCCGATGCCCTGGTCGGTCACGGCGATCTCGATCAAGTCTCCCCCCGGTGCCGCCACCCTGCGCCCGGCTATGCCGACGCGGGTGCGGGCGGGGCTGTAGTTGACGGCGTTCTCGACCAGATTTCCGAGGGCTGCGGCGAGCTGCCCGCGGTTGCCCCAGACGCGCAGGTCGGCGGTGCCGCCCGCGGCCATGGTGATCTGCTTGGAGGACGCCGTGTGGCGGCAGCGGTCGATCGCTTCCGCGACCAGCGTGTCCACGCGGACGGGCTCGGCGTCCTCCAGCGGGTCGTCGTTCTGGACCCGGGAGAGGTCGATGAGCTCCTGCACGAGGTTGATGAGCCGGGTGGACTCGATCTGCATGCGGCCCGCGAAGCGGCTGACCGCCTCGGGGTCGTCGGAGGCGTCCATGACGGCCTCGGAGAGCAGGGAGATCGCGCCGACCGGCGTCTTCAGCTCGTGCGACACGTTGGCGACGAAGTCTCGGCGTACGGCCTCGATGCGGCGGGCCTCGGTGAGGTCCTCGACGAGGAGGAGCACCAGGCGGGAGCCGAGCGGGGCCACGCGCGCCGAGACGGCCAGGGCCTCGCCTCGGCCGGTGCCGCGCCGGGGCAGGTCGAGCTCGACCTGGCGTATCTCCCCGTCGCGGCGGGTGTCGCGGGCCATGTGGAGCATGGGCTCCACGGCGAGCTTGCCGCCCCGTACGAGCCCGAGGGCGTAGGCGGCGGAGCTGGCTTTGACCACCGCGTCGCCTTCGTCGAGCACGACGGCGGAGGACCGGAGCACGGAGAGGACGGTGTCCACGCCGGGCGGGAGCACCGCGTTGATGTCGGGGCGCATGGAGCTCCGGGTGGGGCGGGCCTGGTCGCGCTCGCTCCAGCGGAACGCCAGCATCGCGATCACACCGGTGCAAAGACCGGCGATCGCTGCAGCTGCGGCGACCGCCGCGTTCACGTCCATGCATCCAGGTTAAGCAGGCGCGACGACACTTCCACAGCCGTTCGGGTGGCACCTCGAACAGTCGTCGCCCAGAGTTCACCCTGGCGACGGGGTTGATTCACTTGTGATGCCGGAGTCGGACGCGTTTGCGGCTCAACGTGTCAACGTGGGGCCAAAAGGCCGCCCCGGCCCGCCCCGGGCACTACCGCATTAGTAGGTCGAGAGAGGGACACGAGACATGCGCGACGCGTACCACGAGGAACTGGACTCGATCGGAGAAGGCCTGGTCGAGATGGCCCGGCTCGTCGGTTCCGCGATCGGGCGGGCCACGACGTCCATGCTCGACGCCGACCTGAAGCTCGCCGAGAGCGTCATCGCCGCCGACCAGAAGGTCGACGACCTCCAGCACGACCTGGAGGCCCGCGCCATCGCCCTGCTGGCCCGCCAGCAGCCCGTCGCCACCGACCTGCGCATCGTGGTCACCTCGCTGCGCATGAGCGCCGACCTGGAGCGCAGCGGTGACCTGGCCCAGCACGTGGCGAAGCTCGCCCGGCTGCGCTTCCCGGACACGGCGGTCCCGCGGGACCTGCACGCCACGATCCTGGAGATGGGGCAGCTGGCCCAGCGCCTGATGGCGAAGGCCGCCGAGGTGATCATCACCAAGGACGTCGACCTGGCGCTCCAGCTGGAGCAGGACGACGACGAGATGGACCAGCTGCACCGCACGCTGTTCCAGCACCTGATGGACGACCGCTGGAAGCACGGCATCGAGACGGCCGTCGACGTGACCCTGCTGGGCCGCTACTACGAGCGCTTCGCGGACCACGCGGTGTCGGTCGCCAAGCGCGTGGTCTACCTGGTGACGGGCGAGCACGCGGACGAGCTCCAGCAGCCGACCCAGGTCGAGGGCGTCTGAGCCGTTCTGCCCCCGTGCGCCGTTGACGCGCCGGTGGCACTGGGCATGAATGAGGCGAAGGCAAGTACGACTCCCTGTACGCCGCCTGCGAGGAGGAACCATGCCCGATTCCCCCGTCCCCATCACCCCGGAACAGGACCAGCCACCGAAGCCGGAGCCGCTGCGCCTCCCGCTGCTCGCGGCCTGCGGCTGCGGCTCGGGCTGCGGCTGCGGCTGCCAGTCCGGCGCCCCCTGCCAGTGCGGCGGCTGACCGCACAGCACAGCGCGTCCGAAGGGCCCCGGTCGATTCCCCGGCCGGGGCCCTTCGTCGGGTTACCGCCAGAAAGGCCTGGCGGCGTCCCGCTCGGCCGGTGTGACGCACAGGTTGTCGCCGTCGTAGCTGTCCCGCCATACGTAGCCCTGCTTGCACGTGCTCGGCCCGTAGGCGCCACCGCCGGGCTCCCGGTTGACCCTGCCGTCGTGGGCCTCCTGGCGTTCTCCCGGTGTGACGCACAGGTTGTCGCCGTCGTAGCTGTCCCGCCATACGTAGCCCTGCTCGCACGAGGTCGGTCCGTAGGCACCGTGGGGGTCGCGGTGACTGCTCGGGTCGTGATCACCGCCGTTGCCGCCGATCCCGCCGAGATCCTTGCCGCCGCTGCCTCCATCGCCACCCCTCGCCGAGCTGGGCGGGATGTAGGGCTCGGGGGCACCACCACCGCCGAAGTCGACGTCGTCCGGGGGCGTGTCGGAAAGGACGCCCACGACCGAGGGGCGGGCCGCGGGCGCCGTCGCCGCGGAGGCCGGAAGTGCGATCGCCCCGGAGACGAAGGCGGCCGAGGTGAGGGCCAGCGCGAGGCGTGCGATCCGACGCTTGGACCGGGCGTGAAGGTCGTAGGACACGAGTGCTCTCCTTGAAGGGGTGGGGCCGGCGGAAGGGGCCGCCGTTCTCATGTCTCCAGTAGGCGTGACGGCGCCATCCCCGTCATGCCACCGGAAGACGTGACTTGACGCAGCACGGAAGGCCCCCTACCGGCGGGGAAACCGCAGGCAGGGGGCTGCGGTCTACTTCTTCCAGCTCTTGATCAAATCGCGCTCCTCCGGTATGACGCACAGGGCGTCGCCCTGGTAGCTGTCGCGCCAGACGTAGCCCGGCTTGCACGTGAGCGCCCCCCAGGCGCCGCCGCCGGGCTGGCGGTTGGGGCCTTGGCGGCCCTCAGAGTCCCGCTGGTCGGGATTGACGCACAGGGCGTCCCCTTCAAAGGAGTCACGCCAGACGAAGCCCGGCTTGCACCGGTTGCTCCCGGGCGCGCGGTTGGGGTTCAGCATCCACTCCAGTTCACGCTCCGCCACCGACACGCACGCGTCGTCGCCCTCGAAGCTGTCCCGCCAGACGTAGCCCGGCTTGCACGTGTTGCTCCCGGGCGCGCGGTTGGAATCGTCGGCGCGGACGCCCGTGACCGGGGACCGGGCCGGGGACACGGTCGCGGCGAAGGCCGGCAGGGCGGCGGCTCCCGAGATGAGGGCGGACGAGGCGAGGGCCATCGCGAGGCGCGCGATCCGTCGCTGGGACCGGGCGTGAAGGTCGTAGGACATGGGTGCTCTCCTTGGTTGTGTGCGGCCGACGGAAGGGGCGGCCGTTCTCCTGTCCCCAGTAGGCGTGATGGCGCCATCCCCGTCATGCCACCGGAAGACGTGACTTGACGCAGTACGAAAAAGCCCCCCACCGGCGGGGAAACCGCAGGCAGGGGGCCACATCGGGCGGGGGATCACAGCCCCGGCAGGGCCGTGAGGTGCGGGCCGTTGCCGATCAGACGGCCCTGACTCCTGTTCCTGCTCTGGCTCTGGCTCTGGCTCTGGGCCTTGTACTTGGCCGCGTCGCGCTCTTCCGGCGTGACGCACAGGCCGTCACCGTCGAAGCTGTCGCGCCAGACGTAGCCCGGCATGCACGTGAGCGGTCCGTAGGCGCCGCCGCCGGGCTGACGGTGGGGGTTCTTGGCTTGGACCCTTTCGTGCTCTGCCGGCGTGACGCACTTGGAGTCGCCCTCGTAGCTGTCACGCCAGACGTAGCCCGGCACGCACGTGTTCGGCCCGTAGACCCCGCCGCCGCGCTGACGATGGGGGTCCTTGGAGCCGATGCCCGTGACCGGGGAATGGTGGGGAGTCGCCGCGGATGCCGGGAGTGCGATGGCTCCGGAGACGAAGGCGGCCGCGGTGAGGGCCATCCCGACGCGCAGGACGCGCCGCTTGTGAAGGTCGCGGGTCATGACTGCTCCTTGAAGGTGTGCGGCCGGCGGCAGGGGCCGCCGGACCTGTGCCTGTGTGGCCCTCAAGTACGCGGGATGGAGACAGCCCCGTCATGCCACGCGAATACGTGACTTGACGGGGCCCGCGGGCAGCGAAAAGCCCCCTACCCGGCGGGGAAACCGCAGGTAGGGGGCTTGTTCGTGGCTGGCTGGGGTTACTTCTTGCCCTGGTTCTTGACGGCCTCGATGGCGGCCGCGGCGGCCTCCGGGTCGAGGTAGGTGCCGCCCGGGTTGACCGGCTTGAAGTCGGCGTCCAGCTCGTAGGAGAGCGGGATGCCGGTCGGGATGTTCAGGCCCGCGATGTCGGCGTCGGAGATGCCGTCCAGGTGCTTGACCAGGGCGCGGAGGCTGTTGCCGTGCGCCGCGACCAGGACGGTGTGGCCGTCCAGCAGGTCCGGGACGATCGAGTCGTACCAGTACGGGAGCATGCGGACGACGACGTCCTTGAGGCACTCGGTGCGCGGCCGCAGCTCCGGCGGGATCGAGGCGTAGCGCGGGTCCGCGGACTGCGAGAACTCGGTACCGTCCTCGAGGGCCGGCGGCGGGGTGTCGTACGAGCGGCGCCACAGCATGAACTGCTCCTCGCCGAACTCGGCGAGGGTCTGGGCCTTGTCCTTGCCCTGGAGGGCGCCGTAGTGGCGCTCGTTCAGGCGCCAGGAGCGGTGGACCGGGATCCAGTGGCGGTCGGCGGCCTCCAGCGCCAGCTGCGCGGTGCGGATCGCGCGCTTCTGGAGCGAGGTGTGCACGACGTCGGGGAGCAGGCCGGCGTCCTTGAGCAGCTCACCGCCGCGGACCGCCTCCTTCTCGCCCTTCTCGTTGAGGTTGACGTCCACCCAGCCGGTGAACAGGTTCTTCGCGTTCCACTCGCTCTCGCCGTGGCGGAGGAGGATCAGCTTGTACGGTGCGTCGGCCATGCGTACGAGCCTAATGGACGCGCCGGGCCGCTCGCGCGCGGCGCACATCCCCGCCGATTGACGGCGCGCGTCAATTGAGTGGCGCCGGAAGGCCTCCGCTCGTAATGTGCGGAGAGCCGGAGGGGCACTTACACGCTCGGGGGGATTCCTTATGTCCGTTGCCAGTCTGAGACGGGCCGCCCGGGAGAGCGTGTCTGGGCTGCCGCGCGAGTTCTGGTGGCTGTGGACGAGCACGCTCGTCAACCGGCTCGGGGCCTTCGTCGCCACATTCATGACCTTGTACCTGACCGTGGACCGGGGCTACTCGGCCTCCTTCGCGGGACTTGTGGTCGCCCTCCACGGGCTCGGCGGGGTGATCTCCTCACTCGTCGCCGGAGTGATGACCGACCGGCTCGGGCGCCGCCCCACGCTGATGGCCGCGCAGGCCTCGACCGCCCTGTCCGTCGCGCTGCTGGGCTTCATGGAGCACCCGGCGGCCATCGCGGCGGTCGCGCTGCTGGTCGGCATGACCTCGAACGCGTCGCGGCCCGCGGTGCAGGCGATGATGGCGGACATCGTCCGCCCCGAGGACCGGGTCCGGGCCTTCGCGCTCAACTACTGGGCGATCAACCTCGGCTTCGCCGTCTCGGCGGCGGTCGCCGGGTTCGTGGCCGAGTACAGCTACCTGGCCGGCTTCCTGGGCGAGGCCGCGCTGACGCTGGTCTGCGCGGCGCTCGTGTACGTGAAGCTCCCCGAGTCCCGGCCCGAGAAGGGCGCGGCGCAGGCGGCCGCCGAGGCGGAGGTCAGCCTGGGCACGGTGCTGCGCGACGGGCGGTACATGGGTGTGGTCGGGCTGTCGTTCCTGATCTCGCTGATCTTCATGCAGGGGTCGTTCGGGCTCCCGCTGGCGATGGGCTCCGCGGGCTTCTCCACCGGCGACTACGGCCTGGTCATCGCCATGAACGGGCTCCTGATCGTGCTGCTGCAGATCCCGGTCACCCGGTTCATCGAGCACCGCGATCCGCAGAAGCTGCTGGTCGTCTCCGCGCTGCTGGCCGGGTACGGCTTCGGCCTCACGGCCTTCGGCGGCTCGATCGGGGTGCTCGCCCTGACCGTCTGCGTCTGGACCCTCGCCGAGATCATCAACTCGCCGACCCAGATGAGCCTGGTCGTCCGACTCTCCCCGCTGCACGGGCGCGGCCGCTACCAGGGCATGTACACGTTGTCGTGGGCGGTGGCCTCCCTGGTGGCCCCGCTGCTGGCGGGCGCGGTGATCGACCACTTCGGCGCGGGCTGGCTGTGGGGGACGACCGCCGTCCTGGGCACGGCGGCGGGCATCGGCTACTGGCTCCTGATGCGGAACCTCCCCGAGGGTTCGGCCACGGACCAGGCCCCGGCTGCCGCCCCGGCACCCGCACCCCTCCCGGCCGCCGCCGAGGCGTAGCTTCCGGCCCCGGCGGTGGCGGGGCCGGAACTAGGACGGCCGCGTCAGGTGCTTGAAGGCGTCCAGGTTGAAGGTCGGTTCCCCGCGAGACACGCGCCACTCGTACTCCCGCCGGATCGCACTGGCGAACCCCAGCTCCAGCAGCGTGTTGAACGCCCCGTCCGCCGCCTCCAGGATCGTCCCCAGCAACCGGTCCAGGTCCTCCGCGTTCACCACCGAGAGCGGCAGCCGCGCCGTGAGGTAGACGTCCCCGAGGCGGTCCACGGCGTACGCCATCCCGTACAGCTTCAGATTGCGCTCCAGCAGCCACCGGTGGACGCCGGCCTCGTTCTCGTCGGGGTGCCGGATCACGAACGCGTTGACCGACAGCGAATGCCGCCCGACCCGCAGCGAGCACGTGGTGCTCAGCTTGCGGGTGCCGGGGAGCTGGACCACGTACGAGCCCGGCTCGGGGCTCTCCCAGCTCAGCTCGGAGCCGGTCAGGACGCCCTCGATGATCGCGGAGGTGTCGGTGTCAGCGTCAGCCATGGTGGGAGCGTACGCGACGGCGATGATCATGCATGGCCGCGGTGTAGACGTCCGCCGTGCCGCTCGCGGCGGTGTCCCAGCCGAAGAACTGCGCGTGCCGCGCGGCCTCGGCCCCCATCCGGTCGGCGAGCCCGGGCTCGTCCACGAACCGCCGCAGCTCCCGCGCGTAGTCGACCGGGTCGTGCCCGGGTACGAGGATCCCCGTGACCCCGTCGTTCACCGCGACCGGCAGCCCGCCGACCTCGGCGGCCAGCACCGGCGTACCGCTGGCCTGGGCCTCTATGGCGACGAGTCCGAAGGACTCGCTGTACGAGGGCATGACCAGCACGGAGGCCGCCCGGAACCAGTCCGCGAGCCCGTCCTGCGCCACCGGCGGGTGGAAGTGCACGAGATCGGCGATGCCGAGCTTCGCGGCGAGCTTCTGCAGGCCCTCCGGCTTGGCGAGGCCGCTGCCGCTGGGCCCGCCGACGACGGGGACGAAGAGCCGCCCGCGCAGCGAGGGATCCTGGTCGACCAGGACGGCGACGGCGCGCAGCAGGACGTCGGGGGCCTTGAGGGGCTGGATCCGCCCGGCGAAGAGCGGGATGACGGCGTCCTGCGGCAGCCCGAGGCGGGCGCGGGCTGCGGCGCGGCCGTCGCCCACCGTGAAGCGGTCGAGGTTCACGCCGGGGTGGACGACGGCCACCTTGCCGGGGTCGGCCTCGTAGTAGCGGACGAGTTCGTCGGCTTCCTCGGCGGTGTTCGCGATGAGCCGGTCGGCGGCGGACACGATCTGCGTCTCGCCGATGACGCGGGCGGCGGGCTCGGGCGTGTCCCCCTCGGCCAGCGCGGCGTTCTTGACCTTGGCCATGGTGTGCATGGCGTGGACGAGCGGCACGCCCCAGCGCTCGGCGGCGAGCCAGCCGACGTGGCCGGAGAGCCAGTAGTGGGAGTGGACGAGGTCGTAGTAGCCGGGGCGGTGGCCGGCCCAGGCCTGCATCACGCCGTGCGTGAAGGCGCACAGCTGGGCGGGGAGCTCCTCCTTGGCGAGGCCTTCGTACGGGCCCGCGTCCACGTGCCGTACGAGGACCCCGGGGGCCAGCTCGACGGCGGGCGGCAGCCCGCCGGTGGTGGCCCGGGTGAAGATCTCGACCTCGATGTTGATCGCGGCGAGCCGCTTGGCCAGCTCCACGATGTAGACGTTCATGCCGCCGGCGTCACCGGTGCCCGGCTGGTGCAGCGGTGAGGTGTGCACGCTGAGCATGGCCACACGTCGGGGCTTGCGGTGGTGGCCCACGGCGGGCAGGCGCAGCCGGGGCGGCTCGTGGCGGGTGGCGCGGGCGGCGGCGAGCCTGCCGCTGATGCTGCCGCCGAGGCGGGACACGTACTGGCTCAAGGGAGCAGTTCCTCTCGCTCGGACAAGCCGCTCGGACTGGCCGCTCGGACGCTGGTGGGCCTTCGTGGGACACCCGGACACCGGACACCGGACACCGGACGCCGTGACGGGCACGGGCGCACGGCATGCCTGCAGGAGCGCGGTCGGCGCCCTGCAAGGAGTGCAACCCGGATGGCCGCCCCCCGCATTCCGGGGCGGCCGGTTTTCTCCTCCGTTTGCCGGATTTTTATCCGGTGAGGGACCTCCGCTTACTCTCGGCCCATGGCCTCCCGCAGCACCCCGACCCCGAACCGCGCCTCCGCGCGCCCTGTGGGCTCGGTGACGCGCGGGACGACGAACCCGAACCGCCTGCGCCGCATGGACCGCTGGATCGCCGCCACGCACGGGGCCGCGCTGCGGCGGGCGCAGGCGCCGGTCGCGGTGGACCTCGGCTACGGGGCGGCCCCCTGGACGGCGGTCGAGCTGCTGGCGCGGCTGCGGGAGGCGGCACCGCGGGTGCGGGTGGTCGGCATCGAGATCGAGCCGGCGCGGGTCGCGGGGGCGAAGCCGTACGAGCGGGACGGGCTGAGCTTCCGGCACGGCGGCTTCGAGGTGCCCCTGGACGGCGGCGAGCGACCGGCGCTGATCCGCGCGGCGAACGTCCTGCGCCAGTACGACGAGGAGCAGGTCGCGGAGGTGTGGGCGCGGCTGTGCGCGCGGCTGGCCCCGGACGGGCTGCTGGTGGAGGGGACCTGCGACGAGATCGGGCGGCGGCACGTGTGGGTGGCGCTCGGGCCGGAGGGGGCGCGCACGGTGACCTTCGCGACCCGGCTGGGTTCCCTGGAGCGCCCCTCGGACCTGGCGGAGCGGCTTCCGAAGGCGCTGATCCACCGCAACGTCCAGGGTGAGCCGGTGCACGCGTTCCTGCGGGATTTCGACCGGGCGTGGGCGGCGGCGGCCCCGTACGCCTCGTACGGGGCGCGGCAGCGCTGGATCCGGACGGCGCGGGCCCTGTCCGGCGACTGGCCGCTGGCGGACGGGCCGGGACGGTGGCGGCAGGGCGAACTGACGGTGCGCTGGGAGGCGTTGCGCCCGACAGGGTGAATGCGGCGCGCCGGGGAACCGGGGGCGCAGGCGGCCCGTTGAGTCGTCGGGGTGGGGCAGCGGGGGCCGTTGGGCTTCCTGATGGGTGAGCCGGTGGCGTCCGATGGGGCGGACAAGATCGGAAGCGCATCCACAAGGGTGTTGGAATTCACCGACTCGTGGCACCATCCCGAAGGCAAAGACAAGTTACTGATGAATAGTCAGATCTGATGCAAAGTGCGAGGTCTGACTCGGGATGGCTGGGGGAACCATGGGGGCCGAGAGGCGACGGCGGGGTGCGAGTGCTCTCGTGCTGCTGTGCGCGATGGCGATACTGACGGCACCCGGCCTTGCGGCGGGCATCGCGCACGCGGCGCCGGGCGCTCCGGCGGCACCGGCCACGCCCGGTGCGCCCGCCGCACCCGGTGCGCCCGCCGCACCCGCGCCGGAGCCGGGCGCCAAGTCCCTGGAGCAGGTCCGCAAGGAGATAGAGGACCTCTACCACCAGGCGGCCGCCGCCACCGACACCTACAACCTCGCCGAGGCCGAGACCAAGGCCCAGTCGGAGAAGATCGTCGAGATCGCCAAGCTGGTCGTCGCCGGCCAGGAGCGGATCACCACCCTCAAGAGCCGCGCGGGCGCCGCCGCGCGCGCCCAGTACCGCTCGGGCGGACTCCCGGCGGGCGCGAGGCTGGCGTTGAGCGAGGACCCGGGCCGGTTCCTCGACGGGGCGGGCCGGTTGCGCCAGGGCGAGAAGGCCGCCTCGGACCTCCTGACCGAACTGGACCGCACCCAGAGCGACTTGAAGCGGTACGCGCAGGAAGCGAGTGAGCGCTGGGCGACGCTGGAGGCCAATCGCGTCAAGCAGGAGGACGCGAAGAAGCAGATCGAGCAGAAGATCAAGGCCGCGGAGGAGCTGGAGAACAAGCTCGAGGCGGAGGAGAAGGCCCGGCTGATCCAGCTGGAGCAGGAAGCGCAGTACAAGGCCCAGACGGCCTGGCTGTCGACGGGCGCGCTGAAGGACGTCAACGGCAAGGCGACGGAGGCCGGCAAGCGGGCCGTGCAGTACGCCACTGCCCAGATCGGCAAGCCGTACGTCTGGGGCGCCGAGGGACCGGGGTCGTTCGACTGCTCCGGCCTGACCTCCCAGGCCTGGCTGGCGGCGGGCCGCGGCATCCCGCGCACCTCGCAGGAGCAGCTGCGGCTGCTGCCGAAGGTCGCGCTGAAGGACATGCGGCCGGGTGATCTGATCATCTACTTCGACGACGCGAGCCATGTCGCCATGTATGTGGGCGACGGCGCGATGGTCCACGCCCCGCGGCCCGGCCGCAACGTGACGATGGCGGGCGCGGGCTCGATGCCGATCAAGGCGGTGGTCCGCCCCGACGCGTAGCCCCTGCGGGGTTGCTCCGCCGATCCGGGGTGCGGCGCCGCTGCCGCGGCTCCGTACGTGCGCTCCGCGCCCGTGCGGAGGCGCGGGGTCTGGGGCGGAGCCCCTTGGGGGCACCTCCCAGCGGTAGCTGGGGGAGAAACGGCGCCGCAGGCAACCGAACGGACGCACGGGACGTCTCGTCAGGCGGGACGGGAGTCGACCCCGCCGTGACGTTGGTCATCCAGTGAGGCCGATTTTCCCCCGCGATAAGGGCATATGCCGGAGGCCGTGTCCCGGAACGGCATTCCGCTCGCCGGGCCGGGACCGCTAGGGTCGCCCGGACGAGCGCACCCTCGGGGGGAGGGAAGGAACCGGAGACGATGCCCGTACCCGTACCGCGGCAGAGGGACACCCCGGCCCCGGAGAGCGGTCAGGCCGCCGTTCTGCACGCCACCGCGCCCCACGCCACCCCGCTGACCCTCCTCGTCATCGAGGACGACCCCGCGGGCGGCCTCACCGTCCCCGAGATCCTCGACGCCGACGGCCACCGCATCCGGCTCCGCACCGCCCGCAACCTCACCGAGGCCGCCCGGCTGCTCACGCCCGACGTGCACTGCATCCTGCTCGACCTCTCGCTCCCGGACGCGAGCGCCCGCAACCAGTCGGCGGCGGCCGCCACCGCCGTCGACCAGCTGACCGCCCTCCGCCAGGTGCTTCGCATGGCCCCGCGCCACGCCGTCCTCGTCCTGACCGCCGAGGCCGACGCCGAGCGCGCCGCCGAAGCCGTCCGGGTCGGCGCCCAGGACTTCCTGTTCCGGGACGAGCTGGACGGCCGCCTGCTGAGCCGCGCCATCCGCTACGCCGTGGAGAGAAAACGGGCCGACATCGCCCAGTACAAGCTTGCAGAATCGAAACTTCGGGCCCAGGAGAACGCCCGCCTGGAGCGCGGACTGCTCCCCACCCCGCTCCTCGAGGGCTCCGACCTCCGCTTCGCCGCCCGCTACCGTCCCGGCCGCAGCCGGGCCCTGCTCGGCGGCGACTTCTACGACACCGTCCGCACCCCCGACGGCACCGTCCACGCCATGATCGGCGACGTCTGCGGCCACGGCCCCGACGAGGCGGCCCTCGGCGTCGAGCTGCGCATCGCCTGGCGCGCCCTGACCCTGGCCGGCCTGTGCGGCGACGACCTGCTGGCCACCCTCCAGGAGGTCCTGGAGGTCGAGCGCCCCTGCGACGAGATCTTCGCGACGCTGTGCACGGTCGACATCTCCCCCGACGGCCGCCGCGCGGGCCTCTGCCTGGCCGGCCACCCGGCCCCGCTGATCTCCCGGCCGGGCCGCCCCGCGCGCCTGCTCCCGTACGAGAACAGCGGCCCGGCGCTCGGACTGCTGCCCAAGGCCCGCTGGCCCCGCCGCCAGGTCGAGCTGGGCGGCACGTGGAGCCTGATGCTCTACACGGACGGCCTGATCGAGGGCCGGATCGGCGAGGGCAAGGAGCGCCTCGGGCAGGACGGCATGGTCGAGATGATCAACCGCCACCTGGACCGCGGCCTGAGCGGCGAGGGCCTGCTGGAGGCCTCCGTCACCGAGGCCCGCCGCCTCAACGGCGGCGAGCTCACCGACGACGTGGCCGTGGTCCTGCTCTCCCGCGCCGAGGGCTGACCCCGGCCCGCGCGGGGTTACCGCCCGCCGTTGTAGGGCCCGTACGGCCCGTCGCTGCTGCTGCCACCGCTGCGCCGCCCGCCGCCCGAGACCTGCTTCAGGGCGGGGCGTACGTCGACGAAGAACACGATGGTCGCGACCAGACCGGCGATCTCCAGGAAGAGCATCCCCAGGAAGGCGTCCACCAGCACGGTGATGCCGAGGATCACCAGCCAGAAGGTCTTGGTCTGCTTGTCGGCCGCCCGGTACGCGTCCTCGCGCGCCAGCAGCGCGAACACGAACGCCACGACGGCGAGCGCCAGCATGGCGAACCCGAGCAACGGGAGCACCCCGTTATCGAACCCGTTCATCAGCATCGCTTCGACCGCCTTCTCATCTGCCGCTTTTGTTCCACGCTACCGGGCCGGACCCCCAAAGGGTGCCCGGCCCGACGGCGCTCATGCGCTTCAGCTCGCGTCACCCGGCGTGGCGGCGGCCTTCTTGGCCGTGCTCTTGCGCGCGGGGGTCTTCTTCGCGACGGGCTTCTCCTCGGCCTCGGCCTCGGCCTCGGTCCCGTTCGCCTGCTTCGCCTCCGGCTCCGCCTCGGGCTCGACGGCGACCGCGATCTCGACGATCTCCTCGGAGACCTCGCCCCGCCAGGCCCGTACGGCCTGCTCGCCGTGCTCGGCGACCTTGTCGTACGTCTCCTTGGCGCGGACCAGGTACTCGGCGGTGACGCCGACACCGCGCAGCGCCAGGTCCTGGGCGGTCTCCCCGAGCTTCTTCGGGTCGATCGCGCCGAGCACCTCGGCGACCTTGGCGGCGACGACCTCCTGCGCCTCCTTGGCCGCTTCCCTGGCCTTCTCCTGCACGACCTTCGGGTCGGTGTTCTTCACGGCCTCGATGCGCGCGGGAGCCTCGGCGCGCAGCTGCTCGACGAGCCCGGGCACCTTCTTGGCCTGCTGCAGGGCCAGGTCGGCGGTGCCGGCGGCGAAGTAGAGGGGCGTCGGGTCGGTGAGGGTCTTCTTCAGGTCATCGGCGATGGCCATGTGGTGGTCCTCCCGGATCAAGTTCAGTTCGTCGTCTTCGGCGGCATCTCACCGGATTCGCCGGAGTCACCGGCCGACGCGTCGAGTGCGTTCTCCTTGCGGAACGACTCGTAGATCTGGAGCAGCACCTGCTTCTGCCGCTCGTTGATGGACGGGTCGGCGAGGATGACGGCCCGCGTCTCCACCTCGTCCCGGTCCCGCTCATCCAGGATCCCGGCCTGCACGTACAGCGTCTCCGCGGAGATCCGCAGCGCCTTGGCAAGCTGCTGGAGGATGTCCGCGCTCGGCTTGCGCAGCCCGCGCTCGATCTGGCTCAGGTACGGATTCGACACCCCCGCCGCGTCGGCCAGCTGCCGCAGCGAAAGCTGGGCCTGCCGACGCTGCTCACGGAGGTACTCGCCGAGATTTCCGACGTTGAGCGATGCCATGACCCCATCCTGCCCGACTCTGCTAACTATTGCAAGCAGCTGCTTGCAACATCTCCCACCACCACCGTCGCCCAGAACTCCTCCGAGGTCGCGACCCGGGTGCTCAGGCCCCCCGCGGTCAGGGCCTCGGCCGTCGACGGGCACTGGCGGGCGCTCGTCTCGATCAGCAGCCGGCCGCCCGGGGCCAGCCAGGGCAGGGCGCCCGCCGCGACCCGGCGGTGGATGTCCAGGCCGTCCGCCCCGCCGTCCAGCGAGACCAGCGGCTCGTGGTCCCGCGCCTCCGACGGCATGAAGCCGATCTCCTCCGTCGGGACGTACGGGGCGTTGACCACCAGCAGATCCACCCGGCCCCGCAGCGACGCCGGGAGCGGCCCGTACAGGTCGCCCTCCCACACGCTGCCGCCGTACGGGGCCACGTTGCGCCGCGCGTACGCCAGCGCCTCCGGGTCGATGTCCGCCACGTGCAGCTCCACACCGCCCGGCACCCCCGCCGCCACCGCCGCGCCCAGCGCGCCGACCCCGCAGCACAGGTCCAGTACGACCGCCCCGGGCCGGGCCAGCGCCACCGCCTCCCGCACCAGGAACTCCGTACGCCGGCGCGGCACGAAGGCCCCCGCGCCCACTTCCATGCGCAGTCCGCAGAACTCCGCCCAGCCCACCACGTGTTCCAGCGGTTCACCGGCGACCCGGCGGGCCGCCAGCTCCGCCAGGTGGCCCTCGTCGCGCGCGGCCGCGGCGAGGAGGTCCGCCTCCTCCTCCGCGAAGACGCAGCCCGCCGCGCGCAGTTGTTCCACAAGAGTCGTCAAATGCTCATTCCTCGATGTGCGAAAGGGTGAAGTCCAGGCGGGCCAGCCGGGCCGGATCCGCCAGCACGTCAAGGGCGACGATACGGCCGTCGACCACCGTGAAACCCATGGCCGCCACCACCCGGCCGCCCGGCGGAACGGTGACGACCCCCGGCACGCCGTCGACCAACGCGGGCCTCGCGTACGGCGCCAGCCGCTGGAAGGTGAGCGCCTGCCGGGCCACCGCCCCCGCGCCCAGCGCCGTCTCCGCCCGGTCCACGCGCAGCACGACCTCCGGGTCCAGGACCGCGACGAGGTCCTCGAAGCTGCCGCCGCGGGCGGCGGCCAGGAAGGCCGCGACGACCTCCTCCTGCCCGACCGCCCCGGAGTCCGGCGGCTCGTGGGTCGCCGAGGGAGCGGGCGCCCCGCCCCGCACCCGCCGCCGGGCCCGGCCCGCCAGCTCGCGGGCCTCGTCCGGGCTCCGCTCCACGATCGGCGCCACCTCCTCGAAGGGCAGCCCGAACATGTCGTGCAGCACGTACGACATCCGCTCGGCTGGCTCCAGTTGCTCCAGTACGACGAGCAGCGCGAGCCCCACCGAATCCGCGAGCAGCACCTCCCGCTCCGGCCCCGCCCCCGGCGCCGTTCCATGGGTGCGGGCGCGCAACTGCTCCAGGCAGACCCGGGCGACGATGCCGGTCAGCCAGCCGCCCAACTGATACCTCTCGCCGCCGTCCGAGCTCGCCGCGCCGTCGATGCGCAGCCACGCCTCGCGGAGCGCCTCCTCCGTCTCGGCCGCCGATCCGAGCATCCGCCGGGCGACCGCCCGCAGATGCCCGCGCTTCTCCTCGAACCGCGCCGCGAGGTACTCGCTGTCACCGGCCATGGTGGGGCTCCCCTCGTCCGCACTCCCCGCTCCGTCACCACACTGACCGCTCCCGACCGGTCGATGTGACAGGGGCGGCGGATCAGAAGATGTCCGGGCACCACGGCCGGCGCGCCGTACGGAACACCGCGTCGGCCAGCGCGACCGCCCCCGGCCGCTCCTCCGCCACCCGGCCCAGTGCGGCCAGCCGCACCGCCGACTCGTCGCCGAGGTACAGGGCACCCAGCGCGGACACGTCCAGCCGCAGGTCGGCCGGCCCCTCCGTCCGCACGCACTCGGCGGTGCCCGCGTCCAGCCGGTAGCGGCCGTCCGCGAGCCCCGCAGCGTCGGTCACCTCCAGCACGAGCACCCCGGGGACGGCGTACGTCCGCGCCCGCAGCGCCCGTACGACGTCCAGCAGCCGCACCCACAGGAAGTCCGCGGAGGCCAGCGGCCTGGCGGCGCGCGGATCGGGGAGCAGCTGCGCGACCAGGTCGTCGGGCGCGCGGTAGCCGGTGCGCACCTTCAGCACCCAGTCGATGGAGCACAGGAACTGCCACAACGCGCGCTCCGCCTGCGGGGTGACCGCGATCAGGTCCCTGACCTGCAGGGTGTTCAGCGGGACCTTCGCGTCCGTCCAGTGGTCGTCGGAGGTGTAGACGGCCAGGCCGGCCACCTCGCCCGCCGCCGTCCGGTACACGGCGTGGAACTTCTCCTTGTACGGCCGGTGCGACATCTCCTCGGCGCCGGTCGTCAGGTTCCACCAGCGCTCTTCCCGGTTCACCGCCCCGTGCGTGACCGCCCGCAGCCGCTCGTGCAGCTCCGGGCCCACCCGGCGCACCTCGGCCACGTCCACCAGGTCGATCCGCCCGCCGTCCACGGGCCGCGACAGGCGGCGGTCCAGTCCGGTCCGCGGGACGTCGATCTCCCATTCCGTGAGCGAGGCGCCGGGCCCGTACCCGTAGCGGCCGTAGATCGGGTACTCGGCGGCGATCAGCGTCGACACCACGTCCCCGCGCGCCTGCGCGGCGGCGAGGTCTGCGGCCATCATCCGGGTCAGCAGACCCTGGCGGCGGTGGGTGGGCAGCACCGTCACGTTGGAGACGGCGCTGGAGGGGACGGACGCCCCGCCCGGCACGGTCAGCTGCTGGGCGAAGGAGCGGAAGGTCGCCACACAGCGGCCGGTGTCGGAGTCGAAGGCGCCCTGGATGCGGGCGAAGTCGCTGTATTTGGCGCGCTGGGCAACGTCGGACTGCGTTGCCCGGCCCGGGGTCAGGAACCCCGCGTTCAGGGACTCCATCCACTCGGGGAGTTCGGATTCGGCGATCGGCCGGACGTCAGCACTCATAACGGGCCACGCTAACCGCCCGGTCGGACCGAGTCGCCCGAATTTTCCGCGGCCTCAGGTCAGCAGATCGTCCACCTGCGCCTCGCCCTCCCGGTACCGCCGGGTGATCTCCGCACTGCACTCGTCCACCGTGCGCTGCAACTGCTGCCGCCGCCGCGAGACCTGCTGCTCGTACCGGACCAGCCGCCCCATCCCGTCGTACAGTTCACCGTCCGTACGGGCACTCAGGTCCGAGAGCTCCACGTCGGCCAGCATCTCCGCCGCCAGCAGCCGGTACTCCTCCCCGTGCGGGGTCCCGAGCGTGACGTGCCGGGCGGAGGCGCTCCGGCTGGAGGGCGCGTCGGCGAGGATCTCCGAAAGCCGGTCCACCACCGGCGCCTCGGGATCGGTCCGCCGGGCCAGCTCGGCCCGCAGGATGTCGATGCGCCCCTGGAGCAGCCGGCGCACATAGCTCAGATCGGCCTCGTCGCGCTGCGCGTCCCGGCGCAGCGCCCGCAGCTCGGGCAGCCCGAGCGCCCCGGCCGGAGTCGGGATCCCGGGGACGTCGGCGGTGCGCTGCGCGGGCGGTCGTACCGCGGC
Organism: Streptomyces sp. NPDC048337; assembly: GCF_043201175.1. Classification (NCBI taxonomy): domain Bacteria; kingdom Bacillati; phylum Actinomycetota; class Actinomycetes; order Kitasatosporales; family Streptomycetaceae; genus Streptomyces; species Streptomyces sp. NPDC048337. Next base: position 52,814 of record NZ_JBICYR010000031.1, read on the forward strand.
AGCGGCTGCGGGTGATGCAGGTACGGAGGTACCAGAAGTATTCATACGAACGAGTCCGTCCCCTCGACCGGTGCGGCGCACCCGCACCGCCTGCGTGCATGGTGCCACTCTCCGTGGTCCCGATGCAGTCCCACTCCACCCGATCGGCCCCGGACGGGTGCACGCCTGGTACACAGGTGGTATGCGAGCAGTGGTGCAGAGGGTGGACGGCGCGAGCGTCGTCGTGGGCGGCGAGACCGTGGGCGAGATCGTCGGCGAGGGGCTGTGCGTGCTGGTGGGGGTGACCCATGACGACACGCCGGAGAAGGCGGCGGTGCTGGCGCGCAAGCTGTGGTCGGTACGGATCCTGGAGGCGGAGAAGTCCTGCAGCGACGTGAACGCCCCGCTGCTGGTGATCTCCCAGTTCACGCTCTACGGAGACGCCCGCAAGGGCCGTCGGCCCACCTGGAACGCGGCCGCGCCCGGACCGGTCGCCGAGCCGCTGGTCGACGAGGTCGTGGCGCAGCTGCGCGCGCTGGGCGCGACGGTGGCGACGGGCCGGTTCGGCGCGGACATGCGGGTCTCGCTGACCAACCACGGCCCGTTCACCATCGTCATCGACGTCTAGCGCGCGGGCGTCACGGCGCCACCACGACCTCCTGCGCGGCGGCCGTCTTGCCGACCAGCAGCGGCGCGTCCACCGGCACGTTCCGCTTGACCAGCGCGAGGGCGATCGGGCCGAGCTCGTGGTGGCGTACGGCGGTGGTGACGAAGCCCAGCTGGCGGCCCTCCTCCCCGTCGGCGGCGAGCCGGACCGGGGCGCCGTGCGCCGGGAGCACCACCTCGGAGCCGTCCAGGTGCAGGAAGACCAGCCGGCGCGGGGGCTTCCCCAGGTTGTGGACGCGGGCCACCGTCTCCTGGCCTCGGTAGCAGCCCTTCTGGAGGTGGACGGCGGTGCCGATCCAGCCCAGCTCGTGCGGGATGGTGCGGTGGTCGGTCTCCAGGCCGAGCCGCGGCCGGTGCGCCTCGACGCGCAGGGCCTCGTAGGCGAGCAGGCCGGCGGCCGGGCCGTGCGCGGCGGCGAAGGCCTCCAGCCCGTCGCGGGGCAGGAAGACGTCGCGGCCGTAGGCGGTCTCCCGTACGACGAGCTCCTTGGCGACCTCGGCGATGGATCCGGCCGGCAGGTGCACGACCGCGAACTCCGCGGTGCGGTCGGCGACTTCGACCTGGTAGAAGAACTTCATGGACTCCAGGTAGGCGATCAACTCCCCCTGGGTGCCCGGCTCCACGTGCGCCCACGTGGTCTCGCCGTCGTCGACGAGGTAGAGCGCGTGCTCGATGTGGCCGTTCGCGGAGAGGACCAGCGCCTCGGTGGCCTGCCCGGCGGGCAGCTCGGTGAGGTGCTGGGTGAGCAGCAGGTGCAGCCAGCTCAGCCGCTCCGGTCCGGTGACGGTGACGACTCCGCGGTGCGAGAGGTCGACGAAGCCGCGGCCGTCCGCGAGGGCGCGCTGTTCGCCGTACAGCTCTCCGTAGTGGGCGGCGACGCCCTCGTCACGGCCTTCGGCCTGCACGGCGCCGGGGAGATGGAGCAAAGGGCTGCTGGTCATGGGACCAAGCGTACGACTCGGCTACGCGTGTCCGTCACGGTGTTCGGCCGCACACTTTCTGCACAGGCCGAAGATCGCGAAGTGCTTCATGTCGGTCTCGAAGCCGAAGGTGGTACGGAGCTTCGCGGTGAACTCGGCGGCGACGTCCACGTCCGCCTCGATCACGTCCTCGCATTCGCGGCAGACCAGGTGGATGTGGTGGTGCCGGTCGGCGAGGTGATAGGTGGGGGCCCCGTGCCCGAGGTGGGCGTGCGAGACCAGCTTGAGCTCCTCCAGGAGCTCGAGCGTCCGGTAGACGGTGGAGATGTTGACCCCGGACGCGGTTTTGCGCACCTGGGCGAGGATCTCGTCCGGGGTGGCGTGCTCCAGGGTGTCGACCGCCTCCAGCACGAGCTGGCGCTGCGGTGTCAGCCGGTATCCGCGCTGCCGCAGGTCGCTCTTCCAGTCGGTGCCCTCTGTGCTGACCACCCGGCCAGTGTAAGCGCGCGAAGGGGACCGCGGCCCGTGCCGCGGTCCCCTTCTCAACCAGTGATCAAGCGACGATCAGCGGAAGAACGCGATGCCGTCGTCCGGCATGTCCGGAAGGTTGCGCGCCATCTCGGCGACCTCCTCCGGGGTGACGACCTTCTTCAGCTGGGCCGACATGTACGGGCGCAGCTCGACGTCCGGGGTGGCCTTCTCGCCGACCCACATCAGGTCGCTCTTGACGTAGCCGTAGAGCCGCTTGCCGCCGCTGTACGGGCCGGAGGCCGCGGTGCGGGCGACCGCGTCGGTGACCAGGTCGATCTGGGGCTTCTGGTCGGCGAGCTCCCCGTACCAGACCTCGACGACGCCCTGGTCGCGGACCATGACGATCTCGACCTTGCGGTCATTGTCGATGCGCCAGTAGCCCGACTCGGATTCGAGCGGCCGCACCTTGTTGCCCTCGGCGTCGAGGACCCAGGTGCGGGAGTTGTACTCCAGGAAGTCCCGGCCGTCGTGGCTGAAGACGACCTCCTGGCCGAAGTTGCACTTCTCCTCACCCGGGAAGTCGAAGACGCCCGCGCCCTCCCAGTTGCCGAGGAGGAAGGCGAGGGGGACGAGGCCCGGGTTCAGGTCGGACGGGATCTGGATCATGAATGGCTGCTCAGGCGATCTGTGGGAGGGGTTCCGGGGCGGTCGGCTGGGCGGACGCTCAGCGCTGACCCTGGTACAGCTTCTTGACGGCCAGGCCGGTGAAGGCGAGGACGCCGACGCAGACCAGGACCAGCAGGGAGGTGAAGACTGCCTCAAGCACGGGGTGCTCCTCGGAATTCGTTCAGGGGGCGATACGGGCCGGTCCCCAAGCCTACTGGCCCGGGGACCGGCGCACTGTGTGAGGTAGGCCGTACCGGCCGCCGGTCAGTGCAGCAGCTCGCGCTGCAGCATCCCCGTCTGGTGGAGCGGCACGGCCGCGACCTCGCCCTTGCGGGTCTGGAAGATGACGGCCACGAGGTCTCCGGCCTCGACGCAGCCGACCTTCACCTGATCGTCACCGTACGGGCGGGCCTCCGTGAGGAATGACATGCCCGAGACGTCCAGTGCGCGCTGGCTGGTCTTGGCCTTGCTCCAGGTGGTGTCGGGCTCCATGCGGTTGACGCCGTTCACCTTCATGTTGATGCCGCAGCCCTGGAAGGCGTTCTCGAAGCCGGAGGAGTGGAAGCGCAGCAGGTAGACACGGGTACGGGTGCCGTCCGGCATCAGCCAGCCGCGGCCGACGATCTGGCGCAGGCCGTCGTCGGTGAAACCCTGCTTCATCTTCTCCCGCTCGGCCGACTCGTACTCCTCCAGGAAGGTGTCCGGGGACACCGCGGAGTCCTTCTCCAGCTTCATCGCGGGGTCCGGCGTGGACCCCTTCGGGGCGGGAATCAGGAGCTCAAAGGCGGCCGCGTAGTGGATGCCGTCCTTGTTGTCCTCGGCGAAGGGCAGGGCGGCGCCGGGCGGCAGCGTGGGCTTGGCCGGCGCTGGGAAGACCCAGCGGCCGTCGTCCTTCGTGGCGAGTCCCGGGATGTCGGTGCGCTCGGGGCGCGTGATCCCGTACGCGACGCCCGCGCCGGCGACGGCGAAGACGGTGACGGCGGCGGTCCAGCGGAGGAGGGCGAACAGCTTGCGGCGGTCCTTGGGCGCCGTGCCCTGCGGGGCTTCGGCGGGCACCGCGTCCTGCGGCCCCGGGGCCTTCACGGTGTCGACCGGTTCCGGGCCGGCTTCGGTCGCGTTCTGCTCGGTCACACGCTCTCCCCGGGGGTCTTCAGGTGGCTCAGCTGGTTCTTCAAGAAGGCCGCGGCGTCGGAGGCGGAGAAGGGCTTGGGCCCGTAGGCGCGGAAGCTGACCAGCACGTCACCCTGGATCGCCACGCATTCGATCGAGTCGATCTTCTCCTTCTTCTCCTCTCCGATGGCGAGGAGCGAGCACTTGGCGTCCGGGTAACCGTCCACCTTCGGCGCGTCGCGAGCGTCACCGAGGAGGTCGAGGAGCTTCTTGCTGATCTCGGAGAACTGGCCGAGGGCCTTCGGGTCGGCCTGCATCAGGCGTACCTCCAGCACCATCTCGCCGCCGCTCTTGGTGTAGCTGCGCCCGGCCAGCCCCTTGAGCTTCAGCTCCGCGAACGCCTCGTCGCGCTTCTTGCGCTCGGTGCTGGACAGGCCGTTGCGGGCCTCCTTGAGGCTCTCAACGGCAGCTTCGCCGGAGACGAAGAAGTTGTTGCCGTCGCCGTCGAGGTCCGGGCCCAGCCGGAAGGTGCTCGGCACCGGCAGCAGCTTGCCCGACAGCTCGTTCGGCGGCACGGCGGCCGGTGTCCGGGGGCTCACAGGGTCCTCGCCCTCGGCCGTCCAGTAGCGGGTGGGCGCGGTGCGGTCGGCGTCGGCGATCGCGGAGGCACCCCATGCGCCACCACCCACGAGGAGGGCCGCGGCCAGTCCTGCGGCGGCGAGGGCGACCTTCTTGCGGTGGACCGGTCGCCGCGTGGGCTCGGCCGTCGCGACAGCGGCCGCCGGGGCGGGCTGCGGAACCTCGGGAGCCGGGTTCGTCTCGTTCAGCGGCTCGGTCACAGTCGCTCCAGCTGTCGCTTGGCCAGGTCGATGAGATCGCCCTCGGCGATGTTCCTGCCACGCTTTTCGTAGTAGAAGATCTCCACGACGATGTCCCCGCGGCGCACTTCCGCCGTCGCGATCCGGACCGGGTAGTACCCCGGCTTCTCTTCGGTCTTCGACGCCACCCACACGTGCCCGACCTCGTCGGCGACACCCGGGACGGCCGCACCGGAGTTGCCCGCTTCCTTCTCCCGGTAGCGGGCCTGGCCCTGCTGGAAGTCCTCCGCGTCGTTGCGCTCGCGGAACTGGAGCAGCCGCACCTCGACGAGGACGTTCTCGCCCCCCGTCCACCTCGTCGACACGGCGCGGCGGAGGTCGTCGTTCACGATGTTGCGCAGGCCCGCGGCCGGGTCCTTGAAGTTCGTGGCGAACCAGTCGAGGGACTCGTAACCGGCGCCCTCCAGCACCTCAGCCCCCTTCGGCGCCTCGATCAGGAGCTTGCTGAGGTCGTCGTCGGTCTTGTGCCAGCGGTTGGCGTTGATCGTCTTGTTCGTCGTGGCGTCGTCCGGCGCGAGCGCCTTCGGTGTCACGACCTTCTGGGCCAGCGGCGGCAGCGCCGTCGGCTCGCGGTGGTACTGGATCGCGTAGCCGGTGACCGTGCCGGCGAGGATGCCGAGGACCGCCGCGCCCGCGATCAGGAGTGTCGTGCGGCGGCCGCGGCGGCGCGGGGCCGCGTCAGCGGCGGGGGCCAGGTCCGGAGTATCCGCATCCGGCGCGGTCTCCCCCTCTTTCCGCTGCTCGGGGATGGTCTGTTCGTGTTCCAAAGGAAGTCCCCCACAGGACTGGAGGCGCGGGCTCGTTGCCCGTGCGTACCCATGACCCGTTCCGGGGGGAAGCAGTTGTATCGATGCTTATTACATTCTTATCTCACTCGTCGGGGCGCCGCTTTCCGTCCAGTTCGTCCCACCACTCGTCCGACTTCGGGTCCCCCGAGGGGTCGTCCCACCAGCGGTCGTCGGGGCCCCGGCGGTTCGCGACCATCGCGGCGACCGGCGGGATGACCATGGCGACCACGCACAGGGCCACGGCCGCCTCCACCGAGAGCAGCCGCACGAAGGACCAGGCGGAGACGAAGAGGAACAGGCATCCGCCCATGAGCCAGAAATAAGCGCGTCGGCGCCGCGCGTACATGCCTCAAGCGTAGAACCAGCCGCGTCCAGTGGCGTCCAACCGTTCCTCAAAGACCGAGCGGGAGTGAGTCCTGTCTCCAGAACCCGTGCTCAGCCGAACGCCCCGAACGGTCTTGGGCGTTCTGGTCCCCCGCGTTCACTCCGCGTCCGGTCCCGGCGGATCGTGTCCGCGGTCCGGGGATGCGGTGGCGGGATTCCTCACACCCAAGGGCTTCCAGTCCAGCCTGGGCGGTCCGATGCCTACGACGATCGCTCCGGTCGTCGTAGGGCGGTGCCGTCCGTCGCCTGATGGGGTGTCCTTGGGCGCGCCTGCCAATCGCGATGCTTGCGGCATCGTGACGGGTGGTAGTGCGGTTCTTGCTCGTAAGGGGCTTCTGCCAGTGCTGGGCGCCCCACTTGGAGGTATAGGCCGGGTCGACTGCGATGATCGCGATGCTGGCCTGGCCTGCCATGGAGGTCAGGCGCGCCCGCAGGTTCCCGGTAGGCATGACGGAGATCAACTGCCTGAAACGCTTCCTGCGCCCATGCTTCTCGCAGGTCTTCTCCGCGCTGAAGTCCAAGTCCTCGATCGCGATCGCGGTGACCTCGCAGCTGCTGGTCCAGTGCAGCAGCCGGGTCAAGGCGTGCCGGACCTGGGCGTCACGGTGACCTGCCGTGCCAGTGAGGTCGAACCGGAACCGGCGGGGAGCGCCGATCGGATTGCCGTGCTGGTCAAGGCGCCAGGCTGCGAGATGGTCGGCGTTCATGTCGACGCCGATCACACCGTGCGCGAGAGCGGCGTCGAGCGGGACGGTCCGGGTAGGTGGGTAGTGCCACGACGCGCTCAGGTACCAGCGGTGCCGCTCCGTGTCGTAGTGGACCCGGTAGGCCACGGCCCGGTCGGCTCCCACTCGGTCGGCCCACTCCGTGCCACGGTGCGCGAACGCGATACGGGAGGTGAGAACGTACCGGCCGCGCTTCGCGTTGGCCAGCCCTGCGAGCGGGGTGGGCAGCTTGATGCTCACCTCACCGTCCGGCGTGACACGGATCGTCTCGTTCCCGAACCTCTTACCGGACTCCCCGTCTGCCTGCAGGAACCAGCGCGACGCCTCCCAACGATCCCGCCACTCGGTCTCGGTGAGCCGGGCGGCATCGAGGTGGTTCCTGGTGCCCAACAGGTGCTTGCCGCCTCGAACGACGCGGACCCGCCCACTGTCGTGGTCCTCCCGCGCACGGCCCAGCCGGTCTTCCAGCACGTTCAGGCGTCTGGTCTTGGCGAACCATTCCCGCTTGCTGCGGTAACCACCCGGAGCCCCTTTGGAGCCCTTCTCCCCAAGCGGGAGCGACAGGCGATGCCTGATCGTCCGGATGCCGGCTTCAAGGTCCCGGATGTGCGCGGCCTGACCACGCCGGGCCAGGCCCCACTGGTCGTGCGTCGCCTTGGTGACCGCCCCCGCCCACCGCGACGACGCGGCCGGCGTCAGCTCCCGCTTGCGGGCCGCCCAAGTGGCCGTGGAATGATCCAGCCCGTCGGCACACCGCGCCCTGAGATCACGCGATGCCAGGACACCGAGGTGCGCACCCGTCCGGCGCAGTACCGCCTCGTCCTGCGGCGTGAGGTCCTTCAGCCGGGCCCGCACTGTGACACCGGCGGGGCCGAGCGCGACGAACGGCGCCGACAGCTCGCGCAATCCGCCCACTCCACACCCCCTCGCGCGTCGAAGAACCCCTCGCGATCACCAACGACCACCGCCCCCGAAGGTCACGCATTCGACGCAAGAACACACGTTCCCGCCGACCGGAGCCGCCCCCGGACGGCGCGAAGGGCCGCACCCAGTTCCAAGCGGCGTCCAAACCCCTGGGGTGCGGCCCTCCGGCCGGTCTTTCGGTGCTCAGTACGCGAGCACGTCGGTCGTCAGACCGCGATCGCCACGTCCGTCACGCCGCCGGCCTCGGCGACCACGACGGCGCGGTCCTTCTGGGCACCCGGGACGAGCGCCCGCAGCGTCCAGGAGCCGGTCGCCGCGTAGAAGCGGAACTGGCCGGTCGCCGAGGTCGGGACCTCGGCGGTGAACTCGCCGGTCGAGTCCAGCAGGCGGACGTAGCCGGACACCGGCTCGCCGTTCTGGGTGATCTGGCCCTGGATGGCCGTCTCACCGGGCTTGAGCGTCGAGAGGTCGGGCCCGCCGATCTGTGCTCCACACATGTTCTCTGTCCTGTCCTAGAGAGGTCGTACGTCTACTGCGAGGGCGTCGCGTGCCCGCTGATTACTTGTTGGCGCCGAGCTCGATCGGCACGCCGACGAGCGAGCCGTACTCGGTCCACGAGCCGTCGTAGTTCTTGACGTTCTCCTGACCCAGGAGCTCGTGCAGCACGAACCACGTGAGCGCGGAGCGCTCACCGATGCGGCAGTAGGCGATGGTGTCCTTCGCCAGGTCGACCTGCTCCTCCTGGTAGAGGGCGGTCAGCTCGTCGTCGGACTTGAAGGTGCCGTCGTCGTTGGCGTTCTTCGACCACGGGATGTTGCGGGCGCTCGGCACGTGGCCGGGGCGCTGCGACTGCTCCTGCGGGAGGTGCGCCGGGGCGAGCAGCTTGCCGGAGAACTCGTCGGGCGAGCGGACGTCGACCAGGTTCTGGTTGCCGATCGCGGCCACGACGTCGTCGCGGAAGGCGCGGATGGAGGTGTCCTGGGCCTTGGCCTTGTACTGGGTGGCCGGGCGGTTCGGGACGTCCTTGCCGTCGACCAGGTCGCGGGAGTCGAGCTCCCACTTCTTGCGGCCGCCGTCGAGCAGGCGGACGTCCTGGTGGCCGTAGAGCTTGAAGTACCAGTAGGCGTAGGACGCGAACCAGTTGTTGTTGCCGCCGTAGAGGACGACGGTGTCGTCGTTCGAGATGCCCTTGGCGGAGAGGAGCTTCTCGAAGCCCTCCTGGTCCACGAAGTCGCGGCGGACCGGGTCCTGGAGGTCGGTCTTCCAGTCGATCCGGACGGCGTTGGTGATGTGGTTCTTGTCGTACGCGGACGTGTCCTCGTCGACCTCGACGATGACGACGTTGGCGTCGTTCAGGTGGGCCTCGACCCAGTCGGCGTCTACGAGGACGTCGCTGCGGCTCATGGTGTTCTCCTCCGGGGCAGTGTGCGGCGGGGCTGTGCTGGTCCAGCTGGTGGTTGCTGGTACTGCGGGGTGCTGCGTGCGTGCGTCCGGGTGCGCTCGATGGTCCTTGCGCGGGGAGGCGTCAGGGATCAGGAGGCGGGTACGCCACGCGGGGAAAAGCCGTCGTCCGGCTGGCTGATGGAGCGGATGCGCTCACATGTCACATGGATCGACAGAGCATGGCGGCGACGCGACACAGGTCTACTGCCCGCCGCTTCGTGAGGTCCGCCTGCTGATGCTTCATAGCCATGGATCGTAGGGACGAACCGGCCACCCTGTCACCGGCGTGTCATATCCCGAGACAGGATCGTCCGAATATTGGGATCGGATGCTCCCCGGGCGGCCGCCGCGCCGCCCCCGGAGCCCCTCGTACGGCCCGTCCTTCTGCGGATCGGACCGCACTGTCTCACGATCCGGCCATCACCACGTTCGAGCCGTCCAGCGTGAGGTGTACGCCGGTCTCGTCCGAGGTCAGGGCCGAGAGGTGGAGCCCGGCCGGCAGACCGCTGTCGAGGCCGCGGTCGAAGTCGGTCTTCTTGCGGACCAGCTTCTCCAGCCCGGGGATGCCCTCACCCGGCACCTCTTCGGCACGCACGCGGACGATCTTGCCGCCCTTTCCGTCCTTCGCGTCCTCAAGGGTGATGGTGGACACCACGCTGCGCGTCAACGTCCTGCCGAGGACGTCCACACCCGCCGTCACCTTCACCTTGCCCGGCGCCCCGCCGTAGGAGAGGCTCGCGCCGGTCTGCGAGGCCGCCGAGAGGTCCCCGTACGTGATGAGCGCGGTCCCCTTCGCGGTCTTGGCGGTGCCGCGGCTGTAGTCCCCGTTCAGCGTCACACCACGGAAGGTCGCGTCGAGCTCGGAGAGGCGCGTCTTGCGGCCGTCCGCCATCACCTCGACGCCCCGGAGCTTCAGGTCGACCTGGTCGAGGTCGCGGCTGAGCGCCTGCGTCAGGAAGGGGAACCCGTGGATGTCCACCTCCGAGCTGCCGGCCAACCCCTGTCGGGCCTGGATCCGGTCGGCCAGCCGGTTCTCGGCGTAGCTCACCGCCCAGCGGTCCACTCCGACGAAGATCGCGCCCAGCACCACTCCGATGATCACAACGACACGCAGAAAACGCACGTGCCCCTCCCCCTACTAGTCGGTACGTGCGATCAAGTGGACCATGACCGGCCGTCAAGGGGCCGTCAGGCCACCACCCGGCCGATCAGGTAGACGGCGGGCGCGGCCGCGGCCAGCGGCAGCGCGACACCGGCCGTCATGTGGACGAACTTCGACGGGTAGTCGTACGCCGCCACGCGCAGCCCGATCAGCGCGCAGACCCCGGCGACGAGGCCGATCAGCGCCCCGCCCACACCGACGCCGGCCAGCCCGCCGACGGCGATGCCCGCACCGGCGGCCGCGGCCAGCGAAACGCCGACCGAGGGAGCGGTGGGCAGCGGCAGCGCGCGGGCGAAGACGGCGACGGCCACGGCGGCCGCGCCGACGGTCACGGCGCCGGTGTCGGCGGCCAGGTAGCCGGCGCAGACGATGGCGAGTGCGGCGGAGGCCACCGAGGCCATCAGCCCGTACATCCGCTCGTCGGGGTCGGCGTGGCTGCGCAGCTGGAGCACGAGTGTGAGCAGCACCCAGGCGCCGAGGGTGCCGATGACCGCGCCGGGGCCGTACGAGTCGTCCACCGCGAGCACGGCCACATCGGCGACGAGGGCTCCGGCGAAGGCGAGGGCGATGCCCTGGCGGGCGGGCCACATGCCGTTGAGGCGGAACCAGCCGGCCGCGGTGAGCCCCTGGAGGGCGATCAGCGGCACGACGAGCGCGAGCTTCCCGAGCGCCGCCGCCACGGCGAGCAGGATCCCGAGGGCGGCGGTCAGTATGGCCGACTGCGGGCCGGGGTCGATGATCGGCGACCGGCCCTCGGCGCGGGCCTGGGCCGGGTCGACGGCGCGCAGGGTGTTGCCCGCGAGGGTGGGCGGGGACCAGGCGGGCTCCTCCTCGGCGGCGGGCGCGGCCGCCTCCGGCAGGGGCCGCACGGGCGGCAGGTACGCGGTCTCCTCCGCGGGGGCGGCGGCCGTCTGCGGCGGGAGGTAGGCGGTCTGCTCGGCCGCCGACCAGTCCTGGGCCGGGGCCGGAGCCGGGGCCTGGACCTCGTCGCGGAACCACCCGTCCGGAGCAGCCGGAGCCGGCGCCGGGGCCTGCTCCACGTACGGCGGCAGGTAGGCCGTCTGCTCCGCGGCCGGAGCGTGGACCTCGTCGCGGAACCAGCCCTCCGGGGCCGGGGCCTGCTCCTGGTACGGCGGCAGGTACGCGGTCTGCTCGGCCGCCGGAGCGGGGTGCGACCAGTCCTGGCCCGGGGCGGGGGCCGCCGGGGCCGCCGGGGCCTCGTCCCGGAACCACCCCTCGGGCGCGACCGGCTGCCCCGGCACCCCGCCCAGCGGCGGCTGCACCGGCTGGTAGCCGGTGTCCCAGGTGTCGGACTGCCAGGTCTGGGTCCCGTACGGGTCCTGGTACTGCTCCTGCTGCTGGTGCTGCTGGTGCTGCTGCTCCTCGGGAGTGCTCATCGGCTCACCCGCCCGCGAACGGCGGGAGCACCTCGACGGTGCCCCCCTCGGTCAGCAGGACGGCATCGTGCGGGCGCTTGCCCACGGGCTCGTCGTTCACGAGGAAGGAGCAGCGCAGCAGGACCCGGGTCAGCTCCCCGGGGTGGCGTTCCCGCACGGCGTCGAGCGCCTCGGCCAGTGTCCGCGCCGAGTACGGCTCCTCCGCCGTCTTGGCCGCGGCCTTGGCCGCCGCCCAGTAGCGGATGGTTCCGGTTGCCACTGCAGCTCCTATCGTCGGCTCTCTACCGTCGGCCTCCATGATGACCCCTCCCGCCGCCCGCTCAGGCGTGCCTCCGCGCGCCCCCTGTGCACCCGGGCGGCCCGGCCGTCCCGCCCGGCGGGCCGCCGATCGCATGAAACCGGGGCATACTCCCCCAGCTACCGCTGGGAGGTGCCCCCAGGTGCTGGGCGTGGCAGGAACCACAGAAGAGGAGCGGAAGAGGCCTCGGCCGGGGAAGGGTCGGTGGGCTATTCTGCTGCGAGAGGATCCGGGCAACGTTGCCCCCGGGTCCTTTTGTGCTTTCAGCACGTTGAACGAACCGAGAACAGTGGTATCCATCCGGACCTCAGGGCGCGGGGACCGGGCGGAGACCACGCACCACACGTACGAAGCAGAACCACGCATGTCCTCGACGGGACCGAGGAGGAACCGACGTGATGGACCAGCGAACCGTGTTCGACCTGCCGACCGGAACCGGGCGGGGTGGTCGGGCATGAGCTCCCTCCTGCTGCTGACCAACGCCCTGCAGCCGTCCACCGAGGTGCTGCCCGCCCTCGGCCTGCTGCTGCACAACGTCCGGGTGGCCCCGGCCGAGGGCCCGGCGCTCGTGGACACCCCGGGTGCCGACGTCATCCTCGTGGACGGGCGCCGCGACCTGCCGCAGGTGCGGTCGCTGTGCCAGCTGCTCCGGTCCACCGGGCCCGGCTGCCCGCTCCTCCTCGTCGTCACCGAGGGCGGCCTCGCGGCCGTCACCGCCGACTGGGGCATCGACGACGTCCTGCTGGACACCGCCGGCCCGGCGGAGGTCGAGGCGCGGCTGCGGCTGGCCACCGGCCGCCAGCAGCTCGGCTCGGACGACTCCCCGATGGAGATCCGCAACGGCGACCTGTCGGTCGACGAGGCGACGTACTCGGCGAAGCTGAAGGGCCGGGTCCTGGACCTGACCTTCAAGGAGTTCGAGCTGCTCAAGTACCTCGCGCAGCACCCGGGCCGCGTCTTCACCCGCGCCCAGCTGCTGCAGGAGGTCTGGGGCTACGACTACTTCGGCGGCACCCGGACCGTGGACGTCCACGTACGGCGCCTGCGCGCCAAGCTCGGCCCCGAGCACGAGTCGCTGATCGGTACGGTCCGCAACGTCGGCTACCGCTTCGTGACGCCGGAGAAGGTCGAGCGGGCGGCGGCGGAAGCCGCGGCGCAGGCGGCCGCGAAGGCGGCGGAGGCCGTCACCCGGACGGCCGAAGAGCCTGTGATCGTCCACTCGGCAGGACGCCCTGCCCAGAGGTAGGTCACCCCGCGTAGACTTCGCGCGTGGCCAAGGTGACGCGGGATGACGTAGCGCGACTGGCGGGTACTTCGACCGCCGTCGTCTCGTACGTCATCAACAACGGACCCCGGCCGGTCGCCCCGGCCACGCGCGAGCGTGTCCTCGCCGCGATCAAGGACCTGGGCTACCGCCCGGACCGGGTCGCCCAGGCGATGGCCTCGCGGCGCACCGACCTCATAGGCATGATCGTCCCCGATGCCCGTCAGCCGTTCTTCGCGGAGATGGCGCACGCGGTCGAACAGGCCGCCGCCGAGCGCGGAAAGATGGTGCTGGTCGGCAACTCCGACTACCGCACCGAGCGCGAGGTCCACTACCTGCGGGCCTTCCTGGGCATGCGGGTGTCGGGCCTGATCCTGGTCAGCCAGGGCATGAGCGAGCAGGCCGCCTCGGAGATCGAGGCCTGGGACGCGCGGGTGGTCCTCCTCCACGAGCGCCCCGAGGCGATCGACGACGTCGCGGTCGTCACGGACGACATCGGCGGCGCCCAGCTCGCCACCCGCCACCTGCTCGAACACGGACACGAGTACGTCGCCTGCATCGGCGGCGTCGAGAACACCCCGTCCGTCGGCGACCCGGTCGCCGACCACGTCGAGGGCTGGCGCCGGGCCATGCAGGAGTCCGGCCGCTCGACCGAGGGCCGGCTCATCGAGGCCCCGTACAACCGCTACGACGCGTACAAGGTCGCCCTGGAGGTCCTGGCCCGGCCGGACCGTCCGACGGCGATCTTCTGCGCGACGGACGACCAGGCCATCGGCGTGCTCCGGGCCGCCCGCGAACTGCGCATCGACGTGCCCGGGGAACTGGCCGTGGCGGGCTTCGACGACGTCAAGGAGGCGGCCCTCACGGACCCGCCGCTGACGACGATCGCCTCGGACCGCCCGGCGATGGCCCGAGCCGCCGTGGACCTGGTCCTGGACGACGCCCTGCGCGTGGCGGGCTCGCGGCGCGAGCGCCTGAAGCAGTTCCCGTCGGCCTTGGTCATCCGCCGCTCCTGCGGCTGCCGCTAGGCGTCCCCGGTCCCTTCTCTTCGCAGGCCAGGGAGGCGCAGAGGCGTACCTCGGTGACGCCGGGCAGCTTCTCGATCTTCTTCCTGATCCAGACGTGGTTGGCGTCCGCGCGGTAGTCGACCGTGAGGTAGGAGCGGTCCTGCCAGGTGAAGGTCTGGGTGAGCGTGGCCCTGTACGTCTTCAGCTCGTCCACGCCGCGCCGGAAGCGCGGCTCGCGGAACCTGGCCGAGGAGTCGACCGTGACCCGGTAGTACGTGCCCGGATGCGGGGGCGGGTGGCCGGCGTTGGTGCCCGTACCACCGGGCATGTAGAGCCCCAGGCCCACCAGCACCATCAGCGCCGCGGCGGCGCCGCCCCCGCCGAGCACGAACCGGGCGCCCGGCCGGTTGCGGCCGTCCGCGAAAGCGGCGATCAGCAGCAGCACGGCCGCCGGGAGGAACAAGATCATCCCGAGGAGGGCCGCGACCAGCGACCAGCCGAGCAGCACGATGCCGATGACCAGGCAGCACCGGGCGAACAAGCGCGGCGCGCGCAGCTGCGTCAGCGGGACGACGACGGGGATCGCCGTCATGACGAAGTAGCCGGCCAGCAGGCTGGGGAGCCCGATGAACAGCCCCGGCACCATCGTCACCACCGCCGCCACGGCCCAGCCCCACTGCCGCGCGGCCACCTTCTCGACAGCATCCCCTGCCATACCCGCCCCCAGGATTTGAACTTGTTCAGTTGAACGCGTTCAAGCTAGCAGCCGCGCACATGGTCCGCCAGGTCCTTATATCGGGCATACGCGGTTCTGTCGGGCTTCTCAGGTCAGACTCAGGAAGCTCTCATGATCGGCGGCGAGAGTCGTAGCCATGACCGAGAGCTTCCGCCGCGAAGGCGAGTACCCCCAGGAGAACCTCCCCCAGCTACCGCTGGGAGGTGCCCCCAGGACCCAGCACGCGCCGTTCGGCGAGGACTGGCAGCGGGGTCGTGACCGGCTCGCGCAGGACGCGGGAGTGGCCGGGGCGTACCCGCCGCCGCCCGTGCACCCGCCCGCCGCGCCCGGATGGCACGAGGCGCACCAGCCTCCGGTCATCCGGGGCGAGACGGTCCCCGAAGCACCGCAGGGCCACGGCCCGGCCCACGCGGCCGCCCCCCGCGCCAAGAAGCCGGTCGCGCTGCTGGCCGCCGTCGCCCTCGCGGCCGCCGTGGTCGGCGGTGGCACGGCCGCCGCGGTCCAGCAGCTGCTGGGCACCCGGAACGGCACCGGCTCCGGCGGCGTGAACGGGACCAACGTCTCGCAGTCCAGCAACGGCACCGTCTCCGGCGTCGCCGAGCAGAACAGCCCCTCGGTCGTCCGCATCGACACCCGTACCGGCTCCGGCCAGGGCACCGGCTCCGGCATCGTCGTCACCGCCGACGGCGAGATCGTCACCAACAACCACGTCGTCGCCGGCGCCTCCGAGATCCAGGTGACGATGAGCGACGGCAAGAAGTACTCCGCCAAGGTCGTCGGCACCGACCCCGACAAGGACCTCGCCCTCATCAAGCTGCAGGGTGCGAGCGGCCTCAGGCTCGCCAAGCTCGGCAACTCCGACGGCGTCAAGGTCGGCGACCAGGTCGTCGCCATCGGCTCCCCCGACCGCCTCACCGGCACGGTCACCAGCGGCATCGTCTCCGCGCTGAACCGCGAGGTGAACGTGTCCAAGCCGGAGACCCAGCAGTCCCCCCAGCGCGGCGGCGACGGCTGGCCGTTCTCCTTCAACGGCCAGCAGTTCAACGGGAAGACCGGCAACGACACCGCCTCCTACAAGGCCATCCAGACGGACGCCTCCCTCAACCCGGGCAACTCCGGCGGAGCCCTGTTCAACATGAACGGCGAGGTCGTGGGCATGCCCTCCGCGATCTACTCCCCTTCCTCGGGCAACTCCACCGCCGGCAGCGTCGGCCTCGGCTTCGCCATCCCGGTGAACACGATCAAGGCGGACCTGGACTCCCTCCGCAAGGGCGGCCCGGGCGGCGCAGGGGGCACCTCCGGCACCGGCGGCGACAACAGCGGCAACGGCTTCGACACCTCGTTCTGACAGACGGCCGTGCGACGCTGGAGGGAACGTCACGACCACCATGGAGGCACCGTCCATGCACCCCGCCGAAGGCGAAGCGCGCATCCTCGTCGTCGACGACGAGCCGGCCGTCCGAGAGGCCCTGCGCCGCAGCCTCGCCTTCGAGGGGTACGCCGTACAGACCGCGGTCGACGGGCTCGACGCCCTCGACAAGGCGGCCTCGTACGCCCCCGACCTGATCGTCCTGGACATCCAGATGCCCCGGATGGACGGTCTGACGGCGGCCCGGCGGCTGCGCTCCGCGGGCAGCGTCACCCCGGTCCTGATGCTCACCGCCCGCGACACCGTCGGCGACCGCGTCACCGGCCTCGACGCGGGCGCCGACGACTACCTCGTCAAGCCCTTCGAGCTGGACGAGCTCTTCGCCCGCGTCCGCGCGCTGCTGCGCCGCAGCTCCTACGCCGCCCCGCGGCCCGGCACCGACCGCCACGAGGACGCGCTGACCTTCGGCGACCTGCGCATGGACCTCGCCACCCGCGAGGTCACCCGGGCCGGGCGCCCGGTGGAGCTGACCCGGACCGAGTTCACGCTGCTGGAGATGTTCCTCGCGCACCCGCGCCAGGTCCTGACCCGGGAGCAGATCCTCAAGACCGTCTGGGGCTTCGACTTCGAGCCCAGCTCCAACTCCCTGGACGTGTACGTGATGTACCTGCGCCGCAAGACCGAGGCGGGCGGTGAGCCCCGCGTGGTCCACACCGTGCGCGGGGTGGGCTACGTCCTGCGCGCCGGCGAGAGCGGGCCCGAGTGAGCCCGGCCGCCAGATTCCGCGCCCTGCCGCTGCGCTCGCGGCTGGCGCTCCTGGTCACCGTGGCGGTGGCACTGGCCGTGGCCGCCGTGTCCGGGGTGTCCTGGGTGATGGTGCGGGCCCAGCTGGACAACCAGCTGAACCAGTCCCTGATGTCCACCAACCCGACCGCACAGGTCCTCGACCGGCTGCGCCAGGGCTGTCCCGCCCGCCCTCAGGCACAGGTCCCGCAGGACATCGCCGAGAAGCTGAACGCGACGGTCCAGATCGTGACCGCAGACGGCGGCCACTGCTGGGTGAGCGGCCAGACCGACCTCCCGGTCACGGACACGGACCGGGAGGTCGCGGCCGGCCGCAAGACCAAGGCACTCCACGACGCGATGACCGACAACGGCGTCGCGATGCGCGTGTACACCTTCGCGGCGCAGACCCAGCCCGGCGCCCCGATCTTCGCGGTCTCGGTGGCCCGGCCGCTGGCCGACGTGGACAAGCCCCTGTCGACCCTGGCCTGGGTCCTGCTGCTCGTCTCCGCCGTCGGAATCGTGGGCGCGGGCGCCGCCGGTCTGTGGGTGGCCCGTACCGGGCTGCGGCCCGTCGACGAACTGACCGACGCCGTGGAACACATCGCCCGGACCGAGGACCTCACCGTACGGATCCCCGACCGGGGCGACGACGAGATCGCCCGCCTGTCGCGGTCCTTCAACTCCATGACGGCCGCCCTCGCCTCCTCCCAGGAGCGGCAGGCGCAGCTGATCGCCGACGCCGGGCACGAGCTGCGCACCCCGCTCACCTCCCTCCGTACCAACATCGAGCTGCTCGCCCGCAGCGAGGAGACGGGCCGGGCCATCCCGCCCGAGGACCGCAGAGAGCTGCTGGCCTCGGTCAAGGCGCAGATGACGGAGCTCGCCGCGCTGATCGGGGACCTCCAGGAGCTGTCCCGCCCGGACGCCTTCTCCCCGGGACCCCTCGGGGTGGTGGCCCTGCACGAGATCGCCGGGAGCGCGCTGTCCCGGGCCCGGCTGCGCGGCCCCGAGCTGGACTTCACCGCCGAGCTGGAGCCCTGGTACGTACGGGGTGAGGCGGCCGCCCTGGAGCGCGCGGTGGTCAACGTCCTCGACAACGCGGTGAAGTTCAGCCCGCCCGGCGGCGCGGTCGCGGTGACGCTGCGGGCGGGCGAGCTGGCCGTACGGGACCACGGGCCGGGCATCCCCGCCGAGGAACTCCCCCACGTCTTCGAGCGGTTCTGGCGCTCCCCGCAGGCCCGCGCCCTGCCCGGCAGCGGCCTGGGCCTGTCCATCGTGGCCCGTACGGTGCAGCGCGCGGGCGGCAGCGCCGAGCTGCGGGCGGCGGCCGACGGCGGCGCGGGGACGGAGGCGGTGCTCCGCTTCCCGGGGGCGCCGACCCCGCCGCCGGCCGGGCCGTCAGTTGTGCCGGATCAGTGAGGCGACCAGGCCGGAGCGGGTGTTCGGGAAGTCCATCGGGACGATGCCCAGCCCGGTCCGGCCGGACATCTCCCCACCGTCGACGAAGGCGTGCACCTGCGGATTGAGCCGGTCGGAGTTCCAGCGCGGCGGCATGTACGCGGAGGTGCTGGTGTAGTTCACGAACAGCTTGCCGGGCTGCTGGACGGCCTTGCGGAAGTGGCTCTCGATCTTGCCGCGCTTGGCGAAGGGCTCGGCGTTCCAGTCGTCCTGGATGTCGAAGACGTTGCCGTCGCCGTAGCGCAGGCCGGGCAGTCCGCCGTTGTCGGCGAGGAGGACCACCTTGCCGCGGGCCTGCCCGAGGTTCGGCAGGGCGTCGGCGATGCGGAAGAGGGGGCGCCAGCCCCGGCCGTCGAGGTAGTCGTCGAAGACGGCGCGGAAGGTCGCGTCGCTGTCCGTGGAGTACTCCTGCTTGAGCCGCATCAGGACGGTCTCGGAGGGGTGCGCGGCGAGGAAGTTCGCGCAGGCGACGAGCACGTCCCCGAACATGAGGTTCTGGTAGAAGGACCCGTGGTGGATGGCGAAGGAGCCGCCGGTGACGCGGCACCGCACGTCCAGGAAGCGGATCCCGGAGTCGAGCTGTTCGCCGATCGAGGTGTTCTGGCAGGCCACGTAGAGCCCGCCCTGGCGGGCGCCGGAGTCGTGGGTGCCGGGGATGGTCATCCGCTGGAGGGCGGTGGAGTCGGCCAGGCCGGCCATCCAGTCCTGCGTGCCCAGTGCCCGTGCGGCCGCCGACGCGGGTGAGGCCGCCGTACCGAGCGCCACGGCGGCGCCCGCGGCGAGCGCCCCGGCCAGGAAGCCGCGGCGTCCCAGGCCGGTGAGCACACCCGTACCGGTGCCCGTGCGCATGCGTATGCGCGTTCTCGCGGCCGTGCCGACGGCCGTGACCGCGCCCGCATCCATGGCCGTGCTCACGGCGGCGCCCGCACCCGTGCCCGCGCCCGTCTCCGTGCCCACGGCCGCGCCCACGCCCGCGTCCGTACCCGTGCCCGATGCCACGCCCATGCCCGCCCCTTTGCCGACCCAGTGGTGGGACCGGATTATGGCGTGCGGAGCCTGCCTTTACTACCCGTCGGTAGCGGTCAGCTTTCGAGCAACTCGACCATCGTGCGCAGCCCTTGGAGGATCTCGCCGCCGTTCGGAGCCTGCTCCGGGTCGGTGAGGGTCTGCACCATCACCCCGCTCAGCAGCGCGATGTGCATCGAGCCGAGGGCCCGTACGTCCTCCTCGGACACCTCGCCCTCGGGGACCCCGCGCAGCGCCGCGGCCACCATGCGCCGGTTCCGGCGCTGGCCTTCGGCGAGGATCGCGAGCAGCTCGGGCGCCGACTGCGCGTGCACGAAGGCCTCTACGGAGGCCAGCCACAGCCAGCGCGTCTCGCCGAAGTCCCGGATCTTACGGTCCCACGTGTCGGCGTAGCGCTCCCCCGGCGTGTCGCCCTGGCCGGCGAGGCGGCCGGAGCCCGCGGCCCACTCCTCCATCGCGGCGAAGAGCGCCTGGTTGAGCAGGGCCTCGCGCGATCCGAAGTGGTAGCCGATCGCGGCCATGCTCACCTTCGAGGCCGTGGCGATGTCGCGCACGGTCGTGCGCAGGTACCCCTTCTCCTCCAGGCAGCGGCGCGCTCCGGCCAGCAGGTCCTCCCGATTTCCCATGCCGGGATCGTAGCCGCCCACCCTTCTTGCACAACCGCCCAAGACAAACGTATTGCGCAAGCGCCCAACCCCTGGCAGGCTGAAGCCACCGGAAGTCGCAAGACCGAGGAAACAACGGGGAGACACCATGCGCCACGAGCTGAAGATCGACGACCGCACCCTGTCCTACCTGGACTCCGGAGGCCCCGGCCGCCCCCTGCTCGCCCTGCACGGCGGGCTCTCCGAAGGCGGCGCCTTCATCGGCCTGGCCCAGGCCCTCGGCGACGAGTGGCGGGTCATCGCCCCCGACCAGCGCGGCCACGGCGACTCCGACCGCGCCCCGCACTACCGCACCGAGGGGTTCGTCGCCGACGCCCTCGCGCTCCTCGACCACCTCGGTCTGCACGCCCCGGTGGCCGTCCTCGGCTACTCGCTGGGCGGCATCACAGCCGTGCACCTGGCGGCCGAGCACCCCGGCCGGGTCAGCGCCCTCGTCAACGTCGACTCCACCATCGAGGTCCCCCTCACCGGAGCCCCCGAGGCCGGGCGGGCGCCCGCCGGGTTCGAGTTCCTGCACACCATGCGCTACACCGCGGCCACCCGCGAGGAGCTCCTGGAGGCGGCCGGGCCGATCGGCTCGCAGTTCGTCGCCCAGGCCCTGCGCCCGCTGGCCGACGGTGGCTGGCGGCTGCCCTACCACCCGCAGGACATGCTCGACGCCATCGCCGGGGCGCGCGGCGACCACTGGGACGCCTGGCTCGGCAGCCGCTGCCCCGCCGTGCTGATCCACGCCACCGGCAGCGCGCCCCTCCCGCAGGCCACGGCCGAGGCGATGGTCTCCCGACGCCCCGGCACCTCGTACATCCCCCTGGACGGGGACCACTTCGTGCCCTTCACGCAGCCGGACGCCTTCCACACGGCTGTCGGGAAGTTCCTCGCCGGCCTGTGACCCCGCCGCCCGCGTCACGGGGGTGCGCGGGAACGGCAGAGGGGGGGGGGGGGGGCCCCGCCCCCCCCCCCCCCCCCGCCGGGGGGGCGCGGAGGGACAAATTAATAGGTGTTTGGGGGGGGCCCCCCGGGGGGGGGGGGGGGCGGGGGCGGGCGGGCGC
>NZ_JBICYR010000032.1:0-73470 GCF_043201175.1 Streptomyces sp. NPDC048337
CGAATTCATCTCGTTTTAGTCCCGGCCGACACCCCACCCCGTCCCCGACCCCGACCTCGGCACCACCATCCAGCCCACCTGGCACCTTCCAGCCCCGGTCGGCAACTTCAGCCTCGCCGGCGATTGAGGCGCGGGGTACGGAGCCGCACATTGCAGGCTCGCCGGGCAGAATCCGGCAGCGCGACAGCCCGGGCTCAGCCCGCCCGATGGACGATCTCGCCCGCCACCACCACCGTTTCGGCCACCGTGCCCGGGATCTCGGGCGCCGGGACGGCGAGGATGTCGCGGGACAGGATCACGAAGTCCGCCGCCTTGCCCACCGTGAGGGAACCCCGTTCCTCCTCCAGGAAGTTGGCGTAGGCGGAGCCCATCGTGTAGCCGTACACCGCCGTCTCCACGTCCACCGTCTCCGCCGGCTGCCACGGCTCGCCGCCGGCCAGGGGGCGGCGGGTCACGGCCGTGTAGATGCCGATCATCGGGTCCATCTCCGCCACGTTCCAGTCGCTGGAGAACGCCAGGACCGCCCCCGCCTCGTGCAGGCTCCGCATCGGCCACGCCTTGTGCCAGCGGTCCGGGCCCACGTTCTCGGCCCAGTCCTGGCCGGGGCCCGCGATCTCCGGTGCGCAGTGCCTCGGCTGCATGCAGGCCACCACGCCCAGGTCCGCGAAGCGCTCCACGTCCGCGGGGTCCAGGCATTCCACGTGGACCACCTGGTGGCGGGCGTCGCGCACGCCGTTGACCGTACGGGCGTGTTCCACGGCGTCCAGGACGGTACGGATGCCCCGGTCGCCCGTGGCGTGCACGAAGCACTGGAAGCCCCGCGCGTCCAGCTTGGCGAGGAGCTCCGCGAACTCCTCCGCCGGGTAGAAGGTCTCGCCCCGGTGGTGCCCGCAGCCCGCGTACGGCTCCAGCAGAGCGGCCGTACGCGGTTCCACCACGTCGTCGATGTACAGCTTGAGCGGGCCCACCCGCAGCCGGTCCCCCGAGAAGCGGCGGGCCGCGTCCTCGAAGTCGGCCAGGTCGGTGTCACCCGTGCCGCGCGGGTGGAACAGCGCCGCGACGATCCGCGAGCGCAGCCGCCCTTCCGCCCGGGCCCGCTCGAAGAGTTCGAGGTCGTCGAGGGAGTTCTGCGGCTCCACCACCGTGGTGATGCCGAAGCCGATCGCGTCGTCGAGGCTCTTGGTGAGCCGCCCGTACTGCCGGTCGGGCGAGGCCCACGGCACGCCCAGTTCGCGCAGTGCCCGGTGGCCGTCGCGGGAGAGTCCCTTGACGGCGAAGTCCTTGACGAATCCGGTGGGTTCGCCGGTCTCCGGGTCCACCGCGGCCGTGCCGAAGGGCAGGTCCGTACGGTCCCGGGTGACGCCCAGGCGCCGCATGGCCGCCGTGTTCAGCCAGGCCGTGTGCACGTCGTACGAGAGGACGAGCGCCGGGACGTCCCCGGTGGCCGGGTCCAGGTCGGCGGCGGTCGGCATCCGGCCGCCCGGGATCGCGGAGTAGTCGAAGGCCTCGGCCTCGATCCACTCGGCATCCGGGTTGGCCCGCCGCCAGGCCAGGATCCGCTCGTGGATGCCCTCCAGGGTGCGCACCCCGGCCAGCTGGACGCAGGCGTCGTCGGAGCCGAGCCGGACGTGGTTGTGCGCGTCGACGAAGCCGGGCAGGACCAGCTTGCCGCCCGCGTCGATCCGCTGGGTGTCCGGTCCGGCCCAGGCGGCGGCCTCGGCGTCGGGGCCGAGCCAGACGATCGTTCCGTCGTGGACGGCGAGGGCCTCGGCCTCGGGCAGCTGCGGGTCCACGGTGTGGATCCGGGCTCCGGTGAGCAGCAGGTCGGCGGGGAAGGGGCGCGGTGCCATGTGAGGGTGCTCCATTGCGTGGGACGTGGGACGTGGGCCGGTCAGGCGGCCGGGGCGGCGGCGGGTGCGTACGCGGGGACCCGGCCGCGGGCGAGGGCCCAGTAGGCGATGCCGGAGACGACGGAGCCGAGGAGGGTGAGGTCTGCGCCGCCGAGCGGGGCCACCAGCGGCCCGGTCCACAGCTCGGAGTCGCAGGTCAGGGCGGCGAAGACCATGCCGGCGAGCAGGGCGGCCATCCCTGCCGGGTGGTAGCCGGCGCGGTACCAGTAGGCGCCCGTGCTCCCGGCGTGCAGCGCGTCGGAGTCGTAGCGGCAGCGGCGCAGCAGCATGTCGGCGAGGAAGACCCCGCCCCAGGGCGCGAACACGATGATCAGGAGGGAGAGGAAGGAGAGCAGGGAGGTGGTGAAGTCGGTGAGGAAGAGCGCCGCGAGCGAGCCGAGCGCGGTGACGGCGGCGCTGATGCCGAGTGCTCGGGCGCGGCTCCACGGGATGCCGAGGACCTGGAGGTTCAGGCTGGAGGAGTAGAGCGTGATGATCGAGTTGGTGACCGAGCCGCCGAGTACGAGGGCCAGGAACAGCGGCTGGAACCAGCCGGGCAGCAGGCTCTCGGCCCCCGCGACCGCGTCGGTCATGTCGGTCTGGGTGGCGGCGGCGACGCCCGCGACGCCGAGGGCCACGGAGGAGACGAAGCCGCCGAGGGCACCCGTCCAGGTGATCGACTTCAGGGAGGTGGTCCGGGGCAGGTAGCGGGTGTAGTCGGCGGGCATCGGCAGGTACGAGAACGGCCCGGCGAGCATGACGAGGAAGGCCAGGCTCCAGCCGGAGAGGCCGGGCGCCGCGGCCGGGGCGGAGGTGTCGGCGCCGGGCAGGACGAGGACGAGCAGCACGCCGAAACCGGCGGCCAGCGCGTACGCCGCCCAGCGCTCCGCGAACTGCACGGTGGCGTGGCCCCACATGGCGACGGCGAAGGTCAGCGCGAGGGTGATCGCGAGGGCGAGGGCACGGGCCGGCGCCCCGTCCGCGAGGCCGGTCTCGGCGAGGACCAGCTCCAGCGCGAGCGTGCCCACGACGGTGTTGACGATGGTGTAGCCGATGCTCACCACCCAGTTGAGGACACCGGCCGGGAAGTTGCCGCGGACGCCGAAGGCGGCGCGGGAGATGACCAGGGTGGCGGTGCCGGTGCGGATGCCGCTGAGTCCGGCGGCGCTGACGGCGAAGAAGGACAGTCCGCTGATCACGACGACGGCGGTGGCCTGCCAGAAGGAGAGCCCGAAGGCGACGGCGAGGGCGCCGTTGATCACGTAGGTGAAGGTGAGGTTGGACCCGAACCAGAGCCAGAAGAGGTCCTTGGCGCTGCCGTGCCGCTCCTCGTCCGGGATCGGGTCGATGCCGTGTGTCTCGACTCTGAAGACCTCGTCGCTCATCTGCGCACACCCCTGACTGATCTTGAACAGCGTTCTAAGTTCTTGAATGGCATTCAAGATGAGGGGTGGACCGCACAGCCGTCAAGACCCTGCCCGGGATAAGGTCTGGCCAGGGAAGACGGAGGGCGGGAGCGGTGGCAGGAGCGGCACGGCGGCGTGACGGGCAGATCGCCCAGGAGCGGATGCTCGAAGAGGCCATGGCGGCGATCGCCGAGGACGGACTCGCCGCGCTGACCATGTCCAAGCTGGCCGAGCGCCTCGGCACCAGCGGCGGCCACATCCTGTACTACTTCGGCAGCAAGGACCGGCTCCTGCTGGAGGCCCTGCGCTGGAGCGAGGAGCTGCTCACCGGGGAGCGCCGGGCCCTGCTCGGCCGCCGGGTGACGGCCGGGCGCAAGCTCGACCAGTTTCTGGAGCTCTACCTCCCCGAGGGCCCGCGCGACCCGCGCTGGACGCTGTGGATCGAGCTGTGGGCCCGCACGGCCTCCAACGAACCGCTGAAGGCGGCCCAGGAGGAGATCGACGACAGCTGGCAGCAGGATCTGGAGGCGCTCCTGGCCAAGGGCGTGGACCAGGGCCGCTTCGCCCCCATGGACGTCCCCGCCCGCGCCTCGGAACTGCTCGCGCTGCTGGACGGGCTGAGCACCCGGGTGGTCCTGGGCCAGCGCGGCGCGGACCGCGCCCGGGCCCTGGAGCAGGCCCGCTCGGCGGCGGCCCTGCTGATCCCCCGCGCATAGCGGAAAGCCCGCCCGGGCCTTGGCACCCGGGCGGGCCGATCCCTGCCCTCAGCGGGCCTGCGCTCCCTCCTGGTTGCCGTAGTACGCCTGGCGCATCAGCCGCTTCATGTCGTCGATCATCGGCATCCGCGGGTTGGCGGGGGCGCACTGGTCGGCGTAGGCGTTCATGGCCTGCGTCGGCAGGGCCTCGATGAAGGCCCGCTCGTCCACGCCCTCCTCGGCGAAGGAGGCCGGGATCCCGCACTTGGTGCGGAGCTCCTCCACCGCCCGGGCATAGGACTCGACGCCCTCGGCCGGGGTGGCGGCCGGAAGGCCCAGCATCTTCGCGATCTCCTGGAAGCGCTCCGGGGCCCGGTAGACCTCGGCCTTCGGCCACGGGGTGGCCTTGTGCGAGACCGTGCCGTTGTGGCGGATCACGTGGGGCAGCAGGATCGCGTTGGTGCGGCCGTGGGCGACGTGGAAGGTGTTGCCGAGGGTGTGCGCCATGGCGTGCACCAGGCCCAGGAAGGCGTTGGCGAAGGCCATGCCCGCGACCGTCGAGGCGTTGTGCATCTTCTCGCGCGCCTCGGGGTCGTTCGGCCCGTCGACGACGCACCGCTGGAGGTTCTCGAAGATCAGCTTGATCGCCTGGAGGCAGAGGCCGTCCGTGTAGTCGTTGGAGTACGCGGACACGTACGCCTCGGTGGCGTGCGTCAGGGCGTCGAAGCCGGAGTCCGCGGTGACGGTGGGCGGCAGGCCCATGGGCAGGACCGGGTCGACGATGGCGACGTTCGGGGTCAGCGCGTAGTCGGCGAGCGGGTACTTCTGGGCGGCGGCCGGATCGGAGATGACGGCGAACGGGGTGACCTCGGAGCCGGTGCCGGAGGTGGTCGGGATGGCCACCATCCGGGCCTTCTCGCCGAGCGAGGGGAACGTATAGGCGCGCTTGCGGACGTCGAAGAACTTCTCCTTCGTGTCGGCGAACTCCACCTCGGGGCGCTCGTACATCAGCCACATGATCTTCGCGGCGTCCATCGGCGAGCCGCCGCCGAGGCCGATGATCGTGTCGGGCTCGAAGTCGCGCATCATCGCGGCGCCCGCCCGCACGGTCGACAGCTCCGGGTTGGGCTCTACGTTGTCGATGACCTGGACGGCGACGGCGCCTTCGCGGGCCTGGAGGATGTCGGTGACCTTCTGCACGAAGCCGAGGGCGACCATCGTCTTGTCGGTGACGATCGAGACGCGGCTGATGCCGTCCATCTCGCCGAGGTAGCGGATGGAGTTGCGCTCGAAGTAGATCTTCGGCGGGACCTTGAACCACTGCATGTTGGTGTTGCGCCGTCCGATCCGCTTGACGTTGATCAGGTTCACCGCGGTGACGTTGTTCGACACCGAGTTGTGGCCGTACGAGCCGCAGCCGAGGGTCAGGGAGGGGAGGAAGGCGTTGTAGACGTCGCCGATGCCACCGAAGGTGGAGGGCGAGTTGGCGATCACGCGGACCGCCTTGACCTTCCGGCCGAACTCCTCGACGAGCTCCTCGTCCTCGGCGTGGATGGCGGCGCTGTGCCCCAGGCCGTGGAACTCGACCATCGCGGCGGCCAGTTCGAGGCCGTGCTCGGTGTCGGAGGCCTTCAGGGCAGCCAGCACCGGGGAGAGCTTCTCGCGGGTCAGCGGCTCGCTCTCGCCGACCTCGTTGCACTCGGCCAGCAGGATGGAGGTCCCCTCGGGGACGGTGAAACCGGCCTGCTCGGCTATCCACCGCGGGGACTTGCCGACGACCGCCGGGTTCAGCCTGGCGCCGGAGCAGTCGGCGGCGTAGGCCGTCGTACCGAAGACGAACTGCTCCAGCTTGGTCTTCTCGGCGGCGGTGACCACGTGCGCGCCGAGCCGCTTGAACTCGGCGAGGCCCTGCTCGTAGATCTCGGCGTCCAGGATGACGGCCTGCTCGGAGGCGCAGATCATGCCGTTGTCGAAGGCCTTGGAGAGCACGATGTCGTGGATCGCGCGGCCCAGCTTGGCGCTCTTGTGGACGTAGGCCGGGACGTTGCCGGCGCCTACGCCGAGGGCCGGCTTCCCGCAGGAGTAGGCGGCCTTGACCATGGCGTTGCCGCCGGTGGCGAGGATGGTGGAGACGCCCGGGTGGTTCATGAGGGCGCCGGTGGCCTCCATGGAGGGCTCGGTCACCCACTGCACGCAGTCGGCGGGTGCGCCGGCGGCGACGGCGGCGTCGCGCACGGTGCGGGCGGCCTCTGCGGAGCAGTTCTGCGCGGAGGGGTGGAAGGCGAAGATGATCGGGTTACGGGTCTTCAGGGCGATCAGCGCCTTGAAGATCGTGGTCGAGGTCGGGTTGGTGACCGGGGTCATCGCACAGACGACGCCGACGGGCTCGGCGATCTCGGTGATGCCGTTCAGCTCGTCGCGGCGGATGACGCCCGCGGTCTTCAGCCCGCGCATCGAGTTCACGACGTGCTCGCAGGCGAAGAGGTTCTTGACGGCCTTGTCCTCGAAGAGGCCGCGGCCCGTCTCCTCCACGGCGAGCCGCGCGAGCTCACCATGCCGGCTCAGCGCGGCCAGCGAGGCCTTCTTGACGATGTGGTCGACCTGCTCCTGGTTGAACGACTCGAACCGGTCGAGCGCCTTGAGCGCCCCCTGGACCAGTCCGTCCACCATCTCGTTGGCCTGCATGGCAGGGCTCCTTCATTTCGACCCCGTTTTCCTGATGCCTCAATTCGACACCCGAAATCGGAAGCCGCCCCGCCGAAAAAGCCCTTTCCCGATGGGTAGAAGGTCGGTTTACACGCGTTCACCAACCCGATGGATGCCGTCTGACCTGCACGAACAGGGGAGGACCAAAGACCCCTGTGCGCTTGTGGAAACTTTCACAAGAATTTCTCGAACTCTTGGCGCAGTTGCGCCACCACCGCCCTGCCGGTCGCGGTCAGCTCCGCCGCGCCGGAAAGCCGGTCCAGGGCTCGTTCGACATCGGCTCCCCGGCCCGACCGCCGGAACGCCTCGACCGCCACCCGCGCGTGCGCGTCGGCCAGCAGCACCGACACCGGCACCGGCCGCCCCCGCCAGGGGGACTCGTGCAGCCACTCCCCGTCCAGTACGTACAGGTCGGCGACCTCGGTCAGCTCACGCAGCCGGGCCCGCCGCCGACCGGTGAGCAGCGCGAGCGCGGTCTCCCGTACGCCTCCCGCGCAGGGCACGCCCAGTGCGCCGGGCCCGCACCTCCCCCCGCCCCCGGGGCCCCGTCGGCCGGTGAGCGGCGTGAGCGTGGTCAGCCCGGCCTCGGTCTCCCGCGCGAGGTCCTCCGCCGTACGGTGCAGCAGCGCCCGGGCCGCGTCGAGCCGGCGCCTCCAGGCCTCGGCACCGGCGCGGTCCAGCCGCGGCCGGGGCGGTCGGGAGTAGCAGTCGCGGTAGGGATCGAGGTCGTCCAGGGCCACCGGCGCACCGCCCGCCCCGGCTCCCCGCCAGACCCGTACGGGCTGCCAGCCGAGGTCCGGCCCGGACAGCGCGATGCGCCGCTGCGTCCCGCCCTCCCGTACGTGGAACCCGCCATCGGCGGCCCTGATCCCGACCGCGGTCCCGCCGGTGCGCAGCAGCCCGAGGGTGGGCAGGTACAGCTCACCGCCCCGGAGGACCACCCTCGCCGGCAGCTCCGACCGCCCCCGCACCACCGCCGCCGCGGCCAGCGCGGACAGCCGGAAGGCAGGTGGCTCGTCGGGCGGCCGCCCCTGGCGCAGGGCGTCCAGGGCGCCGAGCAGCCAGGTACGGGTGTACGGATGGTCCAGTACGGCGTCGAGGGCGTCGGGCGCCTCGGCCTCGACGGCCGTGATCAGCTCCCAGGAGCGCTGCCAGTCCGCTCCCCCGGAGCCCGCCAGCTCCTCGTGCAACCGGACCAGCAGGACCCGGGTCAGCTCCTGCTGGGAGGCCGCGAGCACGGCGGGCTCCGCGGTCTCGGGTGCGACGGCCGCCGGGCCGGCGCGCCGCTCGACCCTCTCCACGAGCTCCTTCAGGTCGGTGCAGTAGACGGAGGGGTTGTCGAAGCCGGTGGCGGCCCGGTAGCGGTGCGCGTAGAGGCCCCCGCCGCAGGAGCGCACCACGGGGCAGGCGCGGCACGGTGCGCTGACCCCGGCGAGGCCCAACTGCCGGGCGCGGATGCCGGGATGGGCGGCCACCTCGTCGAAGCTGTGCCGGAAGACGTCGAAACCGGTGGCGGCGGCGCCCTCGTGGGCGGTTTTGAGGGAGTCGGCCTGCTCCAGGGTGCCGTCGGTCTCGACGACGACGAGGTCCGTGGGCGCCAGGCCGAGCGACTCGGTCAGGCTCGGCCCGCCGCGCAGTGTGCTCAGGAGGGAGTCGAACATCCGGACCGGTACCGGCCGGCCCTGCGCGTCCCAGTGGTCGAAGGCCTCCAGGAGCCACCGGGCGTAGGTGTCGGGGCGGCCGTCGGGCCTGGCCGGGGGCGTCTCCCAAGTGGCGTGCGGCAGCAGGAAGTCGATGCGCGGCGGTGCGAGCGCGGTGAGCGCGTCGAGCACGGCGCGCGGGTCGTTCTCCGCGTCGATCGTGCAGAGCAGGCCCTGGTAGAGGTGCCGGTGGCGCTCCCGGCCGAGCAGCCCGAGCGCCTTGAGGACGAGGGGGTGGCTGGTCCGGCCGTTCGCGAAGCGGCGGTGCCGGTCGTTGGCCTCACGGTCGCCGTCGAGGGACACACCGACCTTGACCCCGTACGCGTCGAAGACGTCGAGGAACTCCTCGTCGAGCCGGAGCCCGTTGGTGTGGATGCGCAGGTCGAGTCCGGCCACCCCGTCGAGGCCCCGCGTGAGCACCTCGCACAGGCGCCGCAGCCGGGCGGGGCCGGCCAGCAGCGGCTCGCCGCCGTGGAGGATGACCGTCACCGAGGGCAGTGCGTGGGCGTCCGCGTGCTCGGCCAGCCGCTCCGCGATCCGTTCCGCGACCGCTTCGGAGATCACCGCGGGCCGCTGCCGCCAGCTCTGGTCCGCGTGTTCGTAGACGTAGCAGTGGTCGCACGCGAGATCGCATCTGCTGTGCACCTTGACCACGAACTCGCGGAAGGGGATGAGCCGCGCGGCACCGGCCCCGGTGGACTCCATCGCTGCGGACGCGCCCCCGCTCAGAGGGAGGAGTTGAAGGTGACCGTCCGGGTGTCGGGCGCGGTCGCGCCGGGGAGCACCCGGGCGATGCGCCGGTCGGCGTCCGTGCCGCGGGCGGTGATCGAGGCCAGCGACGGCCGGCTGCCGCGCTCCTGGTGTGCCGGTAAGACGGCGGGCTGCTGCTTCCGAATGGTCGTCACGGTTCCCCCTCCGGGTCGTGGCTGTGTTTCCATCAAGAGCTGTCGTCATGAGACTAGGGACATCGGTAGGAAGCCGGAAGACCGCGGAGGCGTCGTGCGCGTCGAGGTGAGGGCAGGAGACGGCCGCTTGCTCGTGGCCGAGGTCTGGGGTGCGCCGGACGGTGTGCCCGTGCTCCTGCACCACGGCATGCCGGGGAGCAGGATCGGGACGGTGTGGGGCGACACCACCGAGCGGTACCCGGGCATCCGGTTCTTCGCCTACGACCGGCCCGGCTACGGGGATTCCGACCGGTCCCCGGGGCGGACGGTGGCCGATGCCGCCGCGGACTCCGCCGCCGTCGCGGACGCCCTGGGCGTGGACACCTTCGCCGTCGTCGGCCGTTCCGGGGGCGGTCCGCACGCCCTCGCCTGCGCGGCGCTGCTCCCGCACCGGGTGACGGGGACGGCCGCCCTGGTCAGCCTCGCGCCGTGGGACGGGGCAGGACTCGACTGGTTCGCCGGCATGACCGCCCACAACGCCGAGCACTACGCGCTCGCCGTCCGCGACCCGGCGGCCCTGGAGCGCAGACTCACCCCGCGGGCCGCGGCGATCAGCAGCGACCCGGGGCAGCTGCTGGAAGAGCTGCGGGCGGACCTCTCCGAGGCCGACCTGCCGGTCCTCTCGGACCGCGCGGTGCACCGGGCCCTGCTGGACAACTACCGGGAGGCGCTGCGTACTTCCGGGTACGGGTGGCTGGACGACAGCCTGGCCTTCTGCCGGCCCTGGGGGTTCGATCCCGCCTCCATCGCCGGCCGGGTCCTGCTGTGGCGCGGCGCGGAGGACAGCTTCTCCCCCCTGGGCCATTTCCGGTGGCTGGCCGGGCACATCGAGCACAGCACCGCCGTGCTCAAGCCCGGCGCGGGCCACTTCGCCGCGCAGTACGCGCAGCCGGAGGCCCTGGACTGGCTACTGTGACCGGCGGCGGCTCCTCGACGGGCGCGACCACCGCCTCGCGGGCGCCTTCGAGGCACTGGATGATCCGCTCGTGCGTGTCCCCGACGCTGTCCACGACCTGTATGCGCATGTAGAAGGAGCGCACCTCGTCGATGAACCGCTTCGAGAACACGCCCACGGCGACCGTCTCGTAGGTACCGGTCGCCACCAGCGGGTATCCCGCGCCCATCCCCACGAGCCGGAAGTCGACCGTGGCCCGCAGCCCCGCCCCGGCCAGCCGTTCGCCGATCCCCGCCAGGCCCGTCCACCGCGGTTCGTGTCCCGGCTCGTCCGGCGGGTCCCCGGCCAGGACCAGCCGGTAGTCCACGTGGTCCACCACCACGTTGTGCTGGCCGCCGTTGAGGACTCCCACGCTCCACGCCTTGGAGGTGCCCGGCAGCTGTCCCGCCACGTACTCGGACCGCCAGCCCAGTGCGGGCCGCACCGTACGGGCGTACTGGGCCCGCGCCAGGACGGCGCCGGCCGAGACGGCCAGCAGGCTCGCCAGCGGCTCGGCGCTCATCAGCTCCAGGCGCCACGGCCACTGGGTCCGGGAGGCCTCGGGGACGTTCCCGCGCACGATCTCCCAGACGAGGACGGCGCCGAGTACGCACAGGAGCACCAGGGGCGCGGTGAACAGCCAGCGGTTGCGGCGGATCCGCCGCTGCGCATCGGCGCCGGAGCCTCCCCGACCGGACGGTGAACTGGTCATCCGCGCCTCCTCTTCCCCCAAAGATGAGCCCCCGCCCATGAGTTGGGCAGGGGCTCACGATTGTGCCGCAGGGCGGGCGCGGCGGCCTACCCGTCGGCCGGGTCAGTAGACGCTGACCCCGTAGGCGTTGAGGGCCTCGACCACGGGCTGGAAGTACGTGGTTCCACCCGAGGAGCAGTTGCCGCTGCCGCCCGAGGTGAGACCGACGGCGCGGGTGCCCGAATAGAGGGGGCCGCCGCTGTCGCCGGGTTCGGCGCACACGTTGGTCTTGATCATGCCGTAGACGATGTCGCCGCCGCCGTAGTTGACGGTGGCGTTAAGCCCGGTCACCGAACCGCTGTGGGTGCCGGTGGTGGAGCCGCGCCGCTTCACGGACATGCCGACGGTGGCGTTGACGGCGCTGGTGATGTCCTGGCTGCCGACGGTACCCGGCGGGACCGGGGAGTTGCTGGCGTACTTGATCAGGCCGTAGTCGTTGGTCGGGAAGCTGGATCCGACCGTGGTGCCGAGCGTGCTGGTGTGGGCGGAGTTGGTCCACCAGGTGCCCGCGCCGTCCGTACAGTGCCCGGCGGTCAGGACGTAGTACGTACTGCCGCTGCGCACGTTGAAGCCGAGCGAGCAGCGCCAGCTGGACGCGTAGATCGCGTCGCCGCCGGAGAGCAGTTTGGTCAGTTTGCCGGGGGTGCGCTCGATGCGCAGGGCGCCCGCGTCGGCTCCGGCCTCGCGCTTGATTCTCGCGAGGTCGGCGTCCGAGACGGTGGAGTCGGCGGTGACCACCAGGGTCCCGGTGGCGGGGTCGGTGTGCCAGGCGGTGCCGGCGACGTCGGCGCGCAGGACGGATGCGCCGGCCGAGGCCAGCCGTGCGGCGCTGAAACCGCCGCCGTCCCGTGCGTCCGCGTTCGCCACGGTGGGGGCGGCGAGTGCTGCGACGGCGGCCAGGCCGGTGGCCACCGCGAGCAACCTGGTACGGGTGATGCTCTTGATCCTCACTTATCGTCCTCCGAGAGGTTCGGGGGCCCGGCTGTCGTGGGGGTGCCGGAGCCCGTGAGGCGCAGTCGGGACACGGGAGCGCACTCTGTTTGCGCCGTGTCCCTGACAAGCACTGTCGGGAGTGTCCTGGCGTCAGATACCGGTCGCAAGAGCGCCTTTCAGCCGCCGCTCTCCCGCCGCCACTTCGAAGGGAAGGGTGTTCCCCGGAGGCGGGAAGGGGCAGATGAAGTGGTCGGCGAAGGCGCAGGGCGGCAGCAGGGCCCGGTTGAGGTCGACGGTGATCGAGCCTCCCCCAGACTCCGTCCGGGGGGACCCCCAGGCCGGGACGCCGGGCTTCAGGAAGCGGAAGCGGTAGCTGGAGCGCCCGCCGGTGGCATCGCCGAAGACGACCCAGAGGCTGCCGTCCTGCTCGTCGACGGCCGCCTGGAGGGTGTGCTCCACGCCCTCGAAGCGGAAGCGCAACTCGCCGCCGAGGCCGAGCCCGCGCTCCCGCCCGTCGGCGTTCTCCACCTGTACGGTGCGGTACTCCTCGTACGGCCGGAACCGCCCCGGCAGCACGAACGCGGGGTCATAGGGAGTGGCCTCGATCCCCGCGAAGTCCCGGCGGGCCTCGGTATCGGGGTCGAAGACCCGTACCGCCCACTCCCCTTCGCGCCGGATCACGACGAGCCGCGCCTCCCCCGCCGAGAGCCGCGCGTGCGAGGGCGGGGCCTCGTCGGCGGTGAGCACGGTGTCACCGGTGAAGGGCTTGCCGTCGAGGTGAAGGGAGTCACCGGGGGCGGCCGTCAGCGCAACTCCGCCGTCAGTCGTGCGCCACCGCCCCGGAACGGCCGGAATTCGACCTTCCGGGTAGTCGGCGAGCCAGTGGGTGCCGGTCAGCGCGAGGGGACCGTAGGGGGCGGACACGGTGGCCACCCGATGCTCGTGCCATTTCCGCCAGGCGGTGGGCTGATCATCTGCTTCATCGCTCATGCCGCTCAACCCTTCCACACGGGTCCGGACGGGAACCGTGAGGTACTCCGTCCGGGCCTGTGCGTCGGGGAAGAGCTCGGTCTGAAGGGCCCTCAGCAGCCGCAGTCGCAACCGCAGTCGCAACCGTCACAGCAGCCGCCGTCGCCGCAGCAGTCGCAGCCGTCGCAGTTACCGTTGCCGCAGTCGCAGTTGTCGCACCAGGGCTGCTTCTTCTCCCGGGACCACGGTCCCTCGTGCTCGGTGCAGCACAGCTGGCAGGTGCAGAACAGCCCCAGGGCCACCGCGCAGCCGGCCAGCAGCCCGCGGCGCGGCTTCTGCGGGGGCAGGCCGCCCCAGCCGCCTCCGCCACCGCCGCCACCGCCGGGCCCCATCGGCGGCGGCACGCCCGGCCCGCCCGGGGCCTGCTGCGGCGCGCCCGGCGCGTAGGGGTTCGAGCCGTAGGGGTTGGAGCCGTACGGGTTCGGGGCGTACGGGCCGCCGCCGGCCTGGGGGCTGCCCGCGTAGGGGTTCGCGGCGTACGGGCCGCCGCCCTGCCCTGCGGAGGCCGTCCCCACGTGCCCGCAGCTGCTGGTCCCGAAGGCCCGGTCCACCGAGGTGCGCAGCTCGTGCACCAGCAGCCGGTGGGCGAGCCCGGCGTCCGCGAACTCCACCTCGCGCAGCGCCAGCCGGATCCCGTGCAGCGCGTCGTCGCACAGCCGCCGCGCCTCGGCGAGCGAGGTCCCGGTCGCGGTGAGCGGGTTCCAGGCGCCCGCCGCAGCGTCCGCGGCCTGGTCCTCCACGGCGTCGAGCAGGTGCGCGAGCCGCCCGAAGTAGCGGCCCGCCTCGGCGAGCGCGGGCGCGTTGCCTGGACGTCCGGCCAGCTGCGCGGTATGGGCGAAGGCGGCGGCCGTCGCGGTCTCCGTCGGCTCGGTCACCACCAGCACCGGCGTGCCGAGCCCGGCCAGCGTCTCGATGCCGGCCTGCCGGTCCACGGCGTCGACGAGGACCGCCGTGTCGAAGCCGAGCGAGGCCCCGGTGCGGGCTCCGGCGCGGTCCCAGCCGCGGGCCACCCTGCGCGCGGCCGCGGCGATGGGGGCCCGGGCCAACAGCCCGTCCCGGTCGGCCACGTGGTCCCGTACCTTCGCGGAGGCCAGTACGAGCGAGACGGCGGCGGCGAGCCGCGCGCCCTCGCCGTTGGCCACGGGGGCGGTGCGCATGCCGCGCAGCGGACAGGGGCCCGCGGTGCGCCGGGCGCCGGGTGCGGGGCCCGACTGAGCCTCCGTCAGAACGGAGACGAGCAGCCCGTCGTAGTTGGTGACGATCCGGGCGAACTGGCCGTGGTCCCCCCGAAGTGCCAGGCACAGCCCGCAAAGATGGGCCATCCACTCCGTTTTGAACCGCTCGCCCAGCCGGTGCGTGCAGGGTCTGACTATGCCGAACAAAACCGCTTCCCCCGTGTGTCGTACGCGTGCCTGCCGGGCATCGTATCGAGCCGCGTCCTTCACTCGTACGTCCCCATCGGTCACCCGCGCGGAGGCAGCAGTCGTATTTTCACTCAGTCAGCAGTGGTAGCCGCCAGGATCCTTGACCGTGCAACGGATGTTCTGCACCAGTACCGTCACGAAACCACTGCGCGGCGACTATCCACTTGGCGCGTTGTCAGCATCATGGACGACCATAGGGGCAGCGGAGAGAAGACAACCGACCGCGGTGAAAGGAGGCGTCCATGGGTTCGGTGCGCAAGGCGAGTGCCTGGCTGGGTCTCGTGGAGGACAGCGACGACGAGCGTTACTACGACGACGACTACGCGGACGCGGCACAGGGTTCGGTGGCCGGTCCCGGCGACCAGTGGGTCACCGACCCGCGCGTCAAGGTGGCCTCCGAGTCCGCCGTCGAGCAGGGCCGCCGGATCGCGACGGTCACCCCCGACGGCTTCCGTGACGCGCGTGGAATCGGCGAGCTGTTCCGCGAGGGCGTCCCGGTCATCGTGAACCTGTCGTCGATGGACCCGGGCGACGCGAAGCGCGTGGTCGACTTCGCCGCCGGCCTGACCTTCGGGCTGCGCGGCTCGATCGAGCGGGTGGCGACCAGGGTCTTCCTGCTGACCCCGGCCGACACCCAGATCGTGAGCGGCGAGCCCGCCGGCCGCTCGCGCGACTTCTTCAACCAGAGCTAGGCAAGGCTCTCACCGGAAGGCATCCAGCCCGGTGAGCGCCTTGCCCAGCACCAGTTGGTGCATCTCGACGGTGCCCTCGTAGGTGAGCACCGACTCGAGGTTCGTGGCGTGCCGCATGACGGGGTATTCCAGGGAGATCCCGTTGGCACCGAGGATGGTCCGCGCGGTGCGACAGATCTCGATGGCCTCGCGGACGTTGTTGAGCTTGCCGAAGCTGATCTGCTCCGGCCGCAGGGTGCCCGCGTCCATGCGCCGGCCGAGGTGGTGGGCGAGCAGGATCCCCTTGTGGAGTTCGAGGGCCATGTCCGACAGCTTGGCCTGGGTGAGCTGGAAGCCGCCGATCGGCTTGCCGAACTGCTCCCGCGTCCTCGCGTAGTCGAGCGCGGACTCGAAGCTGGCGCGCGCCGCGCCCATGGACCCCCAGATGATCCCGTACCGCGCGTGGCTCAGGCAGCCGAGCGGTCCCTTGAGCCCGGTGACACCCGGAAGCACGGCATCCGCGGGCAGCCGCACATCGTCCATGACGAGCTCACTGGTCACACTGGCCCGCAGCGACCACTTGTGCTTGATCTCCGGCGCGGAGAACCCGGCGGTGTCGGTCGGCACCGCGAACCCGCGGATCCCCTCGTCGGTCTGCGCCCACACGACGGCGACGGAGGCCACGGACCCATTGGTGATCCACATCTTGCGCCCGTTGAGCACCCAGTCGCCGCCGTCGCGCTTGGCGTAGGTCCGCATCGCGGCGGGGTCCGACCCGACATCGGGCTCGGTCAGCCCGAAGCAGCCGATCAGCTCACCGGCGGCCATGCCGGGCAGCCAGCGCTGCTTCTGCTCCTCGGAGCCGTACTTCCAGATCGCGTACATGGCGAGCGATCCCTGTACGGAGACCAGCGAACGGATCCCGGAGTCGGCGGCCTCCAGCTCCAGGCAGGCGAGGCCGTACTGCACGGCGCTGGCCCCGGCGCAGCCGTACCCGGTGAGGGACATCCCGAGCGCCCCGATGCTCCCGAGCTCACGGGCCAGCTCCCGGATACCGGGCAGCTCCCCGCTCTCGTACCACTCGGCGACGTACGGCAGCACCCGATCGGCGGCCCAGTCGCGGACGGTGTCGCGGATGGCGAGGTCCTCGGGCCCGAGCAGCTCGTCGAGTCCGAGCGGATCATGAGGCAGGAACGGTGACACGGGGGGGGCCTCCCGGCGGGCGTGGGCGGCCTGGCGGCCGCCTGATGCCGGGACCACCGGCGGTGGGCGCGACCGACCCGGCCGACAAAACCTAGCAGCGCGAGTTTTTCGCACTGCGCCGCCGACGCTATTAGCCTCCGGGCCCCAAATCCAGCCCCGCCCGTCACATGCGGGCTCGCCGGACAAATCCAGCTCCGCCGGCGTTTGAGGCACGGGGTCCGGGCGGAGCCCCGGCACCGGCGCCGCAGCGGCGGACCGGGCGTCAGCCCGCGGCCTGCTCCGCGGGAGCCGGACGCACCTCGGCGATCCGCTCCCCCGCCGCCTGGGCGGGCAACCGCACCGGCTCGGCCGCCGACTCCGCCCCGCAGTCCATGACCTTCGGCAGCTTCAGCGCCATCACCGCCCCCGCGAACAACAGCCCCGCACTCACCACCAGCGTCACGTGCAGCCCGTGCACGAAGGCGTGCCGGGCCGCGGCGTACAGCGACTCGCCCGCCGCCCCGCCGAGGTGCGCGGCGATCTGATAGGCCTCGCCCAGAGAATTGGCGGCGCCCGCCGAATCCGCCGCCGAAACCCCCGGCACGTCCGCCAGCCCCGGCCGGTACGCCGCGTTCATCACGCTGCCCAGCAGCGCGATGCCCATCCCCGCGCCCAGCTGGTACGAGGTCTCGCCGATCGAGGCCGCACCGCCCGCGGTGGCCGCCGGGGCCTCGCTCAGCATCGACTCGTACGCGGCGAACAGCGTGGTCTGCAGCCCGAACCCGAGCAGGATGAAGCCGACCGTGAGCAGCACGGGCCGGTCGTGCTGCCCCATGAAGGTGAGCAGCAGCACGGCGCAGGCGGTCAGCAGGAAGCCCAGCGAGACCATGGTGCGCGGCCCGATCCGGGCCAGGGTGTAGGACCCGGTGGCCCCGGCCGCCATGGCGGCGAAGGTGAGCGGCAGCAGCCGCAGGCCGGTCTCCAGCGGGCTGAGGTGCAGCACCAGCTGGAGGTACTGGACGGCGATCAGCTCCAGGCCGACCAGCGCCAGCATGGCGAGCACGATGCATCCCACCGAGGTGGAGAAGGCGGCGCGCGAGAACATCCGCATGTCGATCAGCGGATGCGTACGCCGCTTCTGCCGCCGGACGAAGAGCACGAGCAGCAGCACGCCCAGGACCAGCGGCACCAGCGCCTGGGCGTCGAGCAGCTGGCGCTCGGCGCCGAGCCGCTTGATCCCGAGGACCGCACCGAGCACACCGGCGGCGGCCATCACCGCGCCGAGCACGTCCCACGGCCCGTCGGCGGAGCCCTTCGACTCCGGCAGCAGCCAGCGCCCGAGCGGCAGGATGAGCGCCATCAGCGGGATGTTGATGAGGAAGACGGAGCCCCACCAGAAGTGCTGGACGAGGAAGCCCCCGAGCACGGGGCCGCTGGCGGCGCCGATCGCGGCGACGGCCGTCCAGATGCCGATGGCGAGCGCCCGCTCGCGCCGGTCGGGGAAGACCTGGCGCAGGATCGACAGCGTGGCGGGCATGATCATCGCGCCGCCGATGCCGAGGAGGGCGCGCGCGGCGATGAGGACCTGGGCGTTGTCGGCGAGGGCCGCCATGGCGGAGGCCGCGCCGAAGAGCCCGTAGCCGAGGAGGAGTATGCGCCGGCGGCCGACCCGGTCGCCGAGGGTGCCGAAGAGGATCAGCAGGGCGGCGCAGACCAGGGGGTAGGCGTCGACGATCCACAGGAGCTCGATGGAGCCGGGGCGCAGGTCCTCGGTGACGGAGGGGACGGCGACGTGCAGGATCGTCGCGTCGAGTGCGACGAGCACCAGGCTGACGCACAGGACCGCCAGGACGACCCAGCGGTTGGCTCCGCCGGAGGCCGCGCGGATCCGCTGCCAGGGGGAGGGGGTCCTGGTCCCGGCCGCGTTCGTCCCCGACATGCATGTACCTCCCAGGTGATCCCTCGCGCTCGGCGGACCAGCGTCTGACGGAGCCGCGGGGGGTGGTGCGCTGTGCGGCGTCCAACGGGGTCCGGCATCGACACGCGAGTGAACGATCAGCGTACGCGAGTTCGCCTGTCCGGCACGTGGCCAAGCTCTCATCCCGACGGCGGCCGCCGTGTGGCGTGCGCCACTTCACCCCGCCCCGCCCCTCCCCCGCGTACACGCGCGCTCACGGCCCGTGGTTCTCGGGCCGCGCCCACCGGCCTGCCCAGCGGCCGCCCGGCGGCCGCCGCCACCGATAATCATGCCCGTGAAAGATCTTGGATTTCGCCGGGCCGCGCCCGCGCTGGCCGTCTTCGCGGCGGTCCGGCTGCTCGGGCTGGCCGTGCTCGCGGTGTGGTGCGCGGCCGCCGGCAGCAGCCCGCACACGCTGCTGTCGGCGCGCTGGGACTCGCTCTGGTACGCCCGCATCGCCGCGGAGGGGTACGGGTACGAGGTGCTCCTCCCGAACGGGGACGTCCACTCGAACCTGGCCTTCTTCCCGCTGCTGCCCTGGCTGGAGCGGCTGGTGTCGGCGCCGACCGGGCTCTCGTACGGCTCGTCGGGCCTGGTGGTCTCGGCGGTGGCGGGGCTCGCCGCGGCCTGGGGGATCTTCGCGGTGGCGGACCTGCTCCACGGCCGCCGGGCCGGGGTGCTCGCCGTCGCCGTCTGGGCGGCGCTGCCCGTCGGCATCGTGCAGTCCATGGCGTACAGCGAGTCGCTGTTCACCGCGCTCGCCGTCTGGGCGCTGTACGGGGCCCTGCGCGGCCGGTGGCTGACGGCGGGCCTGCTCGCGGCCGGGGCCGGGCTGACCCGCCCGGTCGGCGCGGCAGTGGTCGCGGCGGTGTGGGTGGCGGCCGTACTCGCGTGGCGCCGCGGGGAACGGTCCTGGCGGATGGCGGGCGGGGTGCTGCTGGCTCCGCTGGGGGCGGCGGGGTACGCGCTGTGGGTCGGCGCGCGCACCGGGGGCGGCCTGTTCGGGTACCTGGACGTGCAGGCGGGCTGGGGCAACGGCTTCGACTTCGGGTGGGCCTTCGCCCGCTTCATCGGGGCGAAGCTGGCCTCGTCGGCCTTCGCGGCCGGACTCGGTCTGATCGCGGGGGTCGTGCTGGTGCTGTGGCTGTACGGACGGTGCGTACGGCAGCGGCAGCCGGCTCCGCTGCTCGTGTACGGCGGGATCGTCGTGGCGCTCGCGCTGTGCGCGTCGGGGTACTTCGGCTCCAAGCCCCGGCTGTTGCTGCCGGCCTTCCCCTTGTTCCTGCCGGTGGCGGTGGCGCTGGCCGGGTGGCGGACCCGCCGGGCGGCCGCGGTGCTGGGTGCGGCGGCCCTGGCCTCGGCGGTCTACGGGGCGTTCTGGCTGAACGGTTCGGGCCCCCCGTAGCGGCCGACGTAACGGAATGGATCATTCCCCTCCATCTTTCAGCAAAGGAAATGACCTGCGGCGATAAAGCCCGGGTAAGTAGGCGAAAGAATTGCCGGGACAGTGGATCCGCCACACTCCAACCGCTGCCGAAATGCCGGGAATTAAGTACCGCGTGAGACCAACTCCACATCACATGGTCATCACAAAGCCCGCGATTCGCCCGGCCCGACCATCGGCTCGCGGTAACGTCGATTGAGTGCGTACCGATCAAATCCTGACCCGTCTGGAGCGGGTGTTCGCCCGGCTGGACCGGGAACCAGAGCGACCGGCTCATCTGCAAACCCCGCAGATGAGCCGGCACCGCGTCGTGCTCCTGGGATCGACCCTCGCCTTCTACCTGGCGATCGTGGTGGCCGTGCTGACCACGTCCTGGCTCGTCCGCCTGGACTGGCAGGTCATGTTCTTCCGGCCCTACGAGCAGTGGCCGCAGGTCCACGCCTTCCTCGACTACCTCGTCGTGCTGGGCCAGCGCGGGCCCACCGCGGTCATGGTCGCCGCCTGGCTCGGCTGGCGCTCCTGGCGGCAGCACACCCTCCGCCCGCTGATCGCCCTCGGCGTGGCGCTGCTGCTCCTCAACATCACCGTCGGGTCCGTCAAGCTCGGCCTCGGCCGGCTCGGTCCGCACTACGCCACCCAGATCGGCTCCGCCGAACTCTTCGCGGGCGGCGATATATTTCCTTCCGGCCACACCGCCAACGCCGTCGTGACCTGGGGGATCCTGGCCTACCTGGCCTCCACCGTGGTCACCCGGCGGGTGCTGTCCGTGGTGTCCGCGGTCGTCTCGCTGAGCGTCGGCGCCACCACCGTGTACCTCGGCACCCACTGGGTCAGCGATGTGCTGCTCGGCTGGTCCGCGGGTCTGCTGATCCTGCTTGCCCTGCCCTGGTTCGAACCGCTCATCGCCCGGACCGAGGCCTACGTCTTCGAGCTGCGCGAGCTGCTGCGCCGCCGCGCGGAGACCGGGCGGATGTCCGCCCCGGTCGCGACCGCCCTCATGCCGCTGCTCTCCGCGGGCGGCAAGTGGCAGCTCCAGCGGGTCGTCGACCCCGTCGCGGAGCCCTCGTCCGCGCCGGCCGCGGGCGCCGCGCAGACCACCCAGGCGGTCCCCGCCGGACACGGTCCGGCACCCCGACCGGCGGCGATCCTGTCCAGCCGGCCGCACCTGATCAGGTCCGAGCGGACCCCGGTCACCCCGGTCGGCAGCCGCCGCCCGGCGCACACCGACCGGCCCGCCGCCCGGGGGGCCGCCGCCCGCCCGGTCGCCGGCGGCTGAGCCGGCCGCCGCGGGGACGGTACGCACCACCTCACCCCCGCACACGACGAACCAACGACGGAGGCGGGCCGGGTCAGTGACCCGGCCCGCCTCCGTCGTTGGTTCGTCAGCGCCACGCCAGGACGTTCGTCCGTCCCGGGTCACGCTTGTGTCACAGAATATCTACAACTGCCAATTGTTTTCCGGCCCGCGACACGCCCGCCGCGCAAGCTCTTTGGAATTCCCGTCCAAACCCCCTGCCTCGGCCCCGGAATTCCCGCCGGAGATTGCCGCATCCCTTGGACCGGACCAGGCGAATCCCCCTCAGATCCCCTACATTTCCTTCACCGCCGCGGGCTCCACGGCCCGCCCCAGGAGATCCCGCGCGGCCCTGATGCGATCCGTCAGCTCCGGCGGCTCCACCACTTCGAACTCACAGCCGAGCAGCATGACGTGAATCACCAGGACGTCCAGGTTCACCGCCCCGGTGCGCAGCAGGCAGCTCCCCCCGTCGACCGGTTCCAGCACTCCGTCGCTCGGCTCGATGATCCGCGCCGCCTCCTGCGCCGAAACCTTCAGCCGCACCACCGCGCGGGCGGCGTACGCGCGCTGCCCCACGCCCCGGGAGACGTACGCGGCCAGGTCCTTGGCGGGCGGCGGGCGCGGCGTGAACCGCGGGCCGTGTGGCGGGCGGGGCTCGATCCGGTCGGCGCGGAAGGTGCGCCAGTCCTCCCGGTCCACGTCCCAGGCGACCAGGTACCAGCGCCGCTCGGTGCACACCAGCCGGTGCGGCTCGACGACGCGGCGGGTCACGTTGCCCTCGTGGTCCCGGTAGCCGAAGCGCAGCCGCTCCCCGTCCCGGCAGACGGCGGCCAGCTCGGTCAGCACGGACGGGTCCACGG
Source organism: Streptomyces sp. NPDC048337 (assembly GCF_043201175.1). Taxonomy (NCBI): domain Bacteria; kingdom Bacillati; phylum Actinomycetota; class Actinomycetes; order Kitasatosporales; family Streptomycetaceae; genus Streptomyces; species Streptomyces sp. NPDC048337. The sequence continues at coordinate 21,823 of NZ_JBICYR010000032.1, forward strand.
TGGACCGCTGCGGCCCGCGCAGCATCGGCACGGTGAACTCGTTGAGCGCGGACACCCGCCGCCGCAGCCTCGACGGCAGCACCTGCTCCAGCTTGGCGAGGGCCCGTACGGAGGCCTCCCCGATCCCCTCGACCCCGTTCCCGGCGGCCGTCCGCAGCCCCACCGCGACGGCGACGGCCTCCTCGTCGTCCAGCAGCAGCGGCGGCAGCTCGGCCCCCGCCCCGAGCTGGTACCCGCCGCCGGTCCCGGGGCTGGCGTTCACCGGGTACCCCAGCGCCCGCAGCCGGTCCACGTCCCGCCGGACGGTCCGCGGGGTCACCCCGAGCCGGTCCGCGAGATCGGCCCCGGTCCATTCGCGGTGGGCCTGCAACAGGGACAGCAGGCGCAGCAGTCGTGCGGAGGTGTCGAGCATCCCCCGAGTCTGCCAGCGCCCGCCGACAGCCCTCTAAGGCCGGTAGGGCAGCTGCGGAACGTCGAAGCAGGTGGCATTCATGCCGCCGCCCTGGGTCACCCAGCCCTTGCCGTCCTGCCAGCGGGCCACGGACAGGCAGGTCCTGCGCTCGGCGGGCGGGACCGGCGAGGGGACGAAGGAGGCCGGGAGCAGCAGCCCGCGCGCGGTGTACGGCTCGGCCCGCCGCATGAACCGCTCGACACACGGACGAGTGAGGTCGGGCAGGCAGGAGCGGGCCGCGTCGGTGAACCACATGGCGGCGGCCCAGCCTTCGAGCTGCCACTGGGAGAAGCCCTGCCCTCGGCCCGCGCCCCCGGCGAGGGCGGCGCGGAACTCGGCGACCGCCGGGTCGGCGGCGTCGGCGTGGTTGCGGCTCGAACCGGTCACCCAGAGGGAGTTGCGGCACACCGGCGCGTCCTCGTAGTCGGCCGCGACCCGGTCGTTCCAGTTCTGCACGTTGGTGACCTTGGCCGTCACCCGCACCCCGGCGGCGTCCATCGCCGCGCAGAGCCGGGCGTTGCCGTGCGCGTCGAGGGCGTCGAAGACCAGGTCCGTGCCGCGGGCCCGCAGGTCGGCGGCGACCGCGCGGAAGTTGGGCAGCGCGAAGTCGAGCTGCTCGGGCACCACCTCGTACCCCTCGGCGCGCAGCCCCTGGGTGATCTGGCGGGCGTACCCGGCGGAGGCCGCCTGGTTGTAGGAGACCACGGCGGCGGTCCGGGCGCCCTGCTCGCGCTTGAAGTACCGGTAGACCTCGGTGCCGCCGTAGAGGGTGCCGCCCCAGCCGGGGGACTTCCCGTCGCGGGGGGCCTGGCTGCCGTAGATCCCGTACAGGTGCGGGTAGGTGTCGTACGCCGTCCCGATGGGCTGTCCGCCGATGTCGGGCACGCCCGCCCGGTCGACCTGCGGGGCCCCGGCGTAGTTCAGGGAGGTCGTCGCGACGAGCGCGAACACCTTCTTCTCGCCGAGGAGCCGGCGGACGCAGTCGTTGCTGCCGATGCCGCTGCCGCCGTCGTCGCAGCCGACCACCTCGACCGGGCGTCCGCCGAGCCCGCCGTGGGCGTTCAGTACGTCGAACCAGGCGCGGGCGCCCTCGCCGGGGCCGGTGAAGGCGTCCCCGCCCACGGGGCTGGTGACGCTGGCGATGATCCCGACCCGGACGCTCCCGGCGGCGCTCGCCGGCCCCCGTGCGAAGTCGCTTTCGGGCAGCCGGCTCCCGCAGCCGGCACTCGCCGTCAGGAGCGCGGCCAGCAGCAGGGTTTCAGCAGCCCGGCGCCGCATTGCCGCTGAGTTCGACCAGGCCGCAGAGCGTCTTGACCGACACCTTCCACACGCCGTCCTGGAGCACCGCGGTCCCCTTGCTGCCGGGCAGTGCCGGGGTGTCGCCGACGAGCAGGTCGTACGTCACCCGCGCCTCGGTGGGCGAGGTGAAGACCACCTCGGTGACCTTGGCGGAGGACTTGGCGGCCATGGGATCGGCGGCGAATCCCGCCAGCAGGGGCTGGAGCGTCTCACCGTTCTCCAGCACCTTGACCCGCTCCTCCATGGAGGTCTTCGGGCCGAAGAAGACGACCCAGTTCTTCTCGATCTGCGCCTTGGCGGCCGCCGGGTCCGCGGGTCCCGTGCCGGTCGGCGCGCCGGGCGCGCTGACGGAGGGGCTCGCAGCGCCCCCGTCGTTACCCGAATCGGAGGAGCATCCCGCGAGGGCGGGAACGGCGGCCAGGAGGGCGGCCGCGGCCCACACGCCGATCCGAGGGTGTCTGCCCAGGTCCATCTGGCTCACCACCGGTGTCCGAGCGAGCCGTTCGGCTCGATGATTCCAGGGTCGATGTCTTCCGGGCAGAGTGCAATCGGGGTCGGATGCGAACGGTGTGGGCCCTCGGCGCGGTGGCGGTCGGGGCGCTGTTGTGCGTGGCCGGCTGGTACGGGGTGTCCGGAGAGCGGTTCGCGGAACGGCAGATCCCGTACCTGGCCTCGTGCACGGTGCCGGGCGCGGCCCTGATCGTCGCGGGGGCGCAGTTGCTGGGCGGGGCCGGCCGGCGCCCGGAGCGGGCGGACGGACCGCCCGGGTCGTCCACGGACGCCGCCTCCTCGGACACCTCCGCTGCGGCCCCCTCCTCCTCGGAGCCTCCGGTGCGGGTTCCCGGGGGCACCCTCGCCCACCGCCCGGACTGCCCCCTGGTCGACGGCCGCCCGGAAGTGCTCCCGGCCACCGGGGAGGACGGGTTGACCCCGTGCCCGGTGTGTGAGCCTCCGTGGCCTCGCTGACGTACGAGCTCACCCTCGCCGGCCTGGCGGTCGGCAGCGCCGCCGCGCTGACCGGCATCGGGCTGATCGTGACCCACCGGGCGACGGGGGTGCTGAACCTGGCGCACGGGGCGGTGGCCATGGTCTGCGCGTACGTCATGCGCGAGCTGGTGGTGGGCTGGTCCGTGCCGACGGGGGTGGCCGCGGCCCTCACCGTCCTCGTCCTCGCGCCCGCCCTCGGGCTGCTGCTGGGCCGCATCGTCCCGGGCGGCGACGAGGCACGGGCCCTGACGGCGACCATCGGCGTGTTCGTCCTGCTCGTCGGGGTGGCCGTGGCCGTCTGGGGGCCGGGGGCGCGGGCCGACGCGCCGGTCCTGCTGCGCTCGGAGCCGTGGCCGCAGCTGGCGACCGTCCTCGTACTCGCCCTGCTGGTGGCCTGGGTGACCGGCCGTACCGCCTTCGGCCGCGAGCTGCGCGCCGTGGTCGACAACCGCGGGCTCGCGATGCTGGGCGGCATCGACACGGCCCGGGTGGCGGCGGCCGGCTGGGTCTTCGGCGCCGCCACGGCCGGGCTGACGGGCATCCTGCTCGCGCCGTACCTGCGGCTGGACCCGTACGGACTCCCGCTGCTGGTCCTGGAGGTCCTCGCGGTGGCCGTGGCCGCCCGGCTGCGGAGCCTGCCCGCGGCCGTCGCCGTGGCGCTGGCGATCGGCGTGGCCCAGTCCCAGCTCACCCGCTTCCACCCCGAGGGCCTTGCCGCGCCCTTCCTCCAGTCCCTCTCCGCCAACCTCTTCGCGATCGCCCTGCTGGTGGCGGCCCTCCTCCCGGCCTCCCGTTCGACCGCGCCACCGGACGCGGGGCCGAGCGGCCCCGAGTGGCGGACGGGACCGGCGGGACGGGCCTGGCGGCTGACGGGACCGCTGCGGGGGCTGGTCTGGGCGGCCGTGGGCGGGCTGCTGCTGCTCCCCCTCCGCTTCGGCGGTTCCGGGCTCGACACCGCCCTGCGCGTCCCCGCGTTGGCGCTGGTCCTGCTCTCCCTCGTCGTGGTGACCGGGCGCGGGGGCCAGCTCGCCCTCGGGCAGGCGGCGTACGCCGGGCTCGGCGCCCTGTTCACGGCCCACCTGGCCGCCGCCGGAGTGCCCGGCCTGGTGGCCCTGCCGCTCGGCGTCCTGCTCGTCGCGCCGCTCGGGCTGCTCACCGGGGCGCCCGCGATCCGGCGGCGCGGGCTGGCGCTGGCCCTGGTCACGCTGGCCGTGGGGGTGATGGTCAGCCGGTTCGTGTTCGCGCAGCCGTACGCCACTGCCGGGCTGGTGCCGGACCGCCCGGCCGGCTTCGCCGACGACCGGGCGTTCTACGCCCTGGAGCTGGCCGTCCTCGCCGCCGCGCTGGCGGCCGTACGGGCCCTGCGGAGCGGCCGCCCGGGCCGTGCCTTCGCCGCGCTGCGGGACCACGAGGCGGCGGCCTCGGCCGCCGGTGTCCCCGTTCCCCGCCTGAAAATCCTCGCCTTCGTCATCGGCGCCGCCCTGGCCGCACTGGGCGGCGGGCTGCTGGGCATGGGGGTACGGGCCTTCGACCCCGAGTCCTTCGACCCGGTCCGCAGCCTGCTGTGGTTCGCCGTGGTGGTGGCGGTGGGCGCGGACAGCCTCCTGGGAGCGGTCCTCGCGGCCGTCCTCCTGACCGCCCTCGACACCGCCGCGCCGGGCGCCCTCACCGCCCTCCTGGCCGGCCTGCTGGCCACCCTCGCGACCCGCCGCCTGCCGGGCGCCGGTCGCCTGACGGCGGCCCTGCCCGGCCGACCCGACCCGCCCGTCCCACCCGCCCGACTCGGCCCGCCCGTCCCACCCGGCACGACACCGGCCGGCGTCGGCCGCCGCCCTGGCGGGCCGTCCGGCGAGAGCGGTCCCGGCCCGCACCGCACCCCCGGTCCCGGCCCCGGGAGCGGAGACCCGGCCGGCCCACCCGCCCGACCACCCCGGGTGCCTCCCCCGACCGCCACGGGCCCCGGCGCGGGCACGGCAGTGGAGTCGGTCCTCGGCGCAGCCGCAGGCGCAGCCGCAGGCGCAGCCGCAGGCCCAGGCGCGGGCGCAGCCGCAGGCGCAGCCGCAGGCCCAGGCGCGGGCGCAGGCCCAGGCGCGGGCGCAGGCGCGGGCGCAGGCGCGGGCGCGGGCGGTGGGGCGGCTATGGCGCGGGTGGTGCTGCAAGCGCGGGGGCTCGGCGTCCGCTATCCCGGCGGGGAGCCGATCCGCGGGCTGGATCTCGACGTGTACGCCGGGCGGATCATCGGGATCGTCGGGGAGAACGGGGCCGGGAAGACCACCCTGCTGCACTGCCTGGCCGGCACGCTCCGGGACGGCGTCCGGGGGCGGATCCTCCTTGACGGGCGGGACGTCACCCGGCTCCCCCCGCACGCCCGGGCCCGGCTCGGGCTGGCCCGGACCTTCCAGCAGCCCGCCGTCTTCGCCACCCTGACCGTCGCCGAAAACGTCCGCGTCGGGGAGGAGCAGGGCCGCCGTCCGGCGGGCGAGGCCGAACCCGCCGGCGCCGAGACCCTGCGCGCGCTGCGCCTGTTCGGGCTCCTCCCCGAGCGGGACTCCCCCGCCGCCCGCCTCCCCACCGGCGTCCTGCGCCGCACGGAACTCGCGCGGGCGCTGGCCGGCTCCCCGCGCGTACTGCTGCTCGACGAGCCCACCGCCGGGCTGGACGCCGCCGAAGTGGCCGCGCTCGGCCAGGTGTTGCGGGCCCTCGCCGCCGACGGGACGGCCCTCGTGGTCATCGAGCACGACCTGGACCTGATCGCCGCCCTCGCCGACACCGTGCACACGCTCGAGGACGGCCGGCTCCATGGCACTTGAGATGGCGCTGCGCGCCGCCCGGGTCCGCTACGGCCCCCTCGAAGCCCTGCACGGCATCGACCTGCCCGTCCCCGCCGCAACCCTCACCCTGCTGCTCGGCCGCAACGGCGCCGGCCGCACCACCGCCCTGCGCGCCCTCGCCGGAGCGGTCCCGCTCAGCTCCGGCAGCGTGCTCTGGCGCGCGGCCGACGTCACGCGGCTCCCGGCCCACGACCGCGCCCGGCGCGGGCTGTGCTTCGTACCGGACCGGCAGGCCGTGTACCCGTCGCTCACCGTCGCGGAGAACCTGGAGCTCGCCGCTGTGCGGCACGGGGCCGCGCTCGACGCGTATCCGGCCCTGGAGGCCCTCCTCGCCCGGACCGCCGGCACCCTGTCCGGCGGCGAACAACGCATGCTCGCCGTCTCCCGGGCCCTGCTCAGCCCGCCCGGGACCGTACTGCTCCTGGACGAGCCCACCCAGGGCATGTCCGCGCCCGTAGCGGCCCGCACGTACGCGCTCCTCGCCGAACGGGCCGCCGCGGGCGCCGCCGTGGTCCTGGCGGAGCAGCACCTCCCCCCGGCGCTGGCGCGCCCCAAGGTCCTGATCCACGAACTCCGCCGCGGCACCCTTACCTTCACCGCCGAGGCCACGGAGCGCGCTTAGCCTCCCGGCAGGAACCGGCATCTACGCCCCCGCGGGGCCCGGCGGCTTCGCCCCGGCAGGGGCCGAGGTCCTCGTCCCGCAGGGCCCGGCGGCCCGGCGGGAGCCGGCGGGGCCGGGAGCCTCTACGCCGTGGTGGCCAGCGGCTTCGCCCCAGCAGGAGCCGGCGTCCACGACCCCGCGGGGCCCGGCGGCTTCGCCCCGGTGGGGGCTGGGGGTACCGGGCCGGGTGGGGGCGGGAGCTTCGAGCCCGTAGGGGGCGGGGGCTTCGGGACCGCTGGGGGCGTGGGGGGCAGGGTGAGGAGCATGCCCACGCGGAGGGACGCCGGGCGGTCGCCGAGCACCGCCCGGTTCGCCTCGTGCAGCGTCCGCCAGCCGCCCTTCACCCGGTGCCGGCGCGCGATCGACACCAGCGTCTCCCCGGCCCGCACCACGTGCATCCGCCCCGCCAGCCCGTACCGCTTCGAGCACACCGGCCACGCGCCCCACCCCTGCCCGCCGATCACGTCCTCCGCGACCCGGATCTGCTGCCCCCGGCTCGCCAGATCGGCCCGCCCCGCGAACACCAGCCCCCCGTACTCCTCCCACGTCGGCTGCCGGAACTGCAGCCCCCCGTAGAAGCCGTTGCCCGTGTTCACCGCCCAGCGGCCCCCGCTCTCGCAGTCGGCCACGCAGTCCCACGGCCACGCCCCGCCCGGCCCGCAGTCCCCGGGGCCGGTACCGATCACGCCCGGCGATCCGGGGTGCGCCGCCCCGGCCGGCCCGGGCGCGGGCGGCGGCGGGGCAACGGCCGCGGCCACCGCGGCGTCCGGCGGCAGTACGAGGACCAGCGCGGCGGCCGCCACCCGCGCGGCCCGCCCGATGCTCGGCCTGTGCATCGGGTCACGCTACGGAGCCCCCCGGCGCCCTCCCGGCCCGCCACGCGGCACTCCCCCGCACCCCACCCGCTCGGCCGACCCGCACCCCTTCCCCCAAACAGCCATCCCCGGACATCAACTGCGCACAATCAGAAAACAGTTGGCACGAAAACGAAGCCCCGGTCGGACGGTTCACTCCTTCGGGGGCCAGGTTCGAATCCGTTCCCTCAAACGGCGTGACCCCGGCCGCCGCTCCCCCGTTGAGCCCGGCGAGCCGGGAACCACCCGGCCCACGCACCTATGCCGAGGAGCCACCCCGTGCCGCGCATGCTCGACGTCAGTGATGAGGTACGTGCCGAGATCGGTGACGAAGAAGCCGACAGGCTGCTCGTCGGCGAGGACGCGCCGCGCAGTTACGACTGCACCTCCTGCCGCACCCCGGGCGACCCCGAGAACGACCGCACCAGCACGGTGCTGTTCGTCGGCGAGGAGACCGCCGTCCTCGCCTTCGCCCACGCCACCTGCATCCCCTCGCAGGTCGTCACCGTCTCCGAGGAGCAGCTGCAGGGCGCCGTCCGCAGCATCACGGGCGACAGCCCCGCCCCCGCCGCGCCCGCCCCCGGCGCGGCCCCGCAGAACGTGCCCGGCGGCCAGGCCGTCCTCGGCATCACCAGCGGCCTGATCCTGATCGCCGGCGAGCTGCACCCCGCCCTCGTCGTCGAGCCGACCGCGCCGATCGCCCGCCCCGGCAGCGACGGCCCCGGCGACGACTTCCTCCCGCTCCTCATCGAGCAGGGCTTCATCCCGGTCACCGACCTGTCCGAGGTCCCCACCGCCCTCGGCGGCTGGTCGGTCCTGCTCGCCGGCGGCCAGCTGCACGCCGTGCTCCAGCCGGGCACCGACGGCGCCGGCCAGGTCGCCTGGTGGCAGGCGCACCAGGCCCTGTCGGTCACCGACGGGTGGCGGGCCGCCGTCAACAAGACCCAGCGCGTCCTCATCTACGCCGCCCCGGTCGGCTCCATCGGCCAGCAGCCCCGCGAGGACCTGCTGCGCGACGCGCTCGACAAGGCCGCCGCCGGCGGCAAGCTCGTGGCCGCCTCGATGCCCCTGGCCGGCACCCCGGCCGCCTGACCCTTCGGCCTCCCGAAGCTGTCGTCCCGACCCCCTCGCCAGGGGGCCGGGGCGGCGTGCGCCGGGGGTGCGCGGTCCGTCCCGCGCACCCCCGGCGATCTGTGTTTTGAGCCCCGTCAGCCCGCATCCGCAGCGCCCCGGTTTCGTTGGCTGATACGTGCATCCATACGACTCCTCCCGCGCCACGTCCCGTACGAGCCCCGTCTCGCACACCCCGATCTACGACGCGCTGTACTCGGAGTACCTGCGCTCCTTCCGGGCCCTGCCGGGCGACCGGACGGGCGAGGAGGAACTCGGTTTCACGGCCTTCTCGTACGGCGGCGCCTACACCGGCGGGAGCGGCACCGGCGGCTGGAACGGTTCCTCATCCCCGTGGCAGCAGCAGGCCGACAGCTGGCAGCCCTCGTACACCCCGCAGCCCGCCCACTCGTACGCCTACGCGGGCCAGGGCACCGGGAGCCCCGCGTACACGAGCGGGCGGCAGCACCAGACCGGGATGACGCACATCCCGGCGGCCCTGCCGCCCGCTCCGCGCCGGGGCTACTGACCCCGGAACCGCCTCCTACTTCTTCTTGTGCTGGGCGCCGCGCTTCTCGCGCACCCGCACCGAGATGTGGATCGGGGTGCCCTCGAAGCCGAACTCCTCGCGCAGCCGGCGCTCGATGAAGCGCCGGTAGCCGTGCTCCAGGAAGCCGGAGGCGAAGAGGACGAAGCGCGGGGGCTTGCTGCCCGCCTGGGTCCCGAACAGGATGCGCGGCTGCTTGCCGCCGCGGATCGGGTGCGGGTGGGCGGCGACGACCTCGCCGAGGAAGGCGTTCAGCCGGCCGGTGGGGACGCGCGTCTCCCAGCCCGCGAGGGCGGTCTCGATCGCCGGGACCAGCTTCTCCATGTGGCGGCCGGTGAGCGCCGAGACGTTCACCCGGGGCGCCCAGGAGACCTGCTGCATCTCGGTCTCGATCTCGCGCTCGAGGTAGTAGCGGCGCTCCTCGTCGAGCTCGTCCCACTTGTTGTAGGCGATCACGATCGCGCGGCCCGCCTCGACGGCCATGGTGATGATGCGCTGGTCCTGGACGCTGATGGACTCGGTGGTGTCGATCAGGACGACCGCCACCTCCGCCTTCTCTACGGCCGCGGCCGTGCGCAGCGAGGCGTAGTAGTCGGCGCCCTGCTGGAGGTGGACCTTCTTGCGGATGCCCGCGGTGTCGACGAACTTCCAGGTGACGCCGCCGAGCTCGATCAGCTCGTCGACCGGGTCGCGGGTGGTGCCGGCCAGCTCGTTGACGACGACCCGCTCCTCCTTCGCGACCTTGTTGAGCAGCGAGGACTTGCCCACGTTCGGGCGGCCGATCAGCGCGATGCGGCGCGGGCCGCCGAGGGCGGCGCCGCCGAAGGTCTGCGCGGGGGCCTCCGGAAGGGCTTCGAGGACGGCGTCCAGCATGTCGCCGGTGCCGCGGCCGTGCAGCGAGGAGACCGGGTGCGGCATGCCGAGGCCCAGCGACCACAGGGAGGCCGCGTCGGACTCGCCGCTCTGGCCGTCGACCTTGTTGGCGCACAGCACGACGGGCTTCTTGGCCTTGCGCAGCAGGCGGACGACGGCCTCGTCGGTGTCGGTGGCGCCGACCTTGGCGTCGACGACGAAGACGACGGCGTCGGCGGCGTCGATGGCGTACTCGGCCTGGGCGGCGACGGAGGCGTCGATGCCGAGGACGTCCTGCTCCCAGCCGCCGGTGTCGACGACCTTGAAGCGGCGGCCGGCCCACTCGGCCTCGTAGGTCACGCGGTCGCGGGTGACGCCGGGCTTGTCCTCGACGACCGCCTCGCGACGGCCGATGATGCGGTTCACCAGGGTCGACTTGCCGACGTTCGGCCGACCGACGACGGCGAGGACGGGGAGGGGGCCGGCGGCCGCCTCGTCGATGGCGCTTTCGACATCCTCGATGTCGAAGCCCTCTTCCGCGGCGAGCTCCATGAACTCCGCGTACTCGGCATCGCCAAGTGCTCCGTGGTCGTGCTGGTCGTTCATGAAGTCCGTTCCTCGTCGTTCGTGGTGATCGGTGGTACCCGCGCAGCGCGGCTCCACTACTAGGGTCAAGTCTCGCTCAGCGCCCGGTCAGGCGCTTGGCGTCGGCCAGGTGGGCGGTCAGCCGGTCCTGGATGCGTACGGTGGCCTCGTCCAGCGCGGTACGGGTACGGCGGCCACTGCCGTCTCCCGCGTCGAAGGCCGAGCCGAAGACGACGTCGACCCGGCTCTTGAAGGCCGGCAGCCCCTTGACGAGCCGCCCCCGGGTGTCGCCGCTGCCCAGGACGGCCACCGGCACGATGGGCGCACCGCTGCGGACCGCGAAGTACGCGAGCCCGGCGCGCAGCGAGGCGAAGTCGCCTTCGCCCCGGGTGCCCTCGGGGAAGATCCCCAGGGCCCCGCCGTTGTCGAGCACCGCGAGCGCGCGGCTTATCGCCGTGCGGTCGGCGCCGGAGCGGTCGACCTTGACCTGCCCGATCCCTTCGAGGAAGGGGGCGAGCGGGCCTACGTACGCTTCCTTCTTGATCAGGAAGTGCAGGGGACGCGGAGCCGTCCCCATCACCATCGGGCCGTCTATGTTGTGCGAGTGGTTCACCGCAAGGATGACAGGTCCGGAGGCGGGCACCTTCCAGGCGCCGAGCACGCGGGGCTTCCACAGCCCGTACATGAGCCCGATGCCGATGCGCCTGCCGACCGCCGCACCCTTGAGGGAGGGCGTATGGCTCACTTGCGCCCCGCCCGCTTCTCTTCCACCAGGGTGACGACGCACTCGATGACCTGGTCCAGCGTGAGGTCGGTCGTGTCCACCTCGACGGCGTCGTCGGCCTTGGCCAGCGGGGAGGTCTTGCGGCCGGAGTCGGCCGCGTCGCGCTTGATCAGCGCCTCCCTGGTGGCCGCGAGGTCGGCGGCCTCCTTGCCGCGGAGCTCACCGCTGCGCCGGGCGGCGCGCGCCTCGGGCGAGGCGGTGAGGAAGACCTTGAGGTCGGCGTCGGGCAGGACGGTGGTGCCGATGTCCCGTCCCTCGACGACGATCCCGCCGTCCGCCTGGGCGGCGATGGACCGCTGCAGCTCGGTGATCAGCGTGCGCACCTCGGGGACGGCGCTGACGGCGCTGACCTTGGAGGTGACCTCCTGGGTGCGGATCGGGCCGGAGGCGTCCAGGCCGTCGACGGTGATCGTCGGCGCGGCCGGGTCCGTACCGGACACGATGGAGGGCTTGCCGGAGGCGACGGCGACGGCCTGCGGGTCGTCGGTGTCGACGCCGTTGGTGATCATCCACCAGGTGATGGCCCGGTACTGGGCGCCGGTGTCCAGGTAGCGCAGCCCGAGCTTGGCGGCCACGGCCTTGGAGGTGCTGGACTTGCCCGTGCCGGAGGGACCGTCGATGGCGACGATCACGGCGGACGGAGCTGCGGTTTCCACGGTGCGGGCACCTTCCTGGTTGCGCGTACGTGTCCGGGCGCGCCAAAGCGCCCCTCCCCAAGGTTACCGGCCCCCGACACCCCCGGATCCCGCGTACTCGGCATGGAGCCGCACCCGCGCACTCAGGCGCGCAAAATCCAGCCCCGCCGGCGTTCGAGGCGCTGGGGGTCCCCCCGGACGAAGTCTGGGGGAGGGTGCGGGGGCAGAGCCCCCGGCAGCGGCGCCGCACCCGCCTACTGCTGCCGCAGCGCCCAGCCCCGCTCCCGCAGCTCGGCGGTCAGGGCGGCGACCGCACGCGGCTCCACCATCAGCTGTACGTGGCCGGCCTGCTGGCCCGTCGCGTGCTCGATCCGCACGTCCTCGATGTTGACCCCCGCCCGCCCCGCGTCGGCGAAGATCCGCGCCAGCTCCCCCGGCTGGTCACTGATGAGCACGGCCACCGTCTCGTACACCGCCGGCGCGGCACCGTGCTTGCCCGGCACCCGCACCCGCCCCGCGTTCCCGCGCCGCAGCACGTCCTCGATGCCCGCCGCGCCGCCCCGCCGCTTCTCCTCGTCGGCGGACTGGAGACCCCGCAGCGCCTCCACGGTCTCCTCCAGGTCGGCCGCGATCCCCGCGAGCACATCGGCCACCGGGCCCGGGTTCGCCGACAGGATCTCCACCCACATCCCCGGGTCCGACGCCGCGATCCGCGTGACGTCCCGGATGCCCTGTCCGCACAGCCGGACCGCCGTCTCGTCGGCGTCCTCCAGCCGCGCCGCGACCATGCTCGACACCAGCTGCGGGGTGTGCGAGACCAGCGCGACCGCCCGGTCGTGCGCGTCGGCGTCCATCACCACCGGTACGGCCCGGCACAGCGACACCAGCTCCAGCGCCAGGTTCAGCACCTCGTGGTCGGTGTCCCGGGTCGGGGTCAGCACCCACGGCCGGCCCTCGAAGAGGTCAGCGGTCGCCGCGAGCGGGCCGGAGCGCTCCTTGCCCGCCATGGGGTGCGTACCGATGTACGCGGAGGTGTCCACGCCGAGCGCCGCCAGCTCCCGCCGTGGCCCGCCCTTGACGCTGGCCACGTCCACGTACGCCCGCGCGATGCCCCGCCCGATCGCGTCGGCGAGGGTCGCGGCCACGTGGGCCGGCGGTACGGCGATGATCGCGAGGTCGACCTGGCCCTCGAACGGCTCGTCCGTGCCCGCCCCGAGGGCGGCGGCCGTGTGGGCCTGGGCCGCGTCGTGGTCGACGAGGTGGACGGTGATCCCGCGGCCGGACAGGGCGAGAGCCGCGGAGGTGCCGATCAGTCCGGTTCCGATGACGACGGCGGTTCTCACGGGCGCTCCAGGGGTGCGTAAGGGATCACGGACTCTGCCCGGCCAGGGTAGCCAGAGTCGGCAGCACGAGGGCCCGGCAGGCCATCCCGTGGGACGGGCCGCCGGGCCCTCGCCGGCCGCGGGGTCAGAGATTCTGCGCCTTGATGATCTCTTCCAGCGACTCCGAGGGCATCTGGCCGTTCGGCGTCAGCTTGTCGACGACCTGCGGCAGGGTCTGCGCGATCTGGTCGGCGGCCTGCTGCGGGCTGACGCCCGCGTCCTGCGCGACCTTCTGCAGGGTGTCGGCCGGCAGCGCCTCCTGGATCTGCGCGCCGCTGACCTGCTGGTTCTCGCCCGTACCGACCCAGGACTGCGCCGGGCCGGCAAGGCCGGACTTGTTGAGCATGTCCAGCAGACCGCCGAGCGGATTGCCGTTCCCGGCCGCCTGCGCACCGCCGCCACCTGCGCCGCCGCCCATGAGCGCGCCGAGCAGCGAGCCGAGGATGTTGCCGCCGCCCTGGCCGCCACTGCCGCCCCCGAGGAGGCCGCCGAGAAGGGAGCCGAGGTCATTACCCGCCATGATCATGCCTTTCGAAGAGGGACCGGGCCGCGCGGACAGCGCCGTACCCGGCTTCGAGACACGGACAATGTCGCCCATACCGGGTGCTGCTGCCACCTGGCGCACGGCTCCCCGACCGCTGCGGTAGAACGATCGGCATGATCTTCCACATCGTCCCGCTCACCGACTGGACCACCGCGCCCGACCTTCCGTACGCCCCGCCCTCGCTCGACTCCGAGGGTTTCGTGCACTGTTCGGCGGACCGGGCGACGGCTCTGGCGATCGTCGAGGCGCGGTACCGGGAGCTGCCCGGGACCCTGCTCGCGCTGGAACTCGACGAGGACGCCCTCACGGCGGAGGTCCGCCGCGAGGGTGAATCCGGCGGCCGCTACCCGCACGTGCACGGTCCGCTGAACCGGGACGCCGTGATCCACGTGTGGGAGGTCGTACGCACACCCGGCAGTCCTGCCTCACTGGCACCGTGGCAGCCGGGCCACTGAAACGGCGCGGCGGGCTTCTCCAGAGGCCCGCCGCAGGCCAGGATGCTGCACGCCCATCCGGCCACAATGCGAGGAGAAACCGATGAGCGACCCCACGCGCACCGCCCGGCGCACCGTACTGGCGGCGGGCGCCGCCACCTTGGCGGGCGGCGCCCTCGCCGCCTGCGGAAACGACGGCGGCGCGAAGCCGGGCGAGAACGGGTCGGCCGCGGCCACCTCGTCGGCACCCGCCGAAACCGCGTCCGCGACCGCTTCCGCCCCGGCCTCCCAGCCCGCGGGCGCCGGCAAGGTCATCGCCAAGGCCGCGGACGTGCCCGTCGGCGGCGGCACGATCCTGAAGGAGGAGAAGCTGGTCGTCACCCAGCCCACGGCCGGGTCCTTCCGCTGCTTCACGGCGGTCTGCACCCACCAGGGCTGCCTCGTGAACAAGGTGGAGGCCGGCACCATCGACTGCCCCTGCCACGGCAGCAAGTTCCAGATGGCGGACGGCGCGGTGGCCCACGGCCCGGCCACCCGCCCGCTCGCGGAGACGAAGATCACGGTCGCCGCGGACGGCAATATCTCGCTCGCCTAGCGGCGGTGGGGTGCCTAGGCTCCCTGGATGGACGATCTGACGCTGGTACGGGACCACACGGTCTACCGGTGCGTGATGGGCTCCCGGGCGTTCGGGCTGGCGACGGAGGCGAGCGACACCGACCGGCGCGGTGTCTACCTCGCCCCGACGCCCCTGTTCTGGCGTTTCGAGAAGCCCCCCACGCACGTGGAGGGCCCTCGGGACGAGGAGTTCTCCTGGGAGCTGGAGCGCTTCTGCGAACTGGCCCTGCGCGCCAACCCGAACATCCTGGAGTGCCTGCACTCCCCGCTGGTGGAGCACGTCACCCCGGTCGGCGAGGAGCTCCTCTCTCTCCGCGAGGCCTTCCTCTCCCGCCGGGCCCACACCAGCTTCAGCCGCTACGCCGACTCCCAGCGCGGCAAACTCCTCGCGGACGTCCGCAACCACGGCGCCCCGCGCTGGAAGCACGCCATGCACCTGCTGCGCCTGCTCCTGTCCTGCCGCGACCTGCTGCGCACGGGCCGCCTGGTCCTCGACGCGGGCCCGCACCGCGACCGCCTCCTGGCGGTCCGGCGCGGCGAGATCGGCTGGGACGAGGTCGACACCTGGATGTCCCGCCTCGTCGCGGAGACCGAGACCGCGCTCGCCGCCACCCCGCTCCCCGCGGATCCGGACCTGGCCCGCGTACAGGACTTCCTCGTCCGCGCCCGCCGCGCGTCAGCCGCGTAGCGTCCGGCGCCGTACGACGAGCTCGTCGAGGGCGTCGTACGCCGACGGGTGCTCCGGCAGCGCGGTGCCCGCCTGCGCGGCGTCCAGCACCGCGTGCAGCGCCTCGAACCCCTCCCGCACCCGGCCCTCGGCCGGACCCTCGTACGCCCCGTGTTCGGCGGCCACCTTGGCCTCGATCAGCCCGGCCAGGAAGCCGGGCGCCTCCGGCACCTCGGCCAGCAGGGTCGGCAGATGCGCCTGCACCTCGGCCGACCGCATCAGGTGGATCCCGGTGAGCAGGGCCCGGAAGGTGTAGAGCAGCGGCTTGAGTTCGGCGGTCTTCTCGAAGAGCCGCCACTGGGTGTTGGCGAAGCCCCGGTAGTGGTGGGCGTGGTGGGAGGTCAGCACGCCCGGGGCCAGCTCGATCAGTTCCGCGTGCGCGGGTGTCGTGTGGACCACCAGCGGGGACAGCAGCTGCTCCAGGACGTAGCCGTTGCGGTTCAGCATCAGGCGGACGAACTTGCGCAGGTCGTGGGTGACGAGGTCCATCTCCACGTCGTCCCGGTCCCACATGCGGGTGCGGGTCTCCTCCGGTTCGCGCAGGCCCAGGAGGGCCTGCGCCGGGAGCAGATGGGCGCCCCGCAGGTCGATGTCGGAGTCCCGGGACGGGAAGCCGTACAGGTGGGCGCCCGACACCGTGGCGAAGAGCAGCGGGTCGGGCTGCTCCGCCACGACGGGGGTCAGGTCGAGGCTCAGTGCGTCCAGCATGGATCAAGCATCCCAGAGGGCGCCGAAGGCCAGGAGTTCGTCGCGGTACTCGATGCGGCCCTCCCAGTCGCGGGGCCAGACGTCCGCGCCGAGGTGGGCGCCCGCGAAGGCGCCGGCCAGGCAGGCTATGGAGTCGGAGTCGCCCTGGGTGCAGGCCGCGCGGCGCAGGGTCAGGAGGGGTTCGTCCGGGAAGAGCAGGAAGCACTGGAGGGCGGTGGCCAGGGCCTCCTCCGCGATCCAGCCGTCGCCCGTGGTCAGGCAGGGGTCGGTCTCGGGGGACGGGCTGCGCAGGGCGGCCGCCAGCCGGTCCAGGGCCGCCAGGCATTCGTCCCAGCCCCGCGCGATGAAGGACTCGGGCGAGGCGTCGGAGGCGGTCCGCGTCCAGAGGTCGCCGAGCCAGCGCTCGTGGTAGCGGGTGCGGTTCTCCAGGGCGTACGAGCGCAGCCGCCCGACCAGGCCCGTCACCTCGGTGCCCTGCGCCAGCAGGTACACCGCGCGCGCGGTCAGGTCGGAGGCGGCGAGGGCCGTCGGGTGGCCGTGGGTGAGGGCCGACTGGAGCTGGGCGGCGCCGGCCCGCTCCTCCTCGGTCCAGCCCGGCACCAGCCCCACCGGCACCACCCGCATGTTCGCGCCGCAGCCCTTGGAGCCGATCTGGCTGGCGTCGCGCCAGTCCCGCTCGGGCTTCGTCAGCAGCATGCAGGCGGTCATGCAGGTGCGGCCCGGGGCCCGGTTGTTCTCCGGGGAGCGGTACCACTCGACGTACTCCTCGCGCACCGGCCGGGTCAGCCGCAGCGGCCCGACCCGGCCGCGCTCCTGCGCCGTGCGGATGCCGCGCGCGAGGGCGAGGGTCATCTGGGTGTCGTCCGTGACGATCGCCGGGCGGGGCAGCCTCATCTCCCGCCACGGGCCGGTCTTGGCCAGGATCGAGGGCACGTCGTTGAACTCCGTCGGAAAGCCGAGGGCGTCGCCCAGGGCCAGGCCGATCAGCGCGCCCGTCGCCGCTCGCTTCGTGCGCGTCGACCTCGTCATCGTCGTCATCGTCGTCCTTCCGTGGGGCGGAGCAGGGGCGGGTGGAGGGTGGTCGCCGGTCCGGGCCGGTAGAGCGCGGCCGGTTTGCCGCGTCCGCCGGTGAGCCGGGCGGCTCCCGGTACGGCCTCGACGAAACCGGCCGTGGCCAGGACCTTGCGGCGGAAGTTGGGGCGGTCGAGGACCGTGTCCCAGACGGTCTCGTAGACGGCCTGGAGCTCCCCGAGGGTGAACTCGGGCGGGCAGAAGGCGGTGGCCAGGCAGGTGTACTCCAGCTTCGAGCCGATCCGCTCCCGCGCGTCGGCCAGGATCACCGCGTGGTCGAAGGCCAGGCCGGGGACCTCCCCCACCGGCTGCCAGCGGGCCCCGGCCGCGTCGCCGCCGCCCTCGGCCGCCGGCTCCGGCAGGTCCGGGACCAGCGCGGTGAAGGCCACCGAGACCACCCGCATCCGGGGATCGCGGTCCGGCTCGCTGTACGTGCGCAGCTGCTCCAGGTGCAGGCCGGCCACCAGCTCCGCCGACAGGCCGGTCTCCTCGGCCAGTTCGCGGCGGGCGGCGGTCTCCGCGGATTCCCGGGGCAGGACGAAGCCGCCGGGGAGCGCCCAGGCCCCCGCGTACGGCTCCTGTCCGCGCCGGATCAGCAGGACGTGCAGCCGCCCGCCCCGCACGGTGAACACCGCGAGGTCGACGGTCACCGCGAACGGCTCGAAGGCGGAGGGTTCATAGCCTGGTCCACCCCCGTGGGTCCAGCTCATGACGACCTCCTCCGAGCTCTTTAATGGTCATATTGACTATAAACAGCGACGGTGGCGCCGGACAAGCGAAAAGCCCGCAGTGCCTGGGGCACTGCGGGCTCTCGCTCCGGGATCGGGCGGTACTGCGGTACTACAGACCGACCTCGCGCATCAGCATGCCGACCTCGGTGTTGGTCAGGCGGCGCAGCCAGCCGGACTTCTGGTCGCCGAGCTCGATCGGGCCGAAGGAGGTCCGGACGAGCTTGTCGACGGGGAAGCCCGCCTCGGCCAGCATGCGGCGGACGATGTGCTTGCGACCCTCGTGCAGGGTCACCTCGACCATGTAGTTCTTGCCGACCTGGTCGACGACGCGGAAGTTGTCGGCGCGGGCCCAGCCGTCCTCCAGCTCGATGCCGTCCTTGAGCCGCTTGCCGATGTCGCGCGGCAGCGAGCCGGTGATGGCGGCCACGTACGTCTTCTGCACGCCGTACTTCGGGTGCGTGAGGCGGTGGGCCAGCTCGCCGTGGTTGGTGAGCAGGATGATGCCCTCGGTCTCGGTGTCGAGCCGGCCGACGTGGAAGAGACGCGTCTCACGGTTGGTGACGTAGTCGCCCAGGCACTGGCGGCCGTCCGGGTCCTCCATCGTGGAGACGACACCGGCCGGCTTGTTCAGCGCGAAGAACAGGTACGAC
This sequence comes from Streptomyces sp. NPDC048337, assembly GCF_043201175.1. Taxonomy (NCBI): domain Bacteria; kingdom Bacillati; phylum Actinomycetota; class Actinomycetes; order Kitasatosporales; family Streptomycetaceae; genus Streptomyces; species Streptomyces sp. NPDC048337. Next base: position 40,281 of record NZ_JBICYR010000032.1, read on the forward strand.
TGGGTGGCGACGGTCAGGCCGTCCACCTTGATCTCGTCCTTCGGCTGGACGCGCTTGCCCTGCTCCAGCACGATCTCGCCGTTGACCTCGACGCGGGCCTGCTCGATCAGCTCCTCGCAGGCGCGGCGCGAGCCCATGCCGGCGCGGGCGAGGACCTTCTGCAGGCGCTCGCCCTCCTCCTCGGCGCCCGGGAAGGTCTTCGGGGTCTTGATCACGGGCTTGTCGGCGTACCGGTCGCGCACGCGCTCCTCGATGCGCGCGTCCAGCTCACGCGGACGGGACTGGCCGCTGCGGCTGCCCGGGCCGCGGCGCGGGCCGCCGGCCCCGCCGATGCCGGGCGTCTTGGAGGTCTTGGGGCCGCCCTTGGCGCCACCGCGCGCGGCCGCGCCGCGGGCACCGCCACCGCCGGCCTTGGGGCCGGAGCGGCCGCTGCGCTCGCCCTCGGGGCCGACGTCGTAGCGGCGCTCCTCGGGACGGGGCTTGCGGGGGCGCTGGGGCGCCTGGTCGCGGTCGCGCGAGTCGCCGCCCTGGTAGCCGCCGCCGGAGGAGGAGCCGCCGCGGTAGCCGCCACCGCCCGAGGAGCCGCCGCCGCGGTAACCGCCACCGCCCGAGGAGGAGCCGCCGCGGTAGCCACCGCCGCCGGAGGAGCTGCCGCCGCGGTAACCGCCACCGCCCGAGGAGGAGCTGCCGCCGCGGGAGTTACCGCGTCCGCCACCCCCGCCGCCGCTGTTCCTGTTGCCGCCGCCGTTGCCGTTGCTTCGCATCAAATGTCCGTCGTCTTGTCGTCGTCTTCATCAGTGTCCGGTGCGTCCGGATCGAACGACGGCACACCTTCTTGCGTCTCGGCTTCGATCGCCTCCGCCTCGGGGAGGAAGGGCGCGAGCTCCGGGAGCTCGTCCAGGCCGCGCAGGCCCATCCGCTCCAAAAAGTGGTTCGTCGTCCTGTACAGGATCGCACCTGTTTCGGGTTCCGTCCCCGCCTCCTCCACCAGACCCCGCTGGAGGAGGGTCCGCATCACCCCGTCGCAGTTGACTCCGCGGACCGCCGAGACGCGCGAGCGGCTCACCGGCTGCCGGTACGCGACGACCGCGAGGGTCTCCAGCGCCGCCTGGGTGAGCCGGGCCGTCTGGCCGTCCAGGACGAAGCCCTCGACGGCCGGGGCGTAGGCGGCCCGGCTGTAGAAGCGCCACCCGCCGGCGACGAGCCGGAGCTCGAAGCCGCGGCCCTGGACCGTGTACTCGTCGGCGAGCTCGCGCAGGGCTTCCGCGACCTCGCGCGGGGTCCGTTCCAGCACCTTGGCGAGGTGCGCCTCGGTCGCCGGCTCGTCGACGACCATGAGGACGGCCTCCAGGGCCGGCTTCAGTTCCAGCGCGGCCACCGCGCCCGCGTCGCCGCTCATTCCTTCGCCTCCACGATCTGGTCGAACTCGTCGGTCACGGTCGGCATGCCGTCGCCGTCCCCGCCGCTCCAGCGGACGGTCAGGGTCTTCAGGGCCTCCTCCTGATCGAGGACCACCGCCTTCTCGCGGTAGAGCTCCAGGAGGGCCAGGAAGCGGGCGACGACGGTGAGGGTGTCGCCGGCGTCCTCGGTCAGCTCCTGGAAGGTGGCCTCCCCGCGGGCCTTCAGCATCCGTACGACGAGCCCGGCCTGCTCGCGCACGCTGACGAGCGGTGCGTGGATGTGGTCCACGTACACCTGGGGCTTGGCCTTGGGCTGCATGGCCTTGACGGCGAGGCGCGCGAAGCCCTCGGCGCCGATGCTGATGACGACCTCGGGGAGCAGGTCGGCGTGGTGCGGCTCCAGCCCCACGGTGCGCGGGTAGCGGCGGGCCTCGGCCTCGCCGCGCTCCTCGAAGATCTCGGCGATGCGCTTGTACGCCCGGTACTGGAGCAGGCGCGCGAAGAGCAGGTCCCTGGCCTCCAGCAGGGCGAGGTCGGCCTCGTCCTCGACCTCGGCGGCCGGCAGCAGCCGGGCGGCCTTCAGGTCGAGCAGGGTGGCGGCGACCACGAGGAACTCGGTGGTCTGGTCGAGGTCCCAGTCGGGGCCCATGGCCCGGATGTGCGCCATGAACTCGTCGGTGACCTTGGACAGCGCGACCTCGGTGACGTCGAGCTTGTGCCGGGAGATCAGCTGGAGCAGCAGATCGAACGGCCCCTCGAAGTTGGCGAGCCGCAGCGTGAACCGCCCCTCGCCTCCGGCGGGGCCGGCGGTCTCCGGGTCCTCGCCCCGCCCGGCGGCGCGCTCCGCGTCAGGCGCCTCGGCGGCCCCGTCAGGCCCCGCAGCGGGCCCGTGAGGAGCTCGGGGGGTGTCCCGGGGCTCCGCCGGGACACCGGCCGTCTGCGGCCCCGCAGCGGGCCCTGCCGGGCCGACGGGCACCGCAGGCGCCCCTGGGCCGCGGCCCAGGCTCCGGCGGGCCCGGGAGGCCCCTCCGGACGGAGTCCGGGGGAAGGCGGCGTCGTCGTTCGGGGGCATCGCGGGTCCAGGGTGGTACGGAAAGGTCGTCCGGGCAGCGTACGGCGGGACCCGCCCGCACGGCCGGGCACCCCGCCGGGTGGTGAGCCGCACATGACGGCCGTACGCCGGCAAGATCCAGCCCGCCGGCGATGGGGGCGCGGGGGTTCGGGGGCGGAGCCCCCGCAACGGCGCCGCACCCGACAGCGCGGCTCAGCCGGATACGACCCGGCGGCGGCGCAGCCCAAGGGTCAGCGGCCGCGGAGGCGGCGGACCAGGATGCTGGCGTCGCCGCGGGACTCCAGGTCCGCGAGGACGACCGCCACCGCCTCGCGGACGATGCGGCCGCGGTCGACGGCCAGGCCGTGCTCGCCGCGCAGTACCAGCCGCGCGTGCTCCAGGTCCATGAGCTCCTCGGCGGAGACGTAGACCGTGATCTTCTCGTCGTGCCGCTCGCGCCCGCTGGGGCGCCGGTTCGAGCCGCGGCCCTGGCCCTTGCCCCGCCGGTCCGACGGGGAGGTTCCGTTGACAGAACCTTCCTGCGACCGCCGGGGTGCGCCCACGCCGGGCTCCGTGCCGGCCGCAGCCTCCCGGCTGCGGCCCTCCCCCGCCGTGCCGTCCGCCGAGGCGGCGGCCGAGTGCTCCGCGCCGGGTGCCTCCTCGGCCCCGCGCCGCGGCGAGGACGACTGGAGGGCCATCCCCCCTGTCGTGCGGAACAGTTCGTCGGCTCCGGGCAGACTCACTCGGCGTGACACCGGGCGAGCACCTCCCTGGCCAGCTGGCGGTAGGCGGCGGCGCCGACGGAGTTGGAGGCGTACGTCGTGATCGGCTCGCCGGCGACCGTGGTCTCCGGGAAGCGCACCGTACGGCCGATGACCGTGTGGTAGACGTGGTCGTCGAAGGCCTCGACGACGCGCGCCAGCACCTCGCGGCTGTGCACCGTACGGGAGTCGTACATGGTGGCGAGGATGCCGTCGAGCTCCAGCTCGGGGTTGAGTCTCTCCTGCACCTTCTCGATGGTCTCGGTCAGCAGCGCCACACCGCGCAGTGCGAAGAACTCGCATTCCAGCGGCACGATGACCTTGTGAGCCGCCGTCAGGGCGTTCACGGTCAGCAGGCCGAGCGAGGGCTGACAGTCGATCACGATGTAGTCGTAGTCGGCCATCAGGGGCTTCAGGGCCCGCTGGAGGGTCGACTCGCGCGCGACCTCGCTGACCAACTGCACTTCCGCGGCGGACAGGTCGATGTTGCTCGGCAGCAGGTCCATGTTGGGGACCGCCGTCTTGAGCAGCACCTCGTCGGCCGACATGCCCCGCTCCATGAGCAGGTTGTAGACCGTCAGATCGAGTTCCATCGGGTTCACGCCGAGACCCACGGACAGCGCGCCCTGCGGGTCGAAGTCGACGAGCAGCACGCGGCGCCCGTACTCGGCGAGCGCGGCACCCAGGTTGATGGTCGACGTGGTCTTGCCCACGCCGCCCTTCTGGTTGCACATCGCGATGATCTTCGCCGGACCGTGGTCGGTCAGCGGACCCGGGATGGGGAAGTACGGGAGCGGGCGTCCGGTCGGGCCGATCCGCTCGCGGCGCTGGCGGGCAGCGTCGGGGGCGAGGGTGGCCGCGTACTCGGGGTCCGGTTCGTACTCCGCGTCGGGGTCGTAGAAGTGCCCCTCGGGCACATTGTCGTAGTCGGCGAAACCCACGGGCTTTTCGCCGCTCAGGTCGCCGGCCCTGGAGTTCACGTCTAGGCCGTCCATGCTCTTTTGGGGCGTCGTCATGTGCTGGTGGTTTGCGAAGGTGCGGACTGCGACGGAGCCGACAGCTTCGAGCCCTCGACCACCCCCAGGAGCAAATGTCGACTCATTCACAAGTCGTCTTACCTCCTCGGACGTGACCAGGACACTTATCGATAGGTCAGCGTGGCACCATGCCGACGGTTGGCGACTCTATGGCGTGTCACCACTCAGCGGCAACACAATCCGCCGGACCCGGCACGATGTGTCGGCAACCGAACACCACTCTGTCAAGGGCGTACGGGCTGCCACCGCGAAGTTTCGCGGGTGTGCGAAAGGGTTAAAGGGTTACGTTCGAGGCGAGTTGAGCCGGGTCCGCGGGCACGCGGCAAACGCGTCCGGCCGGACCTTGCGGGCAAGGTCCGGCCGGATACGTGAGATTGACGTCAGTCGTTGACGTTTCAGCCGAGCAGCGTGCTCAGCTCGAGGGTCTCGAGACCGTGGGCCTCGGCGACCGGGCCGTAAACGACCTGGCCGTCATGGGTGTTGAGGCCCAGCGCGAGCGCCGGGTCACGACGCAGCGCCTCGACCCAGCCGAGGTTCGCGAGCTGCACGATGTAGGGCAGCGTGGCGTTGGTCAGGGCGTAGGTGGAGGTGTTCGGCACCGCGCCCGGCATGTTGGCGACGCAGTAGAAGACCGAGTTGTGGACCTGGAAGGTCGGCTCGGCGTGGGTGGTCGGACGGGAGTCCTCGAAGCAGCCACCCTGGTCGATCGCAATGTCGACAAGGACACTTCCGGGCTTCATCTTCGCGACGAGCTCGTTGGTGACCAGCTTCGGGGCCTTCGCACCCGGGATCAGCACCGCGCCGATGACGAGGTCGGCCTCGATGACGGCCTTCTCCAGCTCGTAGGCGTTGGAGACGATCGTCTTGATCTTCGTTCCGAAGATCTTGTCGGCCTCGCGGAGCTTGTTGATGTCCTTGTCGAGCAGGGTCACGTGGAAGCCCATGCCGATGGCGATCTGCGCGGCGTTCCAGCCGGAGACGCCGCCGCCGATGACGACGCACTCGCCGGCGTGGGTGCCGGGGACACCGCCCGGGAGGACGCCGCGGCCGCCGGCCGAGCGCATCAGGTGGTAGGCGCCGACCTGCGGGGCCAGGCGGCCCGCGACCTCGGACATCGGGGCGAGCAGCGGCAGCGCGCGGTTGGCGAGCTCGACCGTCTCGTAGGCGATGGCGGTGGTGCCGGACTCCAGCAGGGCGTCCGTGCACTCGCGGGAGGCCGCGAGGTGCAGGTAGGTGAAGAGGGTCTGGTCCTTGCGGAGGCGGTGGTACTCCTCCGCGATCGGCTCCTTGACCTTCAGCAGCAGATCAGCGGTCGCCCAGACCTCGTCGGCGGTACCGAGGATCTCGGCGCCGGCCGAGACGTACTCGGCGTCGGTGATGGAGGAGCCCACACCGGCGTTCTGCTCGATGAAGACCTGGTGGCCGTTACGGACGAGCTCGTGGACACCGGCGGGGGTGATGGCCACGCGGAACTCGTTGTTCTTGACCTCGCGGGGGATGCCGACCTTCATCGTCGATCACGGTCCTTGACTCAGGGGGAATAACGGGGGCACTTCCATACATACCCGCCCACAAGAACGCGCAACGGGATGCACCACAGGATGACGTGGTGAAGCCAGTCTAATGAAGGATGAGGCGCTGTCTAGCCTTGCAAACCAATAATCTTAGTCCGAACCACTGCGGATTTCGCAGGCTGCGGGGTCGTCGCCCAGCAATCTGTCGGCCGCGGAACGGTGCAGTCTGGCGGCCGCCGGGTCGCCCAGCCGGTCGAGCGTGTCGGCCAGCCGGACCTGGAGCGCGGCCTGAAGCCGCTGGTCCCCGGCACGCCGCGCGAGCTCCACCGCCTCGCGGCAGGTGTGCAGGGATTCCTCGGGCCGTCCGGCGTACTCCTGGACCCTGGCCATCTCGCTCAACGCCTTTGCCTGGCCCGGGACATCGGCCAGCCGCCGGTACCCCGCGGCGGCGGCCCGCCAGCTGCGCAGCGCGTCCCCGTACCGGCCCGCGTACGTGTGTACGTTTCCGAGCCGCCCGTACAGCCGCGCCTCGTCCTCGCGCTCCTCCCGGGCGTGCGCCTGGGCGAGTGCCCGGCCGAACCAGTCGGAGGCCCGGTGCCAGTCCGCCAGCTCCTGATAGGCGCCGCCTACGGATTCCATCGCGCGGCCGGTGGCGTACGGGTCATTCGCGGCCCGTCCCGCGTCCAGCGCGGCCCGGTAGCGCTCCAGTGCCTCCCGGGTCCGGCCGGTCTCGGCGTCCAGGTCGGCCAGGTTCAGGAGCGCGGCGGCCTGCTCCCGGTGCAGGCCGCGGCGCTCGGCCACGTCCAGGACCAGGCGGTGCAGCCCATACAGCTCGGGGGCGGCAGCGGCGGTGCCGCGGTGCTCCGCGAGGGCCCGTACGAGGCCTGCGACCAGGCGGCGGGCCAGGGTGTCCAGCTCACCGTCGGCCACCGCGAGGGAGGCCGCGGCGGAGAGGGCGGGCAGCCGGGTGTCCAGCCAGGTGGCGGCGGCCCGCCGGTCGGGGAAGCGCAGGGCGCGCGGGAACCCGTCCAGCTTCTCAGACAGCCCGAGCACACCGTCCTCGTCCGCCTCCGCCATGACCCGGCAGGAGTGCAGCAGCCGTACGGCGCGCTCCAGCATCCGGGCCCGGGCGAGCTGGACCTCGGCCAGGCGCTCCTTGGTCTCCAGCAGCGCCTGGAGCAGGGGGGCCAGGCAGCCGGGCAGCAGGAAGAGGCCGTCGTGGGCGGGGCGCAGCAGGCCCAGCCCGGCGAAATCGTCCAGCGTGGACTGGGCCGCGGCCACCGAGCAGCCGGCGAGGGCGGACGCGGTGTGCGAGTCGACGACTCCGGCGGGGGCGAGCGGCAGGAGCCGCAGGGTCCGCTGGGCGGGCTGCGGCAGGGACTCGTAGACGAGCCGGAACGCGCGGCCGAGCGGTCCGCCGGTGCTCGCGGGCATGTCGTGCAGCTGCTTGGCCACGTCGGCGACGGCGGCCTTGGGGTGGGCCGCGAGCCAGCCGCCCACGAGGGCGAGCGCGGCGGGCTGGCCCCCGCACTCCTCGGCGAGGGCCTCGGCGGCGCGGGGGTCGACGGTGACGCGGATGTCACCGATGCGGTGGGCGAGCATCCGGACGGCGGCGGGGGTGTCCAGCCCGCCGAGGGTGCAGGGGCGCACGTCGGGAATCCCGGTGAGCGGACCCTCGGCGGTGACGACGACGAGGCACTCGGGGGTGTCCGGCAGCAGGGCGTCGACCTGGTGCGGATCGTCGGCGTCGTCGATCAGGATGATCACCCGGCGGCCGTCGAGCGCGGTGCGCAGGGCGGAGCTGAGCTCGTCCTCCGCGGCGCCGGGGGGTGTGCTCTGCCCGAGCCCCTCGATCAGCCCCCGGACGGCCCGCTCGGTGGCGACGGTCTCCCCGCCGGGAGCGGTGAGCCGCGTCCGGAGCACGCCGTCGGGATACTGCTCGGCGACCTCCCGCACGAACGCCTCGGCCAGCGCGGTCCGCCCGGACCCCGGCCGCCCGGCGATCAGCAGGACGCGCGCGCGGGGTGCCTTGGCCTTGCGGCCGGAGAGGGTGTCGAGCCCGGTCCGTGCGATGTCCTCGCGCAGCTCCTTGAGCTCACGCCGCCGCCCGACGAAATCCGCCACGGATCCGCTCCTCTCCTGCCCCTGCCCTTCGGGGATCCCGAGCGTAGTTCACGCAGAGCGACGAGCCGTGTGGAGCGCGGCGGACATATCCCCTGATCGGATCAGCGGATGGTCCCACTTTCAGACGGACCCCGTCGGCCGCTGCGCGGAGCAGCCCCCTACCCGCCCTTCCACCGTTCCCTGGGGCTCCGCCCCCAGACCCCACGCCTCAAACGCCGGCGAGGCTGGAAGCGCCCGGCCGGGGGCGGGGGCGGGGTGGGGTGTCGTCCGGGACTAAAACGAGATGAATTCGGCGCACGCTCCCGCCCGACACAACAGCCCCGGACAGGGCGCCGAACATCGAAGCCCGTCCCGGACGACACCCCACCCCGTCCCCGACCCCGGCCCCGGCCCCGGCCCCGGCCCCGGCCCCCAGCAGCGGCGGCTACGCCTCGTACGGCCGGGCCGCCCAAGGGGCGAGGGCCGGGCGGAGGGCGGAGAGGTCGGGGTCGGCGGCGAGGGCGGCGGAGAGCGCCAGGACTCCCGTCACCAGCCCCGGGTTGCCCAGCTCGCCCGCCAGGACACCCCGGACCAGGTCCGCCAGCGGCACCCAGGCCACCTCCATGTCGGCCTCCTCCGAGCCGGACTCCGCGTACCGCTCCCCCTCCGCCTCCGAGACGTCCCGCGCGAGGAAGACCCGTACCGCCTCGTCCGAGCCACCCGGCGACGCGTAGAAGTCGGCCAGCACCCGCCAGTCCTCCGCCTTGACGTGCGCCTCCTCGTACAGTTCGCGCTGCGCCCCGAGCAGCGGGTTCTCCCCCGCCACGTCCAGCAGCCCGGCCGGCAGCTCCCACAGCCGCCGCCCCACCGGGTGCCGGTACTGGCTGAGGACCAGCACCCGCCCCTCCTCGTCCAGCGCCAGCACGCACACCGAGCCCGGGTGCACCTGGTAGTCGCGGCGGGCCGTCGACCCGTCCGGCATCCGGACCTCGTCGGAGTTCACCGCCGTCTTCGCGCCCTGGAACGGCCGCCGCGTCGACACCGTCTCCCAGCTCTCCGGCGTGTCCTTGATGTTCATGCCCCGAAACCCTCCACAACGGCGACAGCCGGGGTACGGATCCTCCGTACCCCGGCTGTCTACGTTATGCGGTCCGCAGGATCACTTCGCGGACTGCTGCCGCTCCACGGCCGCCTTGACCAGGCCCGCGAAGAGCGGGTGCGGGCGCGTGGGGCGCGAGCGCAGCTCCGGGTGGGCCTGGGTGGCCACCAGGTAGGGGTGCACCTCGCGCGGGTACTCGACGTACTCCACGAGCTTGTTGTCCGGGGAGGTGCCGGAGAAGACGATGCCCGCCTTCTTCTCCAGCTCGCCGCGGTAGGCGTTGTTCACCTCGTAGCGGTGCCGGTGGCGCTCGTCCACGTACGCCTGGTCGCCGTAGACCTCGCGCACGATGGAGCCCTCGGAGAGCTTCGCCGGGTACATGCCCAGACGCATGGTGCCGCCCAGGTCGCCCGCGCCCTCGACGAAGGCCAGCTGCTCCTCCATGGTCGAGATGACCGGGTTGGCGGTGGAGGCGTCGAACTCGGTGGAGTTCGCGTCCTCGATGCCCGCCAGGTTCCGCGCGGCCTCGATGACCACGCACTGCAGACCCAGGCACAGGCCGAGCAGCGGGATCTTGTTCTCGCGGGCGTAGGTGATCGCGCCGACCTTACCGTTCACGCCGCGGTCGCCGAAGCCGCCGGGCACGCAGATCGCGTCCACGTCGGACAGCTGCGCAGCCGCGCCCGCGGGGGTCTTGCACTCGTCGGAGGTGACCCACTTGATCTGGACGCGGGCCTTGTTGGCGAAACCGCCGGCGCGCAGCGCCTCGGTCACCGACAGGTAGGCGTCCGGCAGGTCGATGTACTTGCCGACGAGCGCGACCTTGACCTCGTGGTCGGGGTTGTGGACCCGGTCCAGCAGGTCCTCCCACACCGTCCAGTCGACGTCGCGGAAGGGCAGGTCGAGCTTGCGCACGACGTAGGCGTCCAGGCCCTCGGTGTGCAGCACCTTCGGGATGTCGTAGATCGACTTGGCGTCGATGGCCGCGACCACGGCCGCCTCGTCCACGTCGCACATCAGCGAGATCTTGCGCTTGATCGAGGTGGGGACGTCCCGGTCGGCACGCAGCACGATCGCGTCGGGCTGGATACCGATGTTGCGCAGCGCCGCGACCGAGTGCTGGGTCGGCTTGGTCTTCAGCTCACCGGAGGGGCCGATGTAGGGCAGCAGCGAGATGTGCACGACGAAGACGTTGTCGCGGCCGACCTCGTGGCGGACCTGGCGGACGGTCTCCAGGAACGGCAGCGACTCGATGTCGCCGACGGTGCCGCCGACCTCGGTGATGACGACGTCGACGTCCTCGGTCGCCATGCGGCGGATGCGGTGCTTGATCTCGTTGGTGATGTGCGGGATGACCTGCACGGTGTCGCCGAGGTACTCGCCGCGGCGCTCCTTGGCAATGACCGTGTTGTAGACCTGGCCGGTGGTGACGTTGGCCGAGCCGTCGAGGTCGACGTCGAGGAAGCGCTCGTAGTGGCCGATGTCCAGGTCGGTCTCGGCGCCGTCGTTGGTGACGAACACCTCGCCGTGCTGGAACGGGTTCATGGTGCCCGGGTCGACGTTCAGGTACGGGTCGAGCTTCTGCATCGTGACCCGAAGACCCCGCGCCTTGAGCAGCGCACCCAGGCTGGAGGCCGTCAGGCCCTTGCCGAGGGAGGAAGCGACACCCCCGGTGACGAAGATGTGCTTGGTCGTCAGAGATTTGGGCGGCATCGCCAAGAGGGGGCTCCCGTGGTCGCGAGGTGAGGTGCGTCCGACGCCGGCCACCGTCGATCCGGAAGGGTCTCAGGGGGCGCCGAAGCTGCGGTTTCGGGGCTCCTGATTCGCACAGGCAGACCACCGGTCCACGGGGTACCAGCCTATCAGCGCCCGGAGCCGTCCGCCTCCGGCCACGCGGCGCGGAGGTTCCGTCCGGTGGCGCCGCGGGGCCGCCGCGGGACGTCGTGCCTGCGTACCGGCCGCTCACCCGTTTGGAGTAGCCACATTCTTCCGGGGCTTAAGGAGATCACTAGGGTGCCGTCATATCCTGCTCGGATATCGCACACATCGCCGCCGAGCAGTCCGTCGGACGACTCTCACCGGGCCGGTATACGGAATCATGGCTCTCACGCGGTGATCCCCACACACAGGAGACCGCGCAACCAGCGCAATGCAAGCGCCCTTCGGGGTGGACGTGACCGTTTCGACTGGAGATGCAACGTGTCCGGGCGCATCGAGGATTACGCACTGATCGGGGACATGCAGACCGCGGCGTTGGTCTGCCGGGACGGGGCAGTGGACTGGTTGTGCCTGCCGCGTTTCGACTCCCATGCCGTGTTCGCGAGCATTCTCGGCACCGAGGATCACGGTTTCTGGCGGATCGGCCCGGCGTTCCCGGCGGGATCCGAGGCCCCGCGTGCCACCCGCCGCCGCTACCGCGGCGACTCGCTCGTGCTCGAGTCGGAGTGGGAGACCCCGCGCGGCACCGTCCGCGTGATCGACTTCATGCCGCCCCGCGAGGACCACGCCCCGCAGCTGATCCGCATCGTGGAGGGCGTCAGCGGGCGCGTCCCGATGCGCTCCGCGCTGCGCATGCGGTTCAGCTACGGGCGCGTCGTGCCCTGGGTGCACAAGGTCGACGGGCGAACGGTCGCCGTGGCCGGCCCCGACTCGGTCTGGCTGGACACCGAGACGCAGACCTACGGCAAGGACCTGACCACGTACTCCGACTTCACCGTCGGGCCGGGCGACCGGATGGCCTTCAGCATCAGCTGGGAGCGCTCGCACAAGAGCGCGCCGGAGGCCCCCGACGCCGAGGCGGCGCTGGAGTCGACCACCGAGTTCTGGCGCGAGTGGGTCGAGCAGTGCACGTACCACGGGCCCTACCGGGAGGCGGTCGTCCGCTCCCTGATCACCCTCAAGGCCCTCACGTACGGCCCCACGGGCGGGATCGTCGCCGCGCCGACCACCTCCCTGCCCGAGGAGATCGGCGGCGTCCGCAACTGGGACTACCGCTACACCTGGCTGCGCGACGCGGCCATCACCCTCTCCTCGCTGCTGCGCACCGGGTACCGCGAGGAGGCCCGCGCCTGGCGCGAGTGGCTGCTGCGCGCGGTGGCCGGGGACCCGGAGAACCTGCAGATCATGTACGGGATCGCGGGCGAGCGGGAGCTCGGCGAGACCGAGCTGGACTGGCTGCCGGGCTACGAGAACTCCCGCCCGGTCCGCGTCGGCAACGGCGCGGCCGGCCAGCTGCAGCTCGACGTGTACGGCGAGGTCACCGAGGCCCTGCACCTGGGCCACATGACCGGCCTGGCCCGCAGCGACTACGCCTCGCTCCTCCAGCTGAAGCTGATCCGCTACCTGGAGACCCACTGGGACCAGCCGGACGAGGGCATCTGGGAGGTGCGCGGCCCGCGCCGCCACTTCGTGCACTCGAAGGTGATGGCCTGGGTGGCCGTGGACCGCACGATCAAGCTGATCGAGAGCGGGGACGCGGACGGCCCGCTGGAGCGGTGGCGCGAGCTGCGCGACGAGATCCACCAGGACGTGTGCGAGAAGGGCTACGACAAGGAGCGCAACACCTTCACCCAGTCCTACGGGTCGAAGGAGCTGGACGCCTCCCTGCTGCTGATCCCGCAGATGGGCTTCCTGCCGCCCGACGACAAGCGGGTCATCGGCACCATCGAGGCGATCCAGCGCGAGCTGTCCACGCCCGACGGTTTCATCCTGCGCTACCCGACGGCGGGCGACGAGGCCGGCGTGGACGGCCTGGAGGGCGACGAGGGTGCCTTCCTCGCCTGCTCGTTCTGGATGGCCGACGACCTGGCGATGATCGGACGGGTGGACGAGGCGCGGCGCCTCTTCGAGAAGCTCCTCTCGCTCCGCAACGACCTGGGGCTCCTGGCGGAGGAATGGGACCCGCGCCTCCAGCGCCAGGTCGGAAACTTCCCCCAGGCCTTCAGCCACGTTCCCCTGATCGACACGGCCCTGCGGCTGACGGCGAGCGGGGCGTACGGGGGCTGACTAGCCTGGAAGTGTCGTATGCCCTTCCGCACCTCTCGGAAGGGGGTAGCCATGGCGCCCCTCTCGAAGGCGGGCACGGCGCTTGCCGAGCTCCGCGAGGATCTGTCCGGTGATGTCTTCGCTCCGGGCGATCCGGGGTACGACGAGGCCCGCGCGATCTACAACGGGATGATCGACCGCAGGCCCGCCGTCATCGCCCAGTGCGAGAGCCCGGTGGACGTGGTGAGCGCCGTGCGGTTCGCGCGGCGGCTCGACCTGCCGATCGCGGTGCGCGGCGGCGGGCACAGCGTCGCCGGGATGTCCCTCAACGACGGCGGTCTGGTGGTGGACCTGCGCCGGATGCACGGGGTGACGGTGCATCCCGGGGCGTCGGCCGTCCGCGTCGAGGGGGGCGCCACGATGAGCCACCTGGACCGGGCCTGCGAGCCGTACGGGCTGGCGACCACCGGCGGCCGCGTCTCCACCACCGGGGTCGGCGGCTTCGTGCTGGGCGGCGGCACCGGGTGGTTGGACCGGAAGTTCGGCCTGGCGGTGGACAACCTGCTGGGCGTGGACCTGGTCACGGCCGGCGGCGAGATGGTGACGGCGACCGCGCAGGACCACCCCGAGCTGTTCTGGGGGCTGCACGGCGGCGGCGGGAACTTCGGCATCGCGACCTCGCTGACCCTGCGGCTGCACGAGCTGCCGGTCATGTCCATCGCGTTCCTGCTGTACCTGCCGGAGCGCGGGCCCGAGGTGGTCCGTACGTACCGGGACGTCATGGATTCCGCACCGCGCGAGGCCGGCGGCGGCGCCATCTACATGACCGGCCCGCCCGAGGAGTTCATCCCGCCGCACTTGGTGGGGCTGCTGCTGTGCGGTGCGCTGGTCACCTACGCGGGCCCCGAGGAGGAGCTGCGCAGGCTGGCCGCGCCGCTGCTGGCGATCCCGCACGAGGTGGAGATGGTGATGGCCCTCCCCTACGCGGATCTCCAGTGCATGCTCGACGACCCGCCGGGCATGCGGAACTACTGGTCGGCCGAGTACCTGACCGCCGTGCCCGACGAGTTCGTGGACGTGTTCTGCGCCCGCGCGGACTCCATGCCCGTGCCGAGCGGCTGCCAGCACGTCGTGTGGCCGCAGGGCGGGGCGATCGCCGAGGGTCCGGCCGACTACCCGGTTCCGTTCCGCGACGCGCCCTGGGCGGTGCACCCGTTCGCCGCCTGGGAGGACCCGGCCGACGACGAACGCGCCCGCCAGTGGGTCAAGGACGTCCGCGCCGACGTCCAGCCGTGGAGCACCGGCGCGGTGTACCTCAACTTCACCGGGGACGAGGGCGGTGACCGGGTGGTCGCCGGCCTCGGGCCCGACAACATGCGGCGGCTGGGCGAGTTGAAGCGGCAGTACGACCCGGACAACGTCTTCCGCTTCAACCACAACATCGCGCCCGCCTGAGCATTCAGAGCTCACGTGAGGGCGGCGATCACCTCGCGTGCCGCGCGCTCGCCCTCGGTGGCGCCGCCCTCCATGAAGCCCTGGAAGTCGTAGCTGCAGTGCTCTCCGCCGATGTGGATGTTGCCCTGCGCGGTGCCCTCGTACTTGGCGTAGCGGTGCAGGTAGCCGGTGGGCCAGTACGAGTACGCCCCCAGGGAGTACGGGTTGCGGTGCCAGGCGGAGAGCTGGGCCTTGCCGGTCCACACGGCCTTGGTGCCCGGGAAGAAGGAGTCCACGCCCGTCAGCACCTGGCTCGCGAGGTTCCGTACGTACGGGTCGGACTCGGTGGCGAAGGGGGTGCCCGGGGTGAGCGCCCCGGCCAGGGTGCCGCCGCCGTACTGGAGCAGGATCCCGCCGGTGCCGGGCTGGACCTTGGTGGTGTCCCAGGTCTGCTGGACCGGGGAGTCGGTGAAGCAGTCGCCCGCGGAGACCCCGGGCCAGGGGCCGGTGCCGCGCCAGGGGCGGGCGGTGAACTGCATGTTGAGCTTGGTGCAGTAGCCCATCCGGGCGTCGCGCAGCAGGCTCCGCATGAGCGGGTCGAAACCGGCCTGAGAGGTGTCGATGCGCTGGAGGATCGGCAGCGGCACGCACAGGATGGTGTGGTCGGCGACGGCGGTGCGCACGGACCCGGAGTCGTTGAAGGTCAGGGTCTGGGTGCCGTCGGCGTTGGCGCGTACGGCGAGCAGCTCGCGGCCCATGACGATCGAGCCGGCGGGCAGGGCGGCGGCGATGGCGTTCGGCAGCCGGTCGTTGCCGCCGGTGATGTGGTAGCGCTCGTCGGACAGGCCCCAGACGTTGAAGTTTCCCGGGTTGGGCTGGTAACCCATCAGCAGGACCAGGGCGAGCGCGGACTGCTGATCGGTGTCGGCGCCGTACTCGACGTTGTAGGCCACGTCGATGAAGCGGCCGAGCTGCGAGCCGTGGCCGCCGGGGACCCGGGTCTCGATCCACTCGTACAGGGTCATGTTGTCGAGGGCGGTCCCGGTGGGGGTGCTGCTGTTCCAGGAGACCTCCCCGGCCTGCGAGAGGTCCCGGTGCAGGGCATGGTAGACGGCCTTGAAGTCCTCGTCGGCCTGGGTGCGGGGGTAGTACTGCCCGTTGAACCAGAGGACTTCCTCGGCCCCGTTGGGGCCGCCGCCGAGGAAGTCCTCGGTGGGCAGGTTGAAGCGGCGGCAGAGCGCCCGGATCTTCTTGTGGCTGGTGTCGATCAGCTCGCCGCCGATCTCGGAGGTCTGTCCGTACGCCCAGTGGCCGCGCTGGGTCCACATGCGGCCGCCGACGCGGCTCGGGTTGGCCTCGTAGAGGGTGCAGTCGACGCCCGCGTCCTTGAGGGTGAGGGCGGCGGTCAGGCCGGAGATGCCGGCGCCGATCACGGCGACGCGGGCGGGGGCTACGGGCTTCTTGTCGGCGGCGGTCTCGGCGGCGTACGCGGTCGCCGTGGCGGAGCCGGCGAGGGCGGTGCCGAGGCCCAGGGCCGCCGCGCGGCCGAGGAGTTCACGGCGGGTGGAGCCGCGGACCTCGGCGGCGGGCATGTCGAGGCGCTGCGCGGCGGCGTGCTCGGCGGCGAGCCGGCGCAGGGCGTGCATGAGGGGGGTACGGGCCATGGCGGTGGCTCCTCAGACGTTCGCGGAAGTGGAGTCGGACGAGGTGTCGCCCTTTGGGAGCGGGACGGTCAGGCCAGGCCGGCCCGGCTCGTCGGCGGTGTCGGCGGGATCGACCGGGTCGGCGGGGCGTTCCGCGGCGTCCTCCAGGACGATCCGGCCGATGATCTCGTAGCGCTCGGGGGCCTCCGCCTTGAGCCACAGGCCGAGGCCGAGGCCGCCGAGGAAGACGGCGCCGACGATCCACGGGATCAGGTTGAAGAAGACGGAGCCGGCCGCGCTGCCGGCGGCGGTCTCCATGTTGAGCACCAGCAGGACCACGACGGCCGTCATGCCGATACCGCCGAGCAGCGGGGCGGTGAAGGTCTTGAACCAGTGCCGGTCCTCGGGGTGGTTCTTGCGGAAGTACCCGATGACGGCGAAGGAACACAGCGTCTGGACGATCAGGATCGCCATGGTGCCGAGGATCGCGAGCAGGGTGTAGAGGTGCAGGTACGGGTCCTGCCCGGTGAGCCAGAAGCCGGCGACGAGCGCGGTGGCGATGGCGGTCTGCACGACCGAGGCCACGTACGGCGAACCGTGCTTGACGTGGGTGCGGCCGAGCTTCGGGGAGAGGAAGCCCTCGCGGCCGATGGCGTAGAGGTAGCGGGCGGCGCACTGGTGGAATGCCATGCCGCAGGCGAAGGAGCCGGTGAGCAGCAGCCATTGGAAGGCGTCGACGGCCCAGGCGCCGATGAAGGTCTGGGTGGGGGCGAAGAAGAGGTCGAGGGGGCTGGTGGAGGCGGAGAGCTCGACGGACTTGCCGAGCCCGTTGCCGGCGATGGTCATCCAGGAGACGTAGATGTAGAAGAGGCCGACACCGACGACGGAGATCAGCGTCGCCTTGGGGATGACCCGCTTCGGGTCGCGGGACTCCTCGCCGTACATGGCGGTGGACTCGAAGCCGACCCAGGACCAGAAGGCGAAGAAGAGGCCGAGGCCGGCGGAGGTGCCGGTGAAGGCGTTCTTCGGGTTGACCGGCTCCAGCGGGATGCCGTCCGGGCCGCCGCCCGCGATCAGTACGGCGGTGGCGACGGCGAACAGCACGGCGATCTCGGCGACGAGCATCACGCCGAGGGCCTTGGCGGTGAGGTTGATGTCGAAGTGGGCGAGGGCGGCGGTGACGGCGAGCATCGCGGCCGCGTACAGGACCCAGGGCAGGTCGACGCCGAGCTGGTCGTGGACGGTGGTCTTGGCGAAGTAGGAGAAGACCCCGACGATCGAGGCCTCGAAGACGATGTAGGCGAGGACGGCGAGCATCCCGGACGCCATGCCGGCGATGCGGCCGAGGCCGTGCGAGATGTAGCCGTAGAAGGCGCCGGCGGCGGTGATGCGCTTGGCCATGGCCACGTAGCCGACCGCGAAGACGGTCAGGACGAGGGTCGCGAAGAGATAGCCGGCCGGGGCGCCGGTGCCGTTCCCGAAGCCGACGGCGATGGGGAGGTTGCCGGTCATGGCGGTGATCGGGGCGGCGGTGGCGACGGCCATGAAGACGACGCCGACCAGCCCGACCGAGTTGGCTTTGAGCCGCTGCACCTGCGGGGCGGCGGATGCCTCGGGCGCTGGGGAGGACTTCCGACCGGTGGTACCTCTGCTCATGGCTTCCTCTTCCGTGTGGAGGGCGCCCACTCTCACCGCAAGTGACGCAGACCACAATCGGCACGTGGTCCGATAATCTCCTTGAGGGGGCGACGAGTTGTCGGGCCGGATGGGGGCAAACGCCCCTCCGCAACCGGCCGGTGATGTGATCGGAACAGGGCGGCCGGTAGCGTCCCGCGCTATGGACAACCAGGGCGGAATCACGGTTCAGCGGGCACTGGAGCTGCCGGGGCTGCGCAGCGGGCTGCCGGAGGTGGTGGCCTGCGCCGACCGGCTGGGCCGGACCGTCCGCTGGGTGCACGCGGGCGAGGTGCCGAACATCGCGTCCCTGCTCAAGGGCGGCGAGCTGCTGCTGACCACGGGACTCGGCCTCGGCACGCGGCCGGCCGAGCAGCGTGCCTTCGTACGCCGCCTCGCGGACCGGGGGATCGCCGCGCTGGTGGTCGAGCTGGGCCCGCGGTTCACCCGGCTCCCGGCGACGATCGTGGAGACGGCCCGCGCGGCGGGCCTCCCGCTCGTCCAACTCCACCGCGAGGTCCCCTTCGTCACCGTCACGGAGGAGGTCCACACCGAGATCGTCAACCACCACTACGCGCTGCTCCAGCGGGCCGAGGAGGTCCACCGGCGATGTACGGAGGCCCTGCTGGGCGGTGGCGGCATCCCGCAAGTCCTGCGGATCCTCGCCGACTTCACGGGCAACCCGGTCTTCCTGGAGACCCCGGACGGGCAGCTGCTGTACGCGGCCGGCAGCTCGGCGGGGGACGCGGGCGCGGACCCGCTCCAGGTGTGGGAGGGCCTGCGCGGCCAGCGGGAGGCCGAGCCGTCGGCGAACACGGTGGTGATCGACGTACCGGGCGGCGGGCACGGCACGGGTTCCGTCCGCGCCCGGGTGGTGCTGGTCGGGGTCTCGGGCCCGCTGCAGCCCGTCCACCGGATGGCGGCCGAACGCACGGCGGGCGTCCTTGCCGTCGTCCTGATGCAGGCCCGCCAGGAGGAGGAACTGGCGGCGCGCGGCCGCGGCGACTTCCTGACGGACCTGGCGGAGGGCCGCATCTCGGCGGAGGACGCCCCGGCGCAGGCCCGCGTCCTGGGCTTCAAGCCGGGCGGCGGCCCACTGCTCCCCGTGGTGATGCGGCTGTCCTCGGAACTGGCCCCCTCCGGCAACTGGGCGGTCCTGGCCCGCGCGGTGCTGGAGGAGCTGTCCTCGGTCGGGGTCCCGGTGCTGCTGGGGGTCCGCCCGGTGGAGGGCCGCGTACCCCTGCTGGTCTCCCTGCGCAGCGAATCCGAACGCACGGCGGTGGCGGACCGGGTGGCCACCGCCCTGCGGGCGGGCGTGGAACGGGCCGGCCTCGACCGTGCGGGGGCGCCTCCGGCGGTGGTCGTCGGGGTCGCGGGCGGCTGGGCGGCGGCCTCGGCGGGCCTGCGCCACGCCGCGGAGACCGCCACGGCGGCCCACGGCCTCCCGGCGCGGCCCTGGTACGACGCCCGCCGCCTGGACATCGACCTGCTCCTGTGGCGGCTGCGCGAACACCCCGACCTGGCGGCCTTCGTGGACCGCGCGATCGGCCCGCTCCGCACCCACGACGCCACGTCCCGCCCCCCTCTGCTCCCGACCCTGGAGACGTACCTGGCCCACGCGGGCCGCAAGGCGGAGACGGCGCGCGAGCTCCACCTCAACCGCCAGACCCTCTACAACCGCCTGGCCCGCATCTCCGAACTCCTTGGCACGGACCTGGACGACCCCGAAACGGTCCTCTCCCTCAGCCTGGCCCTCCGCGCCCGCCGCCATGCCCCTTCTCCTTCCTGACGCCCTTCTCGCACCACTCGGCCCTGGCGGGCCTCCCGGGCTTTGGAGGGCTGCGCCGAACTCCGTCCGGCGATGGCTGGGCGGGATCCCGCCACCGGTCGTGGGCGCTGCCGTGTGTGGCACCGGAGCCGGGGCGGGGCGCTGACGTGTGCGGATGCGGGGGCCGGGGCGGGAGCGGAAGCCGAGGCGGATGCGAGCACGGGGCGAGCGGCCCTGCGGGGGTGTCCCCTACCCGCCCTTCCACCTCCCCCGGACCCCGTACGTGCGCTCCGTGCCGGTGCCCTCAAACGCCGGGCAAACCCAGCCCCGCCGGCGGTTGAGGCGCGGGGGGTCGGGGCGGAGCCCCCGTAGCGGCGCGGCGCCCGCCGGGGCTACCGGCGGGCCCGTTCCATCAGCTCGTCGTACACCGACAGGACCTGCGCCACCGTGTCGTCCTCCGACGGCCATGTCGCGGCCTGCACCCGCCCGGCAGCGGCCAGCTCCGCCCGTCGGTCCGGATCCGCCAGCAGGCCGGCCACGGCGGAGGCGAGGGCCCCCGCGTCCCCCGGCGGGACCAGCACCGCGCCCTCGCCCACCAGCTCCGGCACGCCCCCCACCGCCGTCGCCACCAACGGCACCCCCACCCGCAGCGCCTCCTGCGCCAGCAGGGCCCGCTCCTCCCACCGGCTCGGCAGCACCGCCACGTCCGCCGCCGCCAGCAGTTGCGCCGCGTCCCGGCGCCGCCCCAGCAGCCGTACGGGGAGCGCCTCCGCCTGGATCCGCCGGGACAGTTCGGCCCGCAGCGGCCCCTCCCCCGCGATCACCAACAGCGGCAGCGGGTCCAGCGTCCGCCACTCCCGCGCCGCGTCGAGCAGTACGGAGTACCCCCGGTGCGGCACCAGGCTCCCGACCGCGATCAGCAACGGCCGTGCCACCGCCCCGAGTTCCGCCCGCGCCTTCCCCGGATCCGCATCCGCCCGGCCGGCGGCCGCCGCAGGCACCGCCGCCACCGCGGCCACCGGCGCGAGCCGCGCGTCCCGCGCCCCCCGCAGCCGCGCGAGGTCCACCTGGTCCGACGAGGCCCCCAGCACCACCGCCGCGGCCCGCGCCACGTGCCGCTCCAGCATCCGGCTCAGCCGCCCGAGCGCACCGGCCGCCTCCGGGCCGTCACCGTGCCAGCTCACCACCAGGGGCACCCGCCGCCCCCGCAGGGCCAGCGCGGCCCGCAGCCCGGCCCGCACCCCGTGCGCGTGCACCACGTCGGCCCCGGCGCACGCCGCCCGCAGCACGCCCACCGCGTCGGGCGCGAACTGCGCCCCGGCGCCGGTGAAGTCGTACTCCCCCTCCGCCTCGACGGGCGCGCACACCGTGACCCGTACCCCGCGCGCGGCGAGCCCGGTCGTCAGCGACCGCACGTGCGCGCTGCTGCCCACGCCCGCGGCCCCGCCCAGCACTTGGACGGTACGGAGCGGCGGCCGCCCATAGGGCTGTGCCGGAGGGGAGGCGGAGACCGGGGAGCTGCTCACGGGCCGAAGCTCCAGGGTGAGGGAGTCAGAGACGTCGCCCAGGATGCCAGTCCGCACGCGCGTTCCGGGACCATACGAGTGCGGATACCGTGAGAGATACCTCAGGACACCCCCCAGCCTCACCCACACGGGCTAGCCGAACGTCACCCCGACGCCCCGACGCCCCGACACCTCGACGCCCCAACGACACAAGACGGAGAACGACCGGGGGCCCGGAGCGCCCCGCGCCCCGGACCCCCGGTCCCGCCTCACCGCCCGCGGACCGGTCAGCCGTCCGCCCGCGCCGCCGCGAGGAGTTCCTCGGCGTGCGCCCGCGCCGACACCGAGTCCTCGTGGCCGGCCAGCATGCGCGACAGCTCGCGGATCCGGTCCTCGCCCTCCAGGACGGTGACCCCGCTGCGCGTCACGGACCCGTCGTTGGTCTTCTCCACCAGCAGCTGCCGGTCTGCGAAGGCCGCGACCTGCGGCAGGTGCGTGACGACCACGACCTGCGCCGACTTGGCCAGCTTCGCCAGCCGCCGGCCCACCTCGACCGCCGCCTTGCCGCCGACACCCGCGTCGACCTCGTCGAAGAGGTACGTGGGCACCGGGTCGGAGCCCGCGAACACGACCTCCACGGCCAGCATCACCCGGGACAGCTCACCGCCCGAGGCACCCTTGGCGATCGGCCGCGGCTGGGCTCCGGGGTGCGGGGCCAGCAGCAGCTCGACCTCGTCCGCGCCCGAAGGGCCGTAGGCGACGGCGCGGCCGCCCACCTCCACCCCGTCCGGGTCCTCGTCCTGTCGGATGTCGATGGTCACCCGCGCGTGCGGCATCGCCAGCGACGCCAGCTCCGCCGTCACGGCCGAGGCGAACCGGGTCGCCGCCTCCACCCGCGCGTCCGTCAGCGCCTGTGCCAGCAGCGACAGTTCGGACCGCAGCCCGTCCCGCTCGGCGGTCAGCTCGGTGATCCGCTCGTCGTCGCCGTCCAGCTCCAGCAGCCGCGCCGCGCCCCGTTCGGCCCACTCCAGCACCGCGTCCACGGTGCCGTCGGAGCCGTACTTGCGCGTCAGCTGGGTCAGGGCCGCCCGCCGCTCCTCCACCGCCGCCAGCCGCAGCGGATCGGCGTCCAGGTCGTCGGCGTAGCCCGCCAGTTCCCCGGCCACGTCGGACAGCAGGATGCCCAGCTCCCCGATCCGCTCGGCGAGCGCGCCGAGGGCCGGGTCGTGGGACCGTACGGACTCCAGGGCCCGGTGGGCGCCCGCGACGAGGGTGTTCGCGTCGATGCCCTCGGGATCCTCGGGATTGCCGGCGAGCGCGGCGTGCGCGGCCTGGGCCGCCGAGGACAGGGACTCGGCGTGCCCGAGCCGCTCCGCCTCCGCCGCCAGCTCGGCGTCCTCGCCGGCCACCGGCTCCACGGCCGCGATCTCGTCGAGCCCGAAGCGCAGCAGGTCCGCCTCCTGGGCCCGTTCCCGGGCCCGGGTGGTGATCTCCTCCAGCTCCACGGCGACCCCGCGCAGCCGGCGGTAGGCCGAGCCGTACTTCTCCAGCGGGACGGCGACGGCGTCCCCGGCGTACCGGTCCAGGGCCTGCCGCTGCCGGGCGGGCCGCAGCAGCCCCTGCTGGTCGGTCTGCCCGTGCACGGCGACCAGGTCGTCCGCGAGCTCGCCAAGCAGGCCGACGGGCACGGAGCGGCCGCCGACGTGGGCGCGCGAACGCCCCTCGGCGGACACGGTCCGGCTGATCAGCAGGGCGCCGTCGTCGAGCTCGGCCCCGGCCTCCTCGGCGCGCACGGCCGCGGGGGCGTCCGGGCGCATGACGATGCGGCCCTCGACGACCGCGGCCTTGGCCCCGATCCGTACGAGCGCCGGATCGGCGCGTCCGCCGAGCAGCAGCCCGAGGCTGGTGACGACCATCGTCTTGCCCGCACCGGTCTCGCCGGTCACCGCGGTGAAACCGGGCGACAGCTCGACCACCGCGTCGTCGATGACCCCGAGCGACCGTATCCGCATCTCCTCAAGCACGGGACGACCATACCGAGGTTTCCCGGGTGCCATGTGACGTCACCCGCCCGCAATTCTCCGAACGCACGTGCTATTGGGGACGGTCTCAGTGGGGCGCCCCGCGCCACCCCGCCACGGGCAGCGCGAACTTCGCGACGAGCCGGTCCGTGAAGGACGCGTGGTGCAGCCGCGCGAGCCGCACCGGCACCGCCCCACGCCGGACCTCCACCCGGGCCCCGGCCGGCAGCTCCAGCATGCGCCGGCCGTCACACCACAGCACACCGTGCGGTGTCCCGGTCTGCACCTCCACGGCCAGCACCGAGTCCGGCGAGGTGACCAGCGGCTTCGCGAACAGCGCGTGCGCGCTGATCGGCACCATCAGCAGCGCCTCCACCTCCGGCCAGACCACGGGCCCGCCCGCGGAGAAGGCGTACGCCGTCGAGCCGGTCGGGGTCGCGCAGACGATCCCGTCGCAGCCGAAGCCGGACACCGGGCGCCCGTCGATCTCCAGGACCACCTCGAGCATCCGCTCCGGCGACACCTTCTGGACCGCGGCCTCGTTCAGCGCCCAGTCCCGGTGGACCACGTCGCCGTTCGTGCGCACGATCACGTCGAGGGTCATCCGCTCCTCGACCTCGTACTCGCGCGTCACCACCCGGTCCACGACCTTGTCCAGGTCGTCGCGCTCGGCCTCCGCGAGGAAGCCCACCCGCCCCAGGTTGACGCCCAGCATCGGCACCCCCGAGGCGCGCGCGAACTCGGCGCCCCGCAGCAGGGTCCCGTCCCCGCCCAGCACGATCAGCAGCTCACAGCCGTCCAGCACCCCCGGGGTGGACTCGGTGACCAGCTCGACCTCGCGCGGCAGCGGCAGGTCCGCCGCCTCGTGTGCGAAGACCCGTACGCCCAGCCCGCACCGCAGCAGGCCCTTGACGACCAGCTCCGCACTGCGGATGGCCGCCGGCCGCCCGGTGTGCGCGAGCAGGAACACGGTCCGCCCCCCTGCCGAACCGACCGAATCCACTGAACCCCCCGAACCCGATGAATCTGTCACTGCGGCCCCTCCGCCACTGCACGGTCAACATCCGCCGCGTCGAGTGCCGGTGCCCCCGCCCGCAGCCACAGAAAGTACTCGACGTTCCCCGACGGCCCCGGGAGCGGACTCGCCGTCACCCCGAGCACCCCCAGCCCCAGCTTCCACGCCTGCGCCGCCACGTCCCGTACGGCCTCGGCCCGCAGCTCCGCGCTGCGCACCACGCCACCGCTGCCGAGCCGCTCCTTGCCGACCTCGAACTGCGGCTTCACCATCAGCACAAGATCGGCGTCGGGCGCGCAGCACCCGACGAGCGCGGGCAGCACCAGGCCGATGGAGATGAAGGACAGGTCGCCGACGACGAGATCCACCGGCGTCCCGTCGATCTGCTCGAGCGTCAGCTCGCGCACGTTCGTCCGGTCCTTGACGGTGACCCGGTCGTCGCTCTGCAGCGACCAGGCCAGCTGCCCGTAGCCGACGTCCACGGCCACCACGTGCGCGACACCGGCGCGCAGCAGCACATCGGTGAACCCGCCCGTGGAGGCACCCGCGTCCAGCGCCCGACGGCCCTCGACGACCAGCCCCCGCGGCACGAACGCGGCGAGCGCGCCGGCCAGCTTGTGGCCGCCCCGCGAGACGTAGTCGGGATCGCTGTCGTCCTTGAGGACCACGAGGGCCGCACTGGTCTCGACCTGGGTGGCGGCCTTGGTCGCGGTGGTGCCGCCCACGGTCACCCGGCCCGCGGCGATCAGCTGCGCGGCGTGCTCGCGCGAGCGGGCCATGCTGCGGCGTACCAGTTCGGCGTCCAGGCGGCGGCGTGCCACTCCTGCCACGTTCGGTTCAGCTCCTGTTTTCGTACGGACCGGGGACGGGCGGTGCGTCCAGCGCGCTCAGCGCCTCGCGCAGCCCCCTGTGGACATCCTCGTACACGGCGAGGTGTCCGTCCGCAGGGAGGTGGTCGGCGTCGGCCAGCCGGGCCAGGTGCGCGTCGACTGCGTCGTGCCCGGTGGGCGTGCGTACGACGCCCAGCGCGGCGGGCTCGGCGGCGTCTTCCTCGGTCATGCCGTCGGTCATGCCCCGACGCTACCCCGAAGCGCCCCGCGACCACGCACGGCTCTGCGGTACGGTCGTGATCACGATGGCTACGATCGATCAGTGCCGAGCCGCACTCGACCAACTCTCCGACAACCTCGCCGGCGCGGACGGCGGCGTCCGCGGCGCGGCCGCGCTCGACCGCTCCCTGAGCTGCCACATCACGGACCTCGACCAGACCTTCACGGGCCGCCTCGACGACGGCCGGATCCGGGTGGAGGCGGTCGCCCCCGGCCCGCCCGCCACGAAGGCCGAGATCCGCCTGGCCATGACCGGCGACGACCTGGTCGCCCTGGTCGCGGGCGACCTCAAATTCGCCAAGGCCTGGACCTCGGGCAGAGTGAAACTGGAAGCCGGCTTCCGCGACCTCCTTCGCCTGAAGAGCCTCCTCTAGCCAGATCCAGCCCTGCCGGCGTTTGAGGCGCGGGGTCCGGGGCGGAGCCCCGGGGAGCCGGGCCCCGGCCCGCTAGACGGCGGCGCGAGCCCCCGCACGGGACCGCCGCGCCGCCGGGATCACCAGCGGCGTCCCCGTCTCCGGGTCGGGGATGACCTGACACTTCAGGCCGAAGACCTTCTCCACCAGCTCCGCTGTGACGACCTCCCCCGGCGCCCCCTCGGCCACGACCTCCCCGCCCCGCATCGCGATCAGATGCGTCGCGTACCGAGCCGCGTGGTTGAGATCGTGCAGCACCGCCACCAGCGTCCGCCCCCGCGTCTCGTGCAGCTCCGCGCACAGGTCCAGCACGTCGATCTGGTGCTGGATGTCCAGGTACGTCGTCGGCTCGTCCAGCAGCAGCAGAGGCGTCTGCTGCGCCAGCGCCATCGCGATCCACACCCGCTGCCGCTGCCCGCCCGACAGCTCGTCCACGGCCCGGTCGGCCAGTTCGGCGACCCCGGTCGAGGCCATCGACTCCGCCACGATCCGCTCGTCCTCCGCCGACCACTGCCGCAGCAGCCCCTGGTGCGGGTAGCGCCCCCGCGAGACCAGGTCGGCCACCGTGATGCCGTCCGGCGCGATCGAGGACTGCGGGAGCAGCCCCAGGGTCTTGGCGACCTTCTTCGCCGGCATCGACCCGATGGCCTGCCCGTCGAGCAGCACCCGCCCCTCCGACGGCTTCAGCATCCGCGACAGCGCCCGCAGCAGCGTGGACTTGCCGCACGCGTTGGGGCCGACGATCACCGTGAAGGAGTGGTCGGGGATCTCCACCGACAGGTTCTCGGCGATGACCCGCCGGTCGTAGCCGAGGGTCACGTTCTCCGCGGTCAGCCGCTGCACTTGCCCACTCCTAGAGTTCATATACGTCCCGCCTTGCGCTCGGTGACGAGCAGCCAGAGCAGATAGACACCACCGACGAGCCCGGTCACCACACCCACCGGCAACTGGTCGGCGCCGAAGGCCCGCTGGGAGGCCCAGTCGGACACCAGCAGCAGCACCGACCCCATCAGCGCGGCGGTCGCCAGGTTCCCGCCGGGCGACCGGGTCAGCCGCCGGGCCAGCTGCGGCGCGGCCAGCGCGACGAAGCTGATGGGCCCGGCCGCGGCGCTCGCCGCGGTGGTCAGCAGGATCGCCGCGAGCATCAGCAGCAGCCGCGTGCGCTCCACCCGCACCCCCAGGGCGTACGCGGCGTCGTCGCCCATCTCCATCATCCGCAGGGCCCGGCCCTGCCCGAGGACCAGAGGGAAGAGCACCGCGCAGACCGCGAGCAGCGGCCACACCTGCGCCCAGTCCCGCCCGGCCAGCGAGCCGGTCAGCCAGACCATGGCGCGGGTGGCCTCGATCATCTGGGCCTTGGTGATCAGGTACTGGATCACGGCGAGGAGCATCGCGGAGGCGCCGATGCCGACGAGCACCAGCCGGTAGCCCTGGATGCCCTTCTTGTACGCCAGCAGGTAGACGGCGGCTCCGGCGAGCAGGCCGCCCACCAGCGCGCCGACGGCCACCTCGGTGGCGCCTCCCTTGAACAGGATGATGACGACGAGCGCGCCGACCACCGAGCCGTACCCGAAGCCGAGCAGGTCCGGGGAGCCGAGCGGGTTGCGGGAGACGGACTGGAAGACGGCTCCGGCCATCCCGAGGGCGGCGCCGACGAGCAGGGCGACCAAGACCCGCGGCAGCCGCAGGTCGTTGACGATGAAGTCGTTGGCGGGAGTGCCGTTGCCCCTCAGGGCCTGTACGACGTCCCACGGCGCGATGTCGAAGTCCCCGGTGCCGATGAGCAGCACGGCCAGCGCGAACGCGGCGACGGCGAGGAGCACCCCCACGGCCAGGGCACGCCGCTCGACCCGCAGCGAGATCCCGCCGGGCAGGCGCAGCGGACGGGCTTTGGCGGTCACGGTCACAGCTGGGCCATCCTCTTGCGCCGAACCAGGTAGATGAAGACGGGCCCGCCGATGAGCGCGGTCACGACGCCGACCTGCAGCTCGGCGGGCCGGGTGACGACCCGTCCGATGACGTCGGCGCCGAGCAGCAGGACGGGTGACAGGACGGCCGAGTACGCGAGCACCCAGCGCATGTCGGGACCGGTGAACGCCCGGACGAGGTGCGGGATCATCAGCCCGATGAAGACGATGGGCCCGCAGGCGGCGGTCGCCGCACCGCACAGCAGGGTGATGGCGAGCATCGCGCCGATCCGGGTCCGCGTCAGGTGGGCGCCGAGCGCCCGCGCGGTGTCGTCGCCCATGGCCATCGCGTTGAGCGGCCGGCCCAGCGACAGCGCGAGCACCGCGCCGACCAGGAGGAAGGGCGCGACCTGCCGGACGGTGTCCATGTTGGCCGAGGCCAGCGAACCGACCGTCCAGAAGCGCAGCTTGTCCAGCGCCTTGCTGTCCATCAGCTGCACGGCGTTGATGTAGCCGACGAGGGCCGCGCTGGCGGCCGTACCGGCGAGGGCCAGGCGTACCGGCGTCGCGCTGCGGCTGCCGCCGAGCACGTAGACGACGACGGAGACGACCGCCGCACCGAGGAACGCCCACCACACGAACTCGCTCAGCGAACTCGCGCCGAAGAAGCTGATGGCGGAGACCACGGCGGCCGCGGCCCCGGCGTTGACGCCGAGGATGCCCGGCTCGGCCAGCGGGTTGCGGGTCAGCGCCTGCATGACCGCCCCGGACAGGCCGAGTCCGAGCCCGACCATCAGCCCGAGGAGGGTGCGCGGCACCCGCAGGTCCCGCACCACCACGTCGGAGGGGGTCCCCGCGTAGGCGAACAGGCCGTGCCAGACCTCGTCGAGGGGCATCTGCTTGGCGCCCACGGCGATGCTCACGACCGCGATCAGCGCGAGCACCGCGAGGGCGCCGAGCAGACCGGCGGCTCGCGCGGCATGGCGCGGGCGGGCGACGGCGGCCTGCGCGGGCACCGTGCTCGGTTCGGGTTCAGGGGGACTCTCGACCAACACGGAGGTTAGGTTAGCCTACCCTCCGCCTCCATCGGGTCCCCCTCGAACCCCTAAAGCCCCAGCCTGGCCAGCGCCTTCGCCGCGTCGAGCGTGCAGACCCCGTCCCCGGCCTCCGTCCAGGCCGCCGCGCACAGCGCCCGCAGCCCGTCGATCGGATCCCCGTCCTCGCCGCGCAGCTCCAGTACGCCGTCCAGCGCGACCGCGGTCCAAGCGCCGCAGCGGAAGCCCTCCTCGACCGGCTCGACCTCCGGCTGGCCGGTCAGCAGCCCCCGCAGATCCCGGTCCACGTACGTCGGCCGGTGCCGGGGCTCGGCCCGCACCAGCTGCGCCGCGTCCGTCACCCCGGTCAGCACCAGCAGCGAGTCCACCTCGCCGTTGAACGCCCCCTCGATGTCCGTGTCCAGCCGGTCCCCGACCACCAGCGGCCGCTCCGCCCCGGTCCGCAGCACCGTCTCCCGGTGCATCGGGGGCAGCGGCTTGCCCGCCACCTGCGGCTCCGCGCCCGTGGCGATCCGTACGACCTCCACCGCCGCCCCGTTGCCCGGCGCGATCCCCCGCGCCCCCGGAATCGTCAGATCGGTGTTGGACGCGAACCACGGCA
This sequence comes from Streptomyces sp. NPDC048337, assembly GCF_043201175.1. Taxonomy (NCBI): domain Bacteria; kingdom Bacillati; phylum Actinomycetota; class Actinomycetes; order Kitasatosporales; family Streptomycetaceae; genus Streptomyces; species Streptomyces sp. NPDC048337. The sequence continues at coordinate 69,375 of NZ_JBICYR010000032.1, forward strand.
CGCCCCGGTTGATCGCGTACGAGGCCTCCGCGAACCGCCCCCAGGAGAGGTCCGGGCCGCCGTACCCCTGGACGACCGCCGCCAGACCCGCCTCGTCGGCAGACTCGACCGGCACCAGCCCGCGCTCGCGCAGCGCGACCCGCAGCCCCTCCCCTCCGATCACCAGCACCTTCGACCCCGGCTCCACCTGCTCCGCGATCAGCCGGGCCACCGCCTGCGCCGAGGTGATCACCTCGCCCGCCTCCGTCGGGATGCCCAGCTCGCCGAGGTGCTCGGCGACCGCGTCCGGCGTACGCAGCGCGTTGTTCGTGACGTACGCGAGGTGCATCCCCTCCGCCCGGGCCACGGCGAGGGACTCCACGGCGTGGGCGATGGCCTCACCGCCCGCGTACACCACACCGTCGAGGTCCAGCAGGGCCGTGTCGTACGCCTGGTGGAGACTCCGCTCACTCGCCGCGGGACTGGTCCTGCTCTGCCGGGTCATTCTGTCCGCTCCTCTGGGGGCCCCTCCCAGCGGTAGCTGGGGGAGATCCGTCTTGTCCGATTCCGTACTCCCCCGATCATCCCGCATCGCGAGACGCGTCTTACCATGCACCAATGACCACATCTGGCACCGCGGACCACGGCCTGCGCCTGATCCCCTTCCACGGCCTGCGCTATGTCCCGGAGCGTGTCGGCAGCCTGGCCGCCGTCACCTCGCCGCCGTACGACGTGGTCGTACGCCCCGACGGAGTCGACCACCTCGAATCCGCCGACCCCCACAACATCGTCCGCCTGATCCTCCCGCAGGCCGGCACCCCCGCCGCCCGCAACGAACAGGCCGCGCGCACCCTCCACGACTGGCTGGCCGAGGGCATCCTCAGCGCCGACCCCGAGCCCGCGCTCTACGTGTACGAGCAGAGCAGGCCCGGCCTGCTCCAGCGCGGCGTCATCGGCGCCCTCGCCCTGTCCGCCGCCGACGCCGGCATCGTCCTGCCCCACGAGGACGTCATGCCCGACGTGGTCACCGACCGGGCCGGCCTGATGCGGGCCACCTCGGCCAATCTCGAACCCCTCCTCCTCACCTACCGCGGCGACGACCCCGCGGCGGGCGCGGCCGCGGTCGTGGAGAACACCGCCCGGCGCGCCCCCCTCCTCTCCACGACCACCGAGGACGGTTTCCAGCACCGCCTCTGGGCCATCACGGACCCGGCGGAGCTCGCCATCGTCACGGCCGATCTCAGCCACCGCCAGGCCCTCATCGCCGACGGCCACCACCGCTGGGCGACCTACCTGCGCCTCCAGGAGGAGCACGGCTCCCCCACCGCCTGGGACTTCGGCCTGGTCCTCCTCGTGGACACCGCCCGCTACCCGCTCCAGGTCCGCGCCATCCACCGCATGCTGCGCCGCCTCCCGCTCGCGGACGCCCTGGCCGCGGTAGCCGGCTCCTTCCGGGTCCACCGGGTCGACGGGCCGCTCTCCCTCGCCCTGGAGGCCCTCGAAGACGCCGCGGAGCGGGGCAACGCCTTCCTCCTCACCGGCGACGGCACCTTCCACCTGGTCACCGACCCCGACCTGGATCTCCTCGACCGCACGGTCCGGCACGACCGCCCCGAGGCCTGGCGCCGGCTGGACGCCACCGTCCTGCACGCCACCCTGCTCGACGCTGTGTGGCACGTCCCCGACACCCCGGACCAGATCACCTACATCCACGACGCCGCCGCCACCGTGGCCATGGCCGAACGCCACGGGGGCACCGCGGTCCTGCTGCACCCCGTCCGGGAGGAAGTCGTACGGGACCTGGCCCGCCAGGGCGTCACCATGCCCCGCAAGTCCACCTCCTTCGGCCCGAAACCGGCCACCGGCCTGGTCCTGCGCGGCCTGTCCTGAGCACGCCCCGGACATGAGGAAGGGCGGTACCCCCCGTGGGGTACCGCCCTTCCTCATGTCATCGGCGCTTCAACGTCACGCCTTGTCCTTGCCCTCGTCCTCGACGACGACCTCGTCCGTCACGTCGAAGTCGGCCTCGGGCTGCTCCAGCGGCTCGTACTCCTCGTCGTCCTCGTCGTAGTACTCGGCGACGTCGGAGGCACGCTCGGCCGCGGCGACCTCGGCCGGGTCCTGGCCGTCGTCCTCGTCCTCGTCCTCGTCGGCGATGTCGACCGCGGCGTCGAGGAACTCGACCCCGTCGAGCTCGGCGAGGCGGTCGGAGGCGTCCGTGGCCCCGTCCTTGTCCGCTTCGAGGGTCTTGCCGAACCACTCGCGCGCCTCGTCCTCACGACCGGCCGCCAGCAGGGCGTCGGCGTAGGCGTACCGCAGGCGCGCGGTCCAGGGCTGGACGGAGCTGGAGGCCAGCTCCGGGCTCTGCAGGGTCACGATGGCGGCCTCGAGCTGCCCCTGGTCCCGCCGGGCACCGGCAGCGACCAGCCGCATCTCGACCTGGCCGGCCTTGTCCAGCTTCTGCACCTCGGGCTCGCCGGCCATGGCCAGCGCCCGCTCCGGACGGCCGAGGCCGCGCTCGCAGTCGGCCATGACGGGCCACAGCTCGACCGAGCCGGTCATGCGCTTGGCGGCACGGAACTCCGCGAGCGCCTCGCTGTACTTCTGCGTGGCGTACGCGGCGAAGCCGGCGGCCTCGCGGACGGCGGCGACACGGGAGGCCAGCCGCAGGGCGATGCGCGAGTACGCGTACGCCTGCTCGGGGTCCTCGTCGATCAGGCGCGCGACCATGACCAGGTTCTTGGAGACCTCCTCGGCCAGCCCCTTGGGCAGGCTCAGCAGCTCCTGACGCACATCGGCGTCGATCTCGAGACCGGTGACGTCCTCGTCGATCGGAAGCCGCTTGACCGGGTCCCGGTCGCGGTCCGCACGGTAGTCGCGGTCGCCACCACGGTCATCACGGCCGCCACGGTAGCCACCACGGTCGTCACGACCCCGGTACCCGCCGCGGTCGCCACCCCGGTCGTCACGACGCGGGTAGGACGGCCGGTCGCCGCGATCACCGCGGTCGTCACGACGGAAACCACCGCGGTCATCACGGCCGCCACGGTCGTCACGACGGAAGCCACCGCGGTCGTCGTCCCGACGCGGGTACGAGGGACGCCCACCGCGGTCGTCGTCCCGACGCGGGTACGAGGGACGCCCACCGCGGTCGTCATCGCGACGCGGGTACGACGGCCGGTCACCCCGGTCGTCACGACGGAACGACGGACGGTCTCCACCACGGTCATCACGACGCGGGTAGCTCGGACGCTCACCCCGGTCGCCACGGTCATCACGACGGAAACCACCGCGCTCGTCATCGCGACGCGGGTACGACGGCCGGTCACCCCGGTCGTCACGACGGAACGACGGACGGTCCCCACCACGGTCATCACGACGCGGGTAGCTCGGACGCTCACCCCGGTCATCGCGACGGAAGGACGGGCGGTCGCCACCACGGTCGTCACGACGCGGGTAGCTGGGGCGCTCACCCCGGTCGCCACGGTCGTCACGACGGAAACCACCGCGCTCGTCGTCCCGACGCGGGTACGACGGCCGGTCACCCCGGTCGTCACGACGGAAGGACGGACGGTCCCCACCGCGGTCGTCACGACCGCCGCGGTAGCCACCGCGGTCATCGTCGCGGCGCGGGTAGCTCGGACGGTCGCCACCACGGTCGTCGCGGCCTCGGTAGCCACCGCCACCTCCGCCGGCGGGACGCCCGCCGCGGTCATCGCGACGGAAACCGCCGCCACTGCCGGCCGGTCGACCACCGCGGTCGTCACGACGGAACGAGGGACGGTCCCCACCCCGGTCGTCACGGCCCCCGCGGTAGCCGCCCCTGTCACCGCCGTCGTTGCGCCGAGGCTCGCGCTCCGGACGATCGTCGGGAGAGTTGGACATGGGTGTGACTCCTGTCTTCGGGGTACCGCTAGTCATTCTCGCGCAACCAACCCATGGCCGCGCTTCGGCGTAATACAAGGCAAAACAAAAAGGACCCTTGGTCCAGCGTTGAACGCTGGACCAAGGGTCCTTTGAAAGATTGTTCGGCGGCGTCCTACTCTCCCACAGGGTCCCCCCTGCAGTACCATCGGCGCTGAAAGGCTTAGCTTCCGGGTTCGGAATGTAACCGGGC
>NZ_JBICYR010000033.1:0-65462 GCF_043201175.1 Streptomyces sp. NPDC048337
TTCTTGCGTTTCCGACTCTATCAGACTCTTTCGGGCCCGATTTCCTCGGCGCTTTCCAGGTTCTACGCTTTCGCGTTTTCCCTTTCCGGCGATTCAGACTCTATCAGAAGTTCTCCACCGGATTTCCCCGGCTTCGGATCCTCAATGAAGAGTCGATTGTGCCCCGGTGGAATTCAATTCCATCTCAAGGGCGAGACAAGATTATAAACCGTCGCTGCTGGGCTTGTCCAGTCCAGGCAACCGTTCGAATCTACCTCCCCGCTCGCTCCGTGTCAACGGCCTTCGCGGGACGACGAGGAGACTAGCAGCTCAGCAGGCTTGTACGCACATCAGGCCGCGGTGGGCTGCGTGGCCGTGCGGTCCGCGGCCTCCACGTCGCCCGCCTCGCCGGTGCGGGAGGCGCGGCCGCCCAGGATGTAGACGTACAGGAGGAAGGCCGTTTCCGCGGCGACGCCGATGGCGATGCGGGCCCAGGTGGGCAGGCCGGAGGGGGTGACGAAGCCTTCGATCAGGCCCGAGACGAACAGGACCACCGCCAGGCCGATGGCCATGCCCAGAGCGGCGCGGCCCTGTTCGGCGAGGGCGGTGCGGCGGGTGCGGGGGCCCGGGTCGATGACCGTCCAGCCCAGGCGCAGGCCGGTGCCGGCGGCGACGAAGACCGCCGTCAGTTCGAGGAGGCCGTGCGGGAGGATCAGGCCGAGGAAGACGTCGAGGCGGCCGGCGGCGGCCATCAGGCCGAGCCCGACGCCGAGGTTGGCCATGTTCAGGAAGAGGATCCAGAGGACGGGGATGCCCAGGAAGGCTCCCAGGACGAGGCAGATCGCGGCCGCCTGGGCGTTGTTCGTCCAGACCTGGGCCGCGAAGGAGCCGGCGGGGTGGCTGGAGTAGTACGTCTCGTACTCCCCGCCCGGCCGCGTGAGGGCCTTCAGGTCCTCCGGGGCCCCGATGGCGCCCTGGACCTCGGGGTGGGTGGCTATCCACCAGCCGATGAGCACGCCGAGGGCCGTCGAGAGCAGGGCGGTCGGTATCCACCAGCGGCGGCTGCGGTACACCGCGGCCGGGAAGCCGACGGTGAAGAAGAGGGCCGCGTCGCGCCAGCCGGCGCGGCGGGTGCCCGTCACCGTGGCGCGGGCGCGGGCGACCAGCTGGGTCAGCCGACCCGTGAGCATGGGGTCGGGGGCGCTGGACTGGATCAGCGAGAGATGGGTGGAGGTGCGCTGGTAGAGGGCGACGAGCTCGTCCGCCTCGGCCCCGGTGAGCCTGCGGCCGCGGCCCAGGAGCTGCTCCAGGCGGGCCCATTCCGCGCGGTGTGCCGCCACGAAGACGTCGAGATCCATCCGGTTGCCGCTCCCCTGCCCCAGGTCCCCTGCCAGTGCTCTCTTGCACGTGTGGTCAGCTTGGCAGACTGGATGCCGAAGGGGCGGGGCAGGTCACGTGAAAGGTGATGCGGTGAGCGATCTGGTGACGGGGGACGCGGTCGTCCTGGGGTTGAGGCCGGCGAGGCTGCCGAGCCGGGCGCTGGCGATCGTCCTCGACCTGGCCGTGTACGTCGCCGGGTATCTGCTCCTCTCGGTCGGGCTGGCGCTCGCGACGGCCTCGCTGGACGAGGCCGCCCTGGCGGCGGTGTCGGTGGCGAGCTTCCTCCTGCTGCTGGTCGGTGTGCCGATCGCGGTGGAGACGCTGACGCACGGGCGGTCGCTGGGCAAGCTCGCCTGCGGGCTGCGGGTGGTGCGGGACGACGGCGGGCCGATCCGGTTCCGGCACGCGCTGGTGCGCGGGGCCATGGGGGTCGTGGAGCTGCTGATGACCTTCGGGTCCGTGGCGTGCATCGCCTCGTTGGTGTCGGCGCGCGGGCGGCGGCTCGGGGACGTGTTCGCGGGGACGCTCGTGATCCGGGAGCGGGTGCCGGGGGCGCGGGTGATGCCGGTGCCTCCGCCGCCGCCGTGGCTGGCCGGGCGTTTCAGCGGGCTGGACCTGTCGGCGGTGCCGGACGGGCTGTGGCTGGCGATACGGCAGTACCTGACGCGGATGAACCAGCTGGATCCGCAGGTGGGTGCGGCGATGGCGGCGCGGCTCGCGGACGATCTGGTGGCGCGGACGGGGGCCCTGCCGCCGGTGGGGGTGCCTGCGGCGGCGTTCCTGATGGCCGTGGTGCACGAGCGGCAGTCGCGGGACGCGGCCCGGGCCTTCGCGGGCGCCCAGGGGGCGATGGGGGCGATGGGGCCGGTGCATCCGGCGGCGCCCGTGGCTCCCGTGGCTCCCGGCATGCCTGCGATGCCTGCGATGCCCGCCGGTCCCGGGCCGGCCGCGGCGCCGTACGTCCAGGGTCCGGTCGGGGCATCGGCGCCGGATGCCGCGCCCGTGGCGCCCGTACAGCCGCAGGCTCCCGCGGCGGCTCCGCGCGCCGGCGGGTTCGCGCCGCCGGCCTGAGCGGCTACTCCTCGAAGGTCGAGGGCGGGGTCTCCAGGTGTTCGAGCTCGATGCCGGGGGCCGAGAGGACCACGTCGCCGGCGATGTGGATCGTGTGGACCTCGCCGGTGTCCAGGGCGCTGACCTGGTACTCGTCCACCAGGAGCGGGCCGCTGTCGGTGGGGTGCTCCTCGCGTCGCAGCAGGGCCCACGCCTGGTCGACCGTACGGGGGGCCAGGACGGGGTCGGTGAGGGCGACGAGCCGGACGCGGGTTGCGGGGGCTCCGGGGGTCAGGCGGAGCAGGCGGGCCGTGGCGATGAGGAAGGCCGGGGAGGTGCCGGTGAAGCCGGGCGCGCGGACGTTGCCTTCGGTGGCCTCGGCGCCCGTGGGGTCGGTGCGGACCCAGGTGACGCCGTCGATGGCGGCCCCGCGGACCTGCCAGCTCGATGCGTTCACTTCGAGGCGGATGGGGCGGCCGAGTTCGTCGATGGCCAGGTCGACCGAGCCGCGGTGGTCGCCGTTCGGGGCCGTGAGCTGGGAGACGTAGCGCCAGCCGGAAGGGCCGGGGGCGCAGTGGAAGTGCTCCTCGCCGAGCGGGGTGTGGTCGTGCGGATCGTGGAGGGAGTAGCGGCCGCGGGGCATGGGCTGGGTCCTTGCGTGCGTACGTATGGGGCAGGCCCCCGGCACGGGTGCCGGGGGCCTGACTGAGGTGCTGCGGATCTGCGGGGAGATCAGTAGCGGTAGTGGTCCGGCTTGTACGGGCCCTCGACGTCCACGCCGATGTAGTCGGCCTGCTCGGGGCGCAGGGTGGTGAGCTTGACGCCGAGGGCGTCGAGGTGGAGGCGGGCGACCTTCTCGTCGAGGTGCTTGGGCAGCACGTAGACGTCGGTCGGGTACTCCTGCGGCTTCGTGAAGAGCTCGATCTGGGCCAGGGTCTGGTCCGCGAAGGAGTTCGACATGACGAAGGACGGGTGGCCGGTCGCGTTGCCCAGGTTCAGCAGACGGCCCTCGGAGAGGACGATCAGGACCTTGCCGTCGGGGAACTTCCAGGTGTGGACCTGCGGCTTGACCTCGTCCTTGACGATGCCCTCGATCTTCGCGAGACCGGCCATGTCGATCTCGTTGTCGAAGTGGCCGATGTTGCCCACGATCGCCTGGTGCTTCATCTTGGCCATGTCCGAGGCCATGATGATGTCCTTGTTGCCGGTCGTGGTGATGAAGATGTCGGCGATCTCGACGACGTCGTCCAGCGTGGCGACCTGGTAGCCGTCCATGGCGGCCTGCAGGGCGCAGATCGGGTCGATCTCGGTGACGATGACGCGGGCGCCCTGGCCGCGCAGGGACTCGGCGCAGCCCTTGCCGACGTCGCCGTAGCCGCAGACGACCGCGACCTTGCCGCCGATGAGGACGTCGGTGGCGCGGTTGATGCCGTCGATCAGGGAGTGGCGGCAGCCGTACTTGTTGTCGAACTTCGACTTGGTGACGGCGTCGTTCACGTTGATCGCCGGGAAGAGCAGGGTGCCCTCGGCCATCATCTCGTAGAGGCGGTGGACACCGGTGGTGGTCTCCTCGGTCACGCCGCGGATCTCGGACGCGAGCTGCGTCCACTTCTGCGGGGTCTCGCCGAGGGTGCGGCCCAGCAGGGTGAGGATGTGGCCGTACTCCTCGGAGTCCGCCGTGGACGGGTCCGGGGCCGCGCCGGCCTTCTCGAACTCGACGCCCTTGTGGACGAGGAGGGTGGCGTCACCACCGTCGTCGAGGATCATGTTCGGGCCGCCGGTGGGGGTGTTCGGCCAGGTCAGCGCCTGCTCCGTGCACCACCAGTACTCCTCCAGCGTCTCGCCCTTCCAGGCGAAGACGGGGACGCCCTGCGGGTTCTCCGGGGTGCCGTTCGGGCCGACCGCGATGGCGGCGGCCGCGTGGTCCTGGGTGGAGAAGATGTTGCAGGAGGCCCAGCGGACGTCGGCGCCGAGCGCGACGAGGGTCTCGATGAGCACGGCGGTCTGCACGGTCATGTGCAGGGAGCCGGTGATACGGGCGCCGGCCAGGGGCTGGGCCTCCGCGTACTCGGCGCGGATCGACATCAGGCCCGGCATCTCGTGCTCGGCCAGCGTGATCTCCTTGCGGCCGAAAGCGGCAAGGGAAAGGTCTGCGACCTTGAAGTCCATGCGTGCTGCTCCTCGTGGTTCGAGAGGGGTGGGTACGGCTGAGCCGTGCGCCGTCCTGGGGACGGAGCACCGAGCACAGTCCGTCGGAGGCCCTCTCTCCCCTCGGCCGGTCGCGAAGACCGCCCAACTGCCATCAGCAGCGACGTCTGACACTGATGACGAATCTACACCGATCGGCGGAGCCTGCCCCAGTTGATCGGAGACCAAGTCGCGGAGCGGTTTCAGGTCCTCCGGCGGGCAGGTTTAGGGCCTTTCGGACTTTTGATCCAGCCCTTACCTGGGGAAGGATGCCGGTGGATCGGAACACTTGCGCGATCCCGCAGGCCCATTGGCGTGAAGGAGATTTCCGTGACCAGTCCGGCAGGCCCTCCCGTAGGCGGGGGCGTTGGGGGCACCTCCCAGACGGAGTCTGGGGGAGGGCAGAAGCGCCTGAAGCTGCTCGCCGTGACCGCGTGCCCCACGGGGATCGCGCACACCTACATGGCCGCGGAGAAGCTCCAGCAGGCCGCCGAGCGCCTCGGTGTCGACATGAAGGTGGAGACGCAGGGATCCATCGGCGCCGAGAACGTGCTCTCTGACAACGATGTCAGAGAGGCGGACGGCATCATCATCGCCGCGGACAAGGAGGTCGACCGCGCGCGCTTCGCGGGCAAGCGGGTCCTGTCCACCGGTGTCGCCGACGGCATCCACAAGCCGGAGGAGCTGATCGAGCGCGTGCAGAGCGCGCCCGTGCAGAGTGGGACGGCCGCGGCGGCCGGTTCCGGGGGCGGCGGCAAGGAGCGCAGCCTCGCGTACAAGGCGCTGATGAACGGCGTCTCGTACATGATCCCCTTCGTGGTGGTCGGCGGTCTGCTGATCGCGATCTCGCTGGCGCTGGGCGGTCACGCCACGGCCGAGGGGTACGCGGTCACCCCGGGCACCTTCTGGGACCACGTCTTCCAGATCGGCGTGCTGGGCTTCACCCTGATGATCCCGATCCTGTCCGGCTACATCGCGTACGCCATCGGCGACCGGCCCGCGCTCGTGCCCGGCATGATCGGCGGCTTCATCGCCAACACCGGCGCGCTCTACGACTCCAAGTCGGGTGCCGGGTTCATCGGCGCGATCGTGACGGGTTTCCTGGCGGGTTATCTGGTCCTGTGGATCAAGAAGGTCAACGTCCCCAAGGTCGTCCAGCCGATCATGCCGATCATCGTGATCCCGATCGTGGCGACGACGGCGCTCGGCCTGTTCTTCATCTACGTCATCGGCAGGCCGATCTCCTGGGTCTTCGAGAGCCTCACCAGCTGGCTGTCCGGCATGACCGGCACCAGTGCGATCCTGCTCGGCGCCCTCCTCGGCCTGATGATCGCCTTCGACATGGGCGGGCCGGTCAACAAGACCGCCTTCCTCTTCGGTACGGGCCTCATCGCCTCCGGCAACTACGCCGTCATGGGCATGTGCGCGGCTGCCATCCCGGTGATGCCGCTCGGCCAGGGTCTGGCGACGGTGCTGCGGCGCCAGCTGTACTCCGAGCAGGAGCGTGACACGGGCATGGCCGCGCTGTTCATGGGCATGTTCGGCATCTCCGAGGGCGCCATCCCGTTCGCCGCGGCGCGGCCGGCGATCGTGATCCCGGCGAACATGCTGGGCGGCGCGGTGGCCGGTGCGATCGCCGGTGTGGCGGGCGTGGGGGACCACGTGCCGCACGGCGGTCCGATCGTGGCCGCGCTGGGCGCGATCAGCGGCTGGGCCTGGTTCCTGATCGCGATCGCGGTGGGCACGGTGGTGACCGCGCTGACGACGAACGCACTGATCGACATCAAGGAGCGCAAGAACCGCGGGGCTGCCCCGCAGGTGCCCGTGTCGCCCGAGCCGGTACTGGCCGGTGTGGGCGCGGGTGTCGGCGCCGGAGCGGGTTCCGGTTCCGTCGGCACGGCCGTACGGGCGCAGGCCGCGCCCGGAGCGGCGGCCGCCGCTCCGGCCGCGCAGCCGGAGGAGGTGCTCTCCGGGTACCTGACCGAGCAGACCGTCAAGACGGAGCTGGTCTCGGACTCCAAGGAGGCCGCGATCCGCGAGATGGCGGAGATGCTGGCCACCACCGGCAACGTCCGGGACGTGGACGAGCTCGTACGGGTCGCCCTCGCGCGGGAGGCGCAGGGCACGACGGGCCTCGGCGAGTCGATCGCGATCCCGCACGCCAAGACGGACGCGGTCAGCCGGCCCACGGTGGGCTTCGCCCGGTCGGACGAGGGCATCGAGTGGGGTGCGCTGGACGGGACGAAGGCGCGGCTGGTCTTCATGATCTCGGTGCCGGAGGCCGCGGCCGGGGACGAGCACCTGCGGATCCTGGCGCTGCTGTCCCGCAAGCTGATGGACACCGGCTTCCGGGAGCGGCTCCAGTCGGCTGCGGACGAGGCGGCGATCCTGGACGTGCTGCGCGAGATCAGCTAGCTCCCCCGTCCTCCCCTCGGGCCCCGAACCACCCCCTCCGGGTCCCTCAACGGGCAGCCGCTCGACGAGCCCTACGTGCTGAACGGCGCCCCCGGGGCCGGCGGGATGCGCTTCGACGTCACGGTGCCGCAGGGCCGGGTCTTCATCCTGGGTGACAACCGCGGCAACTCGGCGGACTCCCGCTTCCACCCGGACAGCAACGGGGGGACGCTGCCGGTGTCGGCCCTGACCGGGATCGAGGAGGACCGGGAGGGCGCGGTGCAGGTGGGACTCGGTCTGGCCATGACCGCCGGGACGGCCGTCCTCCTCGTGGGCATCGGACTGGGGATCGCCGCGCTGGTGGTGCGGCGGCGCAGGCCCGTGGCGTACGCGCAGCCCGTGTGGGGGGCCACGAGCGTCGAGCCTCCGCCGGGGCAGCAGCCGTAGGACGTACGAAGGCCCCCGCGGGCCGCTGCCCGCGGGGGCCTTCGTACGTCCGTGGACTACTTGACGGCGTCCGGGCGGTAGATGTCCGGCTCCAGGTAGATCACGCGGGCGATCGGGACGGCCTCGCGGATGCGGGCCTCGGCGGCGTTGATCGCGTTCGCCACTTCCGCCGCGGTGTCGTCGTGCTGGACGGCGATCTTGGCGGCGACCAGGAGCTCCTCGGGGCCGAGGTGCAGGGTGCGCATGTGGATCACGCGGGTGACGGTGTCCCCGTCGACCACGGCTGCCTTGATCTTCTCGACCTCTTCGGTGCCGGCGGCCTCGCCGAGCAGCAGGGACTTGGTCTCCGCGGCCAGGATGACCGCGATGATGATCAGCAGCACACCGATGCACAGGGTGCCGATGCCGTCCCAGACTCCGTTGCCGGTCAGCAGGGCGAGGCCGACGCCGCCGAGGGCCAGGACCAGGCCGACGAGCGCGCCGAGGTCCTCCAGCAGGACCACCGGGAGCTCGGGGGCCTTGGCCCGCTTGATGTACTGGCCCCACGACAGCGAGCCGCGGGTCTCGTTCGACTCCTTGATGGCCGTACGGAAGGAGAAGGACTCGGCGATGATCGCGAAGACGAGGACGCCGACCGGCCAGTACCACGCCTCGATCTCGTGCGGGTGCTTGATCTTCTCGTAGCCCTCGTAGATCGCGAACATGCCGCCGACCGAGAACAGCACGATGGAGACGAGGAAGGCGTAGATGTAGCGCTCGCGCCCGTACCCGAAGGGGTGTTGCGGGGTGGCCTCGCGCTGGGCCTTCTTCCCGCCGAGGAGCAGCAGGCCCTGGTTCCCGGAGTCCGCCACCGAGTGGACGCTTTCCGCGAGCATCGACGAGGAGCCGCTGAAGAGGAACGCCACGAATTTGGCTACAGCGATGGCGAGGTTGGCGGCGAGTGCCGCCACGATCGCCTTGGTACCGCCCGACGCGCTCATGGGTGCAGGGTGTCCTTCCTAGCCACTGACTACGGCCGCACATTGTTGCAGCCGTCACGGCGGACGCTACGTCAGATCACCACGGTGGCGCGGAAAACAGTGCCAGTACCGAACAGTTCGGACTTTTCGCCTGCCCGGACCCAGACCGACTCGCCGGGGGCCAGGGTCAGTTCGCCGAGCCTGGGGGAGCCCGAGGTGCAGAGGAGGATCTGCGGGGTGTCCGCCGGGAGGCTCCGGGGGGCCGCGCCCGGAGGCAGGACGAAGCGGGAGAGCCGGAATTCGTCGATGGGGGTCTCGTAGACCTCCTCGCCGTCACCCTCGGGGCGCAGGACGTGCGGGTCCCCCGGCTCGAACTTCACGATCTTCAGCAGCTCGGGCACGTCCACGTGCTTGGGGGTGAGCCCGGCGCGCAGCACGTTGTCGGAGTTGGCGAGCAGCTCGACGCCGAGGCCCTGGACGTAGGCGTGCGGGACTCCCGCGCCGAGGAACACCGCCTCGCCGGGCTGGAGCCGGAAGGGGTTGAGCAGCATGGCCGCGATGACGCCCGGGTCGCCCGGGTAGTCGTGGACCAGGGAGGCGTACGGGGTGTACGCGCCGCCCAGGCGTTCGGCGGCGGCCGCGGCTTCGGTGACGGTGTGGGCCATCTCCTCGCGGTCCGCGGTCAGTACGGCGGTCAGCACCTCGCGCAGCGCGGCGTCCTCGGGGTGGGCGCGCAGCAGGTCTGCGTACGGCTTGAGCGAGCGGACGCCCAGGCCCTCGATCAGATCGGCGGCCTGCTGCGGGGGGCGGAAGCCGCACAGTCCGTCGAACGGGGTGAGCGCGCACAGCATTTCGGGCTTGTGGTTGGGGTCCTTGTAGTTGCGGTGGGCCGCGTCGATCGGGACCCCGCGGCGCTCCTCGTCCTCGAATCCCGCCCGGGCCTGGGCCCGGTCGGGGTGGACCTGGAGGGAGAGGGGGGCGCCGGCCGCGAGCACTTTGAAGAGGAAGGGCAGCCGCGTGCCGAACTTGGCGACGGTGGCCGCGCCCAACTCGCCGTCGGGGTCGGCGGCGATGACGTCCGAGAGGGCCGTCTCACCGTTGCCGCGGTCGATGCGGGAGGGGGCGCCGGAGTGGGCTCCCATCCACATCTCGGCCTGGGGTTCACCGGTGGGTTCGACGCCGAACAGCTTCGGAATGGCGGTGGTCGATCCCCAGGCGTAGGGGCGAATGGTGTTGGTCAGGCGGTCCATCGTCGTCTTCCTGGATAGCGCCGGGCACGGGGGTGTACCTCAGCTGTGTCCCCCGGAGGCCAACGCCAGGTAGGCGGTGGCGAAATCCGTGACGGCGAGGAGTTCGGCGAGCTGTTCCAGCTCCACGCCCTCCTCCGGTTCGAGCTCGCTGATGGCCGTGTCGTGGCTGAGGGCGAGTTCACGTGCGGCGGGGGCGGCGGTGAGGCCGCCCGTCGGCCGGTCACGCAGCAGGACGACTCGGGCGCGCAGAGCCTGGGGCTCTTCGACCCGGTCACGGAAGAAATCTTCGGGATCGGCACCGGCGGCGAACGAGCCGGAGAGCAGGACTCCGTGGGCGGGGAGCGCCTCGGGGAGCGCGGCGGCCAGTGCGGGGCGGCCGGCGAGCTCGGCGAGGGTGGCGGCGAAGCGGCGGCCCGCGGGGCCCGCGCCTTCGCCCTCGCTCCAGATGAGCGGGAGGGAGTCGGCCAGCTCGGCCGCGAGCGTCTTGGCCGGGTTGGAGTAGGTGGCGATGGCGGGGCCGCAGCGCTCGGCGGTGCGGTCGAGCCGGTCGGCGACGAGCTGGAGGGTGTCGGGGGCGGCGGTGATCAGGCCGACCTTGTCGAGGAGCAGGAGGAGGGGCGTCAGCAGGGCCCACAGGGCTCCCGGTCCGGCCGCGGCGGACTCGTCGTACTCCTGGTAGGGGGCCTTGGCCATCGGTACGAGGAGCCCGTGCGCGCCGTCCACCGCCTCGCTCAGCGGTGAGCGCTCGGGGGCGACGGCGACGACGGTGCAGCCGCGCCGGTAGGCCTGTTCGGCGAGGACGCCGAGGCCGGGCTCGGTGCCGTCGGTGGTGGCGATGAGCAGCAGGTCGACGGGGCCGGCCCAGCCGGGCAGGGCCCAGCGCAGGGCGCCTGCGGCGTGCGCGACGCCGGTGGGGTGCAGGCGGGTGACGGGCGCGGAGGCTCCGGCGAGGGCGCCGAGCAGGTCGGCGACGCCGGTGGCGGCGGTGCCGGGGCCCGCGATCAGGACGGCGCGGGGGCGGCCGTCGGGGCGCAGGTCGCCGAGGCCCGCTTCGGCCGCGTGCCGGGCCGCGGTGCGGACTCTGGCGCCGGCCTCTGCGGCGCCTCGAAGAAGGCCCCGCCGGTCGGCGCGGGCGAGATCGTCCGGTGCGTCGAGGAGCGACTCGTCGAGCATGGCGGCCTCCGGCTGTTGTGTGACGGAACCAGTCTGCGTCTGCGCTGCGCTGCGCTGCTTGTGCCGCGGATCAGGCGGGGCGGCGGGCCTCGTCCACGAGGAGGACCGGGATGCCGTCACGAACGGGGTAGGCGAGGCCACAGTCCTGGCCGGTGCAGATCAGCTCGGGGGCCGTCTCGTCGGCCGACTTGTCCTCGAGGGGCGAGTGGCAGGCGGGGCAGGCGAGGATCTCCAGCAGACCGGCTTCGAGCGGCATGGGGCGGGTTCCCTTCGGGGGTGCGGGTGGGGCGTGGTCAGCGTACCGCCGAGTCACCTTCGGTGCCGAGTCACCTGCGGTGTGGCCTGCGGGGTCTTGGTGCGGGGTCGGTCCGGGGCTCCGCCCCAGGGAAACCCGGCTCCGCCGGGCACCGGGCTCCGCCCGGACCCGCGCCTCAAACGCCGGCGGGGCTGGATCTGCCCTTGGTTCACAGGTGCGGCTCAAGAATCGGGGCTCCGCCCCGGACCCCGCGCCTCAAACGCCGGCGGGGCTGGGTTGCGCGGCGTGCGGCCCAGCCCCGGTCCGGTGGATCAGGCGCGGATGAGGGTGAGGGCCTCGTCGCGGATCTTGGACAGGGTCTCCTCGTCACGGGCCTCGACGTTCAGGCGCAGGAGGGGCTCGGTGTTGGAGGCGCGGACGTTGAACCACCAGTCCGCCCCCGTGACCGTCAGGCCGTCGAGTTCGTCCAGGGTGACGTCATCCCGGCCCCCGAACCTGGCCTTCACCGCCGCCAGGCGGGCCGCCTGGTCCGCGACCGTCGAGTTGATCTCCCCCGAACCCGCATAACGGTCGTAGGAGGCCACCAGGCCCGACAGCGGGCCGTCCTGCCCGCCCAGGGCGGCCAGCACGTGCAGCGCCGCCAGCATCCCCGTGTCCGCGTTCCAGAAATCCTTGAAGTAGTAGTGCGCCGAGTGCTCACCACCGAAAATCGCACCCGTCTTGGCCATCTCCTCCTTGATGAAGGAATGCCCCACCCGGGTACGGACCGGGGTGCCGCCGTGCTCCCTGACAACCTCCGGAACCGACCACGAGGTGATCAGGTTGTGGATCACCGTGCCCGTACCCCCGTTGCG
This sequence comes from Streptomyces sp. NPDC048337, assembly GCF_043201175.1. Lineage (NCBI taxonomy): Bacteria > Bacillati > Actinomycetota > Actinomycetes > Kitasatosporales > Streptomycetaceae > Streptomyces > Streptomyces sp. NPDC048337. The sequence goes on from NZ_JBICYR010000033.1 coordinate 11,930, forward strand.
CGCCAGCTCACGCGCCGCGACCAGCGCCGTGATCGCGGACGGGGACACACCCTCGCCCCGCTCGTCCACGATGAAACAACGGTCCGCGTCCCCGTCGAACGCGATACCCAGATCCGCACCCTCGGCGATCACCCGGGCCTGGAGGTCCACGATGTTCTTCGGGTCCAGCGGATTCGCCTCGTGGTTCGGGAACGTGCCGTCCAGCTCGAAGAACATCGAGACCACATCGAGGGGCAGGCCCTCGAAGACCGTGGGAACCGTGTGACCGCCCATCCCGTTGCCCGCGTCCACCACCACCTTCAGCGGGCGGATCACCGACAGATCCACCAGTGACTTCAGGTGCGCCGCGTAACCGGCCAGGGTGTCCTGCTCCGTGACCGTGCCCGGAGTGGTCCCGGCCGCGATCGCCGGGGCACCCTCCTGCGACCACTCCTCCACCAGCTCACGGATCTGCGACAGACCCGTGTCCTGACCCACCGGCGCCGCACCCGCCCGGCACAGCTTGATCCCGTTGTACCGGGCCGGATTGTGCGACGCCGTGAACATCGCACCCGGCAGGTCCAGCGACCCCGACGCGTAATACAGCTGATCCGTCGAGCACAGACCGATCAGCGTCACGTCCACACCGCGGGCCGCCGCGCCCCGCGCGAACGCCGCCGACAGACCCGGCGACGAGGGACGCATGTCATGGCCCACCACGATCGCCGCAGCACCCGTGACCTCCACGAATGCGGCACCGAACAGCTCCGCCAACGACTCGTCCCACTCGTCCGGCACGACGCCACGCACGTCATACGCCTTGACGATGTTCGAAAGATCTGCGGCCACTGCCTGCCCTCCTGAAGGTTCCATGCGGTCCGGCAAACCTACATCGAACCCGGAGCGGCTCTTCAGATGATCAGGGCGTCAGGAATCGGGCGATCTCAGGACGCGGAGGTGTCCGCGACGCGTCTCGCCGGTGGACGGGCCGTTCGGGCCGGACCCTCCCGCCTCGGCCGCGCGCTCGGGCGGGCGGGCGGCTTCGCGTACGGCGTTGGCGAGGGCTTCGAGGTCGTCGCCACTGGGGCGCGACGGGGCCGACCCGTCGGAGAGACGGACGACCTCCCAGCCGCGCGGTGCGGTCAGGCGCTCCGAGTGCTCGGCACACAGGTCGTAGCAGTGGGGTTCGGCGTACGTGGCGAGCGGGCCGAGAACTGCGGTCGAATCGGCGTAGACGTACGTCAGTGTCGCGACGGCAGGGCGGCCGCACGCGGTGCGCGAACAGCGACGTACAAGGCTCACGACGTTGGACGGTACCGCACTCTTGACCGGGCCGCGACGACTCTCCTGCCGCTCACTCCCCCGTGTCGTGCCGAGGGCTACCCTGCGGGGGTGACCGACAGCCCCCTGCCTCCCCGCCCCGCCGAGCCCCCCGTGGGGGCCCCCGCCGAGCCGCGCCCGCGTCGCCGGGACCGGCACGGGCGCGGGATGCGGGGGCCGGTGGCGCCCCCGCAGGTGCCGCTGTCCGCGAGCCGGGCGGAGCTGTTCGGGGACCTCGTACGGGATTCCGTGGAGCGGTTGGAGCGGCGCTGGCCGCAACTGGCCGACGTGGAGTTCCTCGTCGGTGACGTGCCGGGGCCGCCGGGCGGGCCCGACGGCGGCTGGAACGACGAGGCGGTGCCGTTGGGCGGGCTGCACGAGGCCCGTGACGGCCGGCCGGCCCGGATCGTGGTCTTCCGGCGGCCGGTGGAGATCCGGACGAAGTCGCGGGACGAGAAGGCGCTGCTCGTGCACGAGATCGTCGTGGAGCAGGTCGCGGAGTTGCTGGGGCTGTCCCCCGAGACCGTTGACCCGCGTTACGGGCAGGACTGAGCGGGCTACCGGGTCAGGACCGAGAGGTCCTCGGTGGCCTTGGGGACCGCGACGGTGGAGTGGTCGTCGGACAGGGTCTGGACGGTGAACATCGCGATGCCGTCGTTCGGGAGGGACAGCATGCGGGCCGCGTGGACCGGGCCGCCGGAGAGCGTTTCGACGGTGAGGGCGTAGGACCCCTTGGCGCCGGCCGGGGCGATGTCGACCTTCTGGGTCGTACCCGCCTTGACCGTGACCTCCTGGGAGGCCGGTTCGCCGCCGCCGGTGCCGGGCGAGGCCGTCACCTTGACCTTGGCGTCCTTGTCGCCGGGGACCGTGAGCGCCAGTACGGTCGCGTTCGCGTCGGGCCGGTTGTCGGCCACGGTGGCCCGGGTGCCCACCGGCGCCGCGGCCGGGACGAAGCCGAGGTCCTGCTTGGCGCCGCTGCCGCGGACCACCCGTACCGCCGCGACCACGGGCGTGGCCCGCTTGGGGTCCGCCGGGGTCAGGACCAGGGAGCCCTGTTCGCCGCGGGTCACGTCCTTGAGGTCCACGCTCGCGGTCATGCCGGCCTTGACGTGCAGCTGTTCGTTGTCGGCCGGGGTGATGGGGCCGCCGGGGCCGGCCAGCCGGATCTTCAGGTCCGCGTCCTGCTCGCCGGGGACGAAGGCGACCAGCCGTACGGAGGCGGCGTCGGCCGGGATGCCCGGCAGGACCAGCGAGCCCGCCGGGTCCGCGGCGGCCGGCAGCCAGTCGGCGCCCACGCCCTCCTCCGCGGCCTGCACCGCGGCACCGACCCGGCCGGCGCGGGTGGTGACGTGGGCGGTGGCGTCGGCGAGCTGGGTTCCCGGGACGAGGGAGGACAGCAGGACGGACTTGCTGGACTTGGGGTCGATCCGGATGCCCTCGCCGGTGCCGGCCTCGGCCTTCGCCAGCCCGTCGGGGCCGAAGAGCTTGATGTCGACGACCGCGGCGGCGTCGTCGGGGTTGGTGAGGTGGAGGTAGTCCTCGCGGCCCTTGGCCGTGCCGACGGCCGGGAACCAGAAGTCGGTGCCGGGTGCGGTGCAGCCGACGCCGAGGAGGCCGCGGAACCGGCCGACGGAGACCTTGGTGGTCTGCTGGGCGGTCCAGCCGGGGGCGAGGATCCCGTCGGCGCTGCCCGTCAGCGCGGGGGCGTCGGCGCCGGTGGCGGTGGCCCCGAAGGGCTTGCCGACCTCCTTGGACTCCAGTACGGGCTTGGCCTCCTTGGTGGCGCCGAGCAGCCGGGCCGAGCCCTTGCCCTCGGCCGGGGCGGCCTTGCCGGGGGTGAAGGCGGTGTACGTGGTGTCCGCGATGTCCGAGGAGCTGGGCGCCGGGCACACGAGCAGGGACCGCTCCACGGGCATCCGGGACGCCGATGCCTCGGCGTCGGCCGCCTTCCCCTCGGCGGAGGGGGCGGTGAGGGCGGCGAGGCCGGTGAGGGCGGCGAGCGCGGCGGTCACGGCCGCCAGCGTCAGGGGGGCGCGCTGCTTCACTGCTGGGGGCTCCCGTCGGGACGCGGGTCGTGCCGTTCGTACGGCTGGTACGGGTACGGGTACTGCTGCTGCTCCGGGTCGTGGACCGGCTGGTGCTGCTGGTACGGGTCCTCGTAGGCCGGGTACGGGTCGTACTGCTCGTACCCCTGGGGCTGCTGCCCGGGCTGCTGCGGTTCGTAGGCGTAGCCGCCCTGGTCGCCGTAGGCCTGGTAGGCGTACGTCTCCTCGCCGTAGGCCGGCTGTGCGGGGATCTCCGCGTACGGGTCGGCGGCGACGGCTGCCTCCACGGGTGCGGGGGCCTGCTCGGCCTCCGCGCGCAGGCGGCGGGCGCGGCGGCCTTCGCCGGGCTCGCCGGGGCCGGGCTGGGCGGGGATCGCGGCGTCCTCCTCGGGGAGGTCGTCGTCGAGGCGCCGGCGGCGGCCGGGCAGGGCCATCACGAGCAGGACCAGGGCGAGGAGGCCCTGGGCCCAGTGCCAGGCGGTCCTGAGGAGGGAGTCCTCGTGGACGAGGTCGAGGCGGCCGCCGTCGGCGGGCAGTTCGAAGCCCTGCGCCCAGCCGTCCAGGGTCTCGGGCTTGAGGGGCTTGCCGTCGAGGGTGGCCTGCCAGCCGGAGTCGGCGCGGTCGGCGATGCGCAGGACGCGGTCCGCCTCGCCGGCCGGGATCTTGCCGTGGGCCTCGACGGGGCCCGCGGCGACCGGGATCGGGGCCTCGCCCTGCTTGCCGGAGACGATGACGACGCGCGGCAGCCAGGGTTCGACGCCCCAGAGCGCGGTGCCGTCCTGCTGGTGGCGGCGGCTGAGGCCGGGGGTGGCGTCGAGGACGCGGCGGATGTCCTCGGGGCCGCCGGGGCGGAACATGACGAAGCGGATGGCGTAGGCGCTGAGCTGGCTGGACTGGTCGGCGCCGGAGCCGGCGACAAGGTTGGAAACGACCTTGTCGAGGCGGGGGTCGCTGCCGGCCGCGGCGGTGGTCTCGGCGTCGCCGAGGCGGCCGCCGGAGCCGCGGACGAGGCTGTAGGAGACGGTGCCGGGCCGGTCCAGGTCGAGGATCAGGGTGCGGGTCTGGTTGTCGTCGCCGCCGGCGTCGGCGACGAAGGCGGGGACCTGTACCGGGTCGCGGCGCTGGAGCGGGCCGTCGGCGCCGGCGAGCAGCCAGGCGGCCGCGGCGAGCAGCGGTCCGGCCGCAGCGGCGAGGGCGATGAGCGCGGCCAGCGGCTGGCGCCAGCCGAAGCCGTGGGCGGCGAGCCGGTCCTTGGCGCCGTCCGCGCCGAGTGCGGCGGCGGCCAGCAGGGCGAGCCCGTAGACGAGGGTGGCGGGGCCGGCCCAGGCGCTGCGGTTGAGGAGTACGGCGAGGAGCAGCGCGGCGAGGGCCGCGGCCCAGGCGGTGCGGACGGCGAACTGCCGTTCGGTGCGCAGCAGGGCGCCGAGGGCGGCGAGGACGATGCCGAGGAGGAGCAGGCCGCCGGTGGTGCCGGGGCCGCCGGGGCTGGTGCCGAGCAGGTCCAGGGCGGTGGCGGAGCCGGTTCCGTAGGGCAGTCCGGCCTCGTTCAGGAGGCGGCCGGGGTGCGTGAGCAGGCCCAGTGACCAGGGGGCGAGGACGAGGACGGGGACGGCGAGGGTGGCGAGCAGCCGCAGTCCGTACGTCTTCCAGTGCGCTCGGCGGCGAATCAGCGCGGCGGCGCCGAGGGCGGCGGCGAGCGGCCAGACGACGGGGGCGAAGGCGGTGGCCAGGGTCAGCAGGAGGGTGTACGTCCACACGGCGCGCCGGCCGGTGCGGTCCCCGTCGGCGCCGAGGCCGAAGGCCGCGACGGCGGAGCGGGCGATCAGCGGCAGCAGGACGGCGAGGACGGCGGTGCCGAGGCGGCCGCCGGCGAGGGCCCCGGTGACGGCGGGCAGGAAGGCGTAGGCGATGGCGGCCCAGGCGCGCAGCAGCCGGGATTCGACGAGCGGCCGGGAGGCGAAGTAGGCGGTGAGTCCGGCGAGCGGGACGGAGCCGACGAGCAGCAGGGTGAGGGCGGCCTGGGTGGAGCCGAAGAGCAGGGTGGCGAAGGCGCCGAGGACGGCGAGGTAGGGCGGTGCGTCGGCGGTGGTGCCGGTGGAGACGGCCTGCCAGCCCTCGGTGTAGGCGCGCCAGAGGTCGGGGCCGCTGTCGGGGGCGGGGAGCAGGGCGCCGCCCATGAGGGAGCCGCCGCCGATGAGGGCGCGGCAGGCGCCCAGGGACAGCAGCAGGAGGAGGCCGAAGAGGACGGGGGCGGGGTTGCGGGCGATCCGCTTGAGGCGGGCGAAGCGCTCGGTGTCCTGGAACTCCTCCTCGCCGGGGGCGGTGAGGATGCTGCCTCCGCCGTGCCGGCCCGCGGGGGCGGCGTCGGTGTCGCGGCCGTCGGCGAAGTAGCCGGCGAGCTGTTCGGCGTTGGCGCGCAGGGAGGCGCCGGGCGGGGGGAACAGCGGGCGCAGTTCGGCGGCGGGGACGACGGGCCGGCGGCGGCGCTTTCGGGCGCCGAGGATGCGGCCGGGGCGGAGCAGGACGGCGAGGAGGCCGGTGATCTCGTCGACGGCCTGGCCGGGGGCCTTGCCGACGAGGTAGGCGAGGGTGCGCAGGACGGTGCCGAGCAGGACGCGCAGCAGGACGTAGGGCAGGGCGCGGCCGGAGCTGTTGGCGAGGATCGTGTAGACGGCGCCGGCCTTGTCGACGCGGTGGGGGCTGGCGCTCGTACGGCCGGCGCAGTCGACGGTGCGGCGTTCGCGGGCGGAGGCCTCGGCGTGGCGCATGACGGCGTCGGGGGCGACGAGGACGGTGTGGCCGGCGCTCTGGGCGCGCCAGCAGAGGTCGACGTCGTCGCGCATGAGGGGCAGGCGGCGGTCGAAGCCGCCGAGGGCGTCGTAGACGTCGCGGCGCACGAGCATGCCGGCGGTGGAGACGGAGAGGACGGGGCGGACCTGGTCGTGCTGGCCCTGGTCCTGTTCGCGTCTGTCGAGGCCGGTCCAGCGGCGGCCGCTGCGGGCGATGGTGACGCCGGCTTCGAGGAGCTGCTTCTTGTCGTACCAGCCGCGCAGTTTGGGGCCGATGACGGCGGCGTCGGGGTTCTCGTCGGCGACGCGCAGCAGTTCGGTGAGGGCGTCGGGTTCGGGGGCGCTGTCGTCGTGCAGGAGCCAGAGCCACTGGACGGGTTCGCCGTGGGGGAGTTCGGGGAGGTCGTAGGCGTCGTCGCGCCAGGTGCGGCTGACGGGGTCCCAGCCGCTGGGGCGCTTGAGGTACGGGAGGTCCTCGGGGGTCAGGGTGCCCGCGGTGCGGACGGATTCGTCGACGGCGGTGCCGAAGCCGGTGCGGCGGGCGAGGTGCAGGACGCGGTCGTCGCCGAAGGCTTCGCCGAGCAGGCGCGCGGATTCGTCGGCGCTGCCGGTGTCGGCGGCGATGTGGTTCTGCGCGGGGCGTTCCTGGCCGAGGAGGCCGGCGAGTGTCCGGGGCAGCCAGCGGGCGCCGTCGTGGGCGACGAGGACCGCGGTGACGACGTGCCGGGGGAACTCGGGTGTGGCGGGGGCCTGGTGGGCGGCCGCCGACTGGCTGTGCAGGGACATCGCGCTACTGGCCCTCCGGCCTGGGGGTCCCTCCGGTACGGGGTCCGGGGGGAGGGTCCGAGGGGGGTGGGCCCTCGGAGGCTGCTGGACAGCGCCCCACCCTAACGGCTGGAAAAGCGGCGGTCCGCCTCCAGCGGGGAAGGTGCAGGAGGCGGACCGTTTGCTCTGCGCGGTGCCGTGTGGGCCGTACGGTTCGATATGTCGTGCGATGTGCGGTAGGTGCCCGGCGGGATGGTTCCGGTCGGGGTCAGACGGCGGCCTTTTTCAGCCGGCGGCGCTCGCGCTCGGACAGTCCGCCCCAGATGCCGAATCGCTCGTCGTTGGCGAGTGCGTACTCAAGGCATTCCGAGCGGACCTCGCAGGCGAGGCAGACCTTCTTGGCCTCGCGGGTGGAGCCGCCCTTCTCGGGAAAGAAGGACTCGGGGTCGGTCTGGGCGCACAGAGCGCGCTCCTGCCATCCGAGCTCTTCGTCCGCCTCCTCGACCAGCAGTTCCTGAAACAGCTCGGTCATGTGCGCCCCTCGCTCTGTCTGTGCGTCCCCGTGGTGATGCCGTTACTGATCGCTACGTAACGACACGAGTGAAATTACAAGTGCGTGGCTCCAGGGCAGTCAAGCCGAGATCTGCTATTGGGCCCCTTATTCACTCTGCGGAACCAAGCCTATGCAGAAAGTGTTCATATCGCCAAAAATCGTGACACATGCCACACACGCCACGCGATGCCCGCCTTCACCCGTAATCGACGTATCACTCTGGGGTGGGGTTGCGATCCGGCCAAAGAAGCGGCGTAGATCACATTCCGATCACGAGGTGACGCATCCTGGTTTAGATGGCGGCGAGTTGGAGCTCGCGCACAGCGCCACATCCCCTGGCGCGGAGTGCACAAACCTTTCTCCGCGCACAGTAACCGGATGAGGTGAAACTTTTCCCACATACCGGACATTGGGTTGACAGTCCGGCCCTGAACCCGGTCTCCTTGTTCGCATGTCAGCGCCCGCAGCCGCCACCCGAACCCCCATTCGTGGGTTCCTGTGCGCTGCCCAGGTTCGCTGTTGCTGTTGCAGCTGTTGATGCCTTCGGAGCTTCGGCTCCCCTGAGCTCCGGCCGCCCCCACAGCAACCGCCAGCACGACTGACACCGTCGAGGTAACCCCCACGATGAACAGCACCACCGCAGCCGCCCCCGCCCGCACCACCGTCGAGAGCGACCTCCAGATCGCGGGCGACATCCTCGCCGTCCAGCACCTCCTGCAGCCGGCCCGTGAACACCCGGCCACCGTCGCCGAGTTCGTCGGCCTCGCCCGCTCCATCGCCGAGGACCGCGCCTCCTGGGAGCACCTGGTCCGCTACGACGCCACCACCCGCTGGTACCACCGGCTGCGCGCCGTCCCCCAAGCTCTCGGCTCCGCTCGAGCAGGGGGTGCCCCCATCGGCTACGAGGTCTGGCTGCTCAGCTGGGTCCCCGGCCAGGGCAGCGGCTTGCACGACCACGGCGACTCCTCCGGTGTGCTGACCGTCCTGGACGGCGAGCTCACCGAGCACACCCCGCGCGGACCGCTCACCCACCGCGCCGGGGCCCAGCGCGTCTTCGCCCCCGGCTACGCCCACGAGGTCGTCAACGACACCCTCGACGGCGCGGTCAGCCTGCACGTCTACTTCCCGGGCCTGACCGAGATGCCGATGCACAACTGCTCCCCGGCCCGCCCGGAGTCCGTACCGGCCTGACCTGGGCCGCCGGGCCTGACAGACTTCGGTGTATGCGCATTGTTGTTCTGGCCGGCGGTATAGGCGGCGCCCGGTTCCTCCGCGGACTCAAGTCGGCCGTGCCCGACGCTGACATCACGGTCATCGGCAACACCGGTGACGACATTCACCTGTTCGGGCTCAAGGTGTGCCCCGATCTGGACACGGTGATGTACACCCTCGGCGGTGGCATCAACGAAGCCCAGGGCTGGGGCCGCACCGACGAGTCCTTCACCGTCAAGGAGGAGCTCGCCGCCTACGGCGTCGGACCCACCTGGTTCGGCCTCGGCGACCGCGACTTCGCCACCCACATCGTCCGTACGCAGATGCTCGGCGCGGGCTACCCGCTGAGCGCCGTCACCGAGGCCCTCTGCGACCGCTGGCAGCCCGGGGTCCGGCTGCTCCCCATGTCCGACGACCGGGTCGAGACCCACGTCGCCATCACCGAGGCCGGCACCGGCGAGCGCCGGGTCATCCACTTCCAGGAGTACTGGGTCCGTCTGCGCGCCTCGGTGGACGCGGAGGCCGTGGTCCCCGTCGGCGCCGAGCAGGCCAAGCCCGCGCCCGGCGTGCTGGAGGCCATCGCGGCCGCCGACGTGATCGTCTTCCCGCCGTCCAACCCGGTGGTCTCCGTCGGGACCATCCTCTCCGTGCCCGGCATCCGGGAGGCCGTGGCCGCCTCGCCGGCCCCGGTCGTGGGCCTCTCCCCCATCGTCGGGGGCGCCCCCGTGCGCGGGATGGCCGACAAGGTGCTGGCCGCGGTCGGCGTCGAGTCCACGGCCGCCGCGGTCGCCCTGCACTACGGGACCGAGCTGCTCGACGGCTGGCTCGTGGACACCGCCGACGCGGACGCCGTCTCCGAGGTGGAGGCCGCCGGGATCACCTGCCGCGCGGTGCCGCTGATGATGACCGACCTGGAGGCCACCGCGGAGATGGCGCGGGCCGCGCTGGAACTGGCGGAGGCCTCTCGGTGACCGCCCCGACCGTGCCCTCGTACGAGGTGCGGGCCGTCGACGGGATACCGGAGGTCAGGCCGGGCGACGATCTGGCCAAGCTGATCGCGGTGGCCGCGCCCGATCTGCGGGACGGGGACGTCCTGCTCGTCACCTCGAAGATCGTCTCGAAGGCGGAGGGCCGGATCGTCGAGGCCGACTCGCGCGAGGAGGCGATCGACGCCGAGACCGTACGGGTGGTCGCGCGCCGGGGTCCGCTGCGGATCGTCGAGAACCGGCAGGGGCTGGTCATGGCGGCCGCCGGGGTCGACGCCTCCAACACGGCGCCCGGCACGGTTCTGCTGCTGCCCGAGGACCCCGACGCCTCGGCCGCCGCGATCCGCGCCGGGCTGCGCGACATCCTTCGCGTGGACGTGGGCGTGGTCGTGACGGACACCTTCGGGCGGCCGTGGCGCACCGGGCTGACGGACGTGGCGATCGGTTCGGCCGGGGTGCGGGTCCTGGACGACCTGCGCGGCGGCACCGACGCGCACGGCAACCCGCTGAGCGCGACGGTGGTGGCGACCGCGGACGAGCTGGCCGCGGCGGGCGACCTGGTCAAGGGCAAGGCGGCCGGGCTGCCGGTGGCGGTCGTACGCGGGCTGGCCCATGTCGTCGCCGAAGGCTCCTCGGCGCGGGACCTGGTCCGCACGCCCGCCGACGACATGTTCCGGCTGGGCACTTCGGAAGCCGTACGGGAAGCGGTGACGCAGCGGCGTACCGTACGGGCCTTCACGGCCGAGCCGGTGGATCCGGGCGCGGTGCGGCGGGCGGTCGCGGCGGCCGTGACCGCGCCGGCCCCGCACCACACCACGCCGTGGCGGTTCGTGCTTCTGGAGTCCGAGGCCTCGCGGGTGCGGCTGCTGGACGCGATGCGGGACGCGTGGGTCGCGGACCTGCGGGCGGACGGCAAGTCCGAGGAGTCCATCGCGAAGCGGGTGCGGCGCGGGGACGTGCTGCGGGGCGCCCCGTACCTGGTGGTGCCGTGTCTGGTGACGGACGGGGCGCACCACTACGGGCACGCGCGGCGGGATGCGGCGGAGCGGGAGATGTTCGTGGTCGCGATGGGCGCGGGCGTGCAGAACTTCCTGGTCGCGCTGGCCGGGGAGCGGCTGGGGTCGGCGTGGGTGTCCTCGACGATGTTCTGCCGGGACGTGGTGCGCGAGGTGCTGGGGCTGCCGGAGGACTGGGATCCGATGGGGGCGGTGGCGGTGGGCCATCCGGCCGGGGCTCCGCGGGAGCGGGGGGCTCGGGCGGCGTCGGCGTTCATCGAGGTCCGGTAGCCGCCGGATTTCAGAGGCGGCCGATGTCCGTCTTCGGCATCTTCGGGGTACGGCGGGGTGGGACGCGGCCCGCGAGGAGGATCAGGCGGGCGGCGCGGTGGCGCTGGCCGGCGTAGGGGGCGAGGAGCTCCAGCATCGCGGCGTCGTCGGCGTCGCGGTCGCCGGCCAGGGCGTAGCCGACGATGCCGGGCAGGTGGAGGTCGCCGGTGGTGACGGCGTCGGGGTCGCCGTTGCTGCGCTGGAGGGTCTCGGCGGAGGTCCACGGGCCGATGCCGGGGACGGCCTCCAGCCGGGCGGCGGCCTGCGCGGGCGCCATGGCGGCGGCCTCCTCCAGGCGGTTCGCCACGCGGGCGGCGCGGATGACGGTGGCGGAGCGTTTGGAGTCGACGCCGGCCTTGTGCCAGTCCCAGGACGGGATCCGGGTCCAGGTGGCGGCGGTGGGCATGACGTACAGGTCCGGGCCGCGCGGGCCGGGGGCGGGCTCCCCGTACTGGCGCACCAGGCGGCGCCAGGCGCGGTACGCCTCGTCGGTGGTGACCTTCTGCTCCAGGACCGTGGGGATCAGGGACTCCAGGACCATCCCGGTGCGGGTGAGGCGCAGGCCGGGGCGGCGGCGGTGGCTGGCGTGCACGAGGCGGTGGCGGGGGACGAAGGCGGCGGGGTCGTCGTAGGCGCCGAGGAGTGCGGGGAGCTGTTCGAGGATCCAGTCGGCGCCGGGGCCCCAGGCCTCGGCGGCAAACTCCGCTCCGCCGCTCGCGGCCACGCGGAGGGTGGCGGGGCCCTGGGGGGTCTGGCTGGCCTTCCAGACGGAGCCGTCGGGGGTGGTGCGGAAGGTGGGGTCGGCGGGGCCGCGGCGGAGCGGGCCGAGTGTGAGCCCGAGGTCGACGGGGCCGTCGGGGGTGAAGCGGCGGGGCTTGGCGCCGGCGCCTGCCGGGCGGCCGTGGCCTGGGGGCACGTGGGTGCGGCCGCCTCGGGCGGCGGTGGGGGTGAGGGGGTCGAAGCGGCCGGCCATGCGTCGAGCGTATCCCCGGCCGGGGGCTCGGCAGTCCCCGACGGGGGCTCCGCCCCCGTCCCCCTGGCGGGGGGGCTCGGCGGTGCCCTGGCGGGGGCTTCCTGAGGGTCGGGGCCGGTTCTCCGGCCGGGGGCCCGGCCGATCCCTGACGGGGGCTTCCTGAGGGTCGGGGCCGGTTCTCCGGCCGGGGGCCCGGCCGATCCCTGGCGGGGGCTTCGCGGGGGCCGGGGCCGGGGTGGGGTGTCGTCCGGGACGGGCTTCGATGTTCGGCGCCCGTTCCGGGTCGGCTCTGTCGGACCCGCCATCGCGCCGAATTCATCTCGTTTTAGTCCCGGCCGACACCCCACCCCGACCCCGGCCCCGACCTCGGCACCACCATCCGGCCCACCTGGCACCTTCCAGCCCGGGCCGGCAAATCCAGCCCCGCCGGCGTTTGAGGCGCGGGGCCCGGGGCAGAGCCCCGATCTTTGACCCGCACCCAACCCAGCCACGCCAGGCACATCCAGCCTCGCCGGGACCATTCAGCCTCGCCGGCGTTTGAGGCGCGGGGTGCGGGGCAGAGCCCCGGTCTTTGAGCCGCGCTGGGCACGGGCGGCGGAACCGGCGGAGCCACCGGGCTAAGGGCGGCCCTGGAGTTTGGCGGAGGTGGTGCGGGTCGGCGGGAGTTTGGCGTACAGCTTTTTGCCCGGGCATTCCGTGGCGAAGCCGTCCCGGTGGCCCGAGATGACGTTCATCGTGACGTTCTTGCCCTTCGGGTAGAGGTTGCCGCCGCCCGACTTCAGGGTGGTCTTCGCCCGCGGGTCCCTGCTGAAGAGGCCCAGCTTCCAGGCCGTGAGGCGGGCGACCGCGTCGACCGCCGCCGCCGGCGGGGCCGTGGAGGTGTAGGTGCCCAGGACCGCCACGCCCATGCTGTCCGTGTTGAAGCCCATGGTGTGCGCGCCGAGCACCGGCTTGGAGACCCCGCCCGCCCGGCCCTCGTAGACCGTGCCGCACTTGTCGACGGCGAAGTTGTAGCCGAGGTCGCGCCAGCCGCTGCTCAGTACGTGGTAGCGGTACAGGCTGCGGATGACCGCCGGGGCGTCCTTGCAGGCGTAGTTGTTGCCGGAGGCGCTGTGGTGGACGAAGGCGGCCTTGACCGTGTTCGTGTAGACGAAGCCGCTCTCGCGCAGGCTCTCGTCCGCGCCCCACCCCTTGCGGGTGACGATGCGCGGGCGTGGCCCGATGTAGGGGCGGGCCGCCGCGCTCAGCTCGCCTTCGCTCGCGAAGATCGCGTCGGCGGTGGAGTCTGCCTTGTCGAGCGCGATGATCTCGTTCGCGCCCAGCTCGGCGTGCGGCAGGTTCGCGGCGGAGGACTCGGCCATCTCCATGGTCATGCCCGGCGCCAGCTCGCCCTTGTCGTCGCCCTCGGGGCCGCTGTTCTTGCCGTCCGACGCCGCGGGAGGCGTTTCCGCGCCCGGGTCGACGAGTTCGATCCGCATGCCCGTGGGCAGTCGCGAGGCGGCGCGGCCCGACGGTTCCGCCTGGACTCGGACCTCCACTCCGTCGGACGCGCCGACCCACAGGGGGGCGGTGGCGCCGCGGACCCGCCCGGAGCCGCGTTCCGCCGCGTCGGGGTCGGCCGCGTGCTCGCTGTTGTGGGTCTCGACGTCCTGCCAGTCGGACCAGGTCGCGGTCCGCAGGGAGCGGGTGCGGACCTGGACCCGGCCGTGGAGCTGGGTCGCGACGTCGTCCCACACGACGCCGACCAGCGAGAACGTCTTGACCTCGCGGGCGGCCAGGCCCTGAGTCTCGGGGAGGCGGGGCGAGGCGCTCATGCCGGGGGTGCCGGGGGTCCGGTCGGCTACGGGTCCCAGGGGGACGAGCGGCAGCGACTGGGTGGACCCGGCTGGGGTCGCGGGGGAGGCCTCGGCCAGGGCCGGAGTAGGGAGCGCGAGCGGGAGGGCCAGTGCGGCGGCCGTCGCGACGCCGATCGAGGAAGCAAGGAATCCACGCATGGAAAGGATCGTGAGGACCCTCCGCCCTGCTCGCATCCGGGAACTGACGCCCCGTCCGGTGTTCCCTCCCCCGTACGGCCGCCCCCGGATCGTCCGTACGGGGGAGGGGCCCGCGTACGCTGTGGCGGGTGAACGCCAACGACCGCACCCCTGCCGACCTGCTGCGATCCGCGCTCGCCGCCGATCCGGGCCGCCCGCTCGTCACCTTCTACGACGACGCCACGGGCGAGCGCGTGGAATTGTCCGTCGCCACCTTCGCCAATTGGGTGGCCAAGACCGCCAATCTGCTCCAGGGCGACCTGGGCGCCGAGCCCGGCGACCGGCTCGCGCTGCTCCTCCCGGCGCACTGGCAGAGCGCCGTCTGGCTGCTCGCCTGTGCCTCGGTCGGGGTGGTCGCCGAGGTGGACGGGGATCCGGGCGACGCCGACCTCGTGGTGAGCGGGCCGGACACCCTGGACCGGGCCCTGGCCTGCGGAGGGGAGCGCGTGGCGCTGGCGCTGCGGCCGCTAGGCGGGCGGTTCCCGCAGCCGCCGGCCGGGTTCGCCGACTACGCCGTGGAGGTGCCGGGGCAGGGCGACCGGTTCGCGCCGTTCGCGCCGGTGGATCCCGAGGGGCCGGGGCTGGTCGTCGGCGGCGAGGAGCTCTCGTACGCGGCGCTCACCGCGCGGGCCCGCAAGGACGCGGCGAAGCTCGGGCTCGGCGCGGGTTCGCGGGTGCTGACCGGGCTCGGCTACGACACCTGGGACGGGCTGTCGGCCGGACTGTACGCGGCGCTCGCCTCGGGCGGATCCGTGGTGCTGTGCCGGAATCTGGACCGGCTGTCGGAGCAGGCGCTGACCCAGCGGGTCGAGACCGAGCGCGTCACCCACACGGTCTGAGGCCGTCACCCGCACGGCGGGACGGCGCCGCCGGGCGATCTGTCACCCACATGGCCCTAGACACGCCGGTGCCCCCAGGCCGCGCCAGCGACCCGAGGGCACCATCGGCAGTGGCCGCACTCACCCGTACGGCTGTTGTCGTCGTTTGAGAGGACGGACGCCATTGAACCCTCCCCCAGCTGAGGCAGGGGGATTCCCGGCTCACGCCGGCTGCCGGTCGGCGACCGACAGCGCTTACACGATCAACACCAGCCGGGTTGGAACCAGCCCGGTTCGGTACGGCAACGCGTGGAGGTGCTTGTGCCGTCTTGGTTCTCGATCGGCACGGACAGCGCGGGCATACCGGGCGGGAGCGCCGCGGCCGCCGGAGGCGGTCGCAAGCCTCCGCGCAGCCGCAGGCGCCGGCTGCTGCGCTGGATCGGCCTCGGGATGGCCTTCCTGGTCCTGGCGGGGGCGGGCGCCGGGTGGTGGCTCTACAACAAGCTCGACGGGAACATCACCGAGGACACCTCGGCAGCCGCCGAGCTGCGGCGCTACGAGCGCGATCGGCCCGCGCACTTCGCCGCCGGGAGCGAGAACATCCTGCTGATCGGCTCGGACTCGCGCTCCGGCAGCGACAACGCCCGGTACGGACAGGACGAGGGCACGCAGCGCTCGGACACCGCGATCCTGCTCCACCTGCCGGCGGACCGGCGGAGCGCCACCGCGGTGTCGATACCCCGGGACCTGATGGTGGAGATACCGGCCTGCCTGAAGGCGGACGGGAGCCGCACCGAGGACCGGTTCGCGCAGTTCAACTGGGCCTTCCAGTGGGGCGGGGCCGCCTGCACGATCCGTACGGTGGAGAAGCTCACCGGGATCCGGATCGACCACCACATGGTGATCGATTTCGGCGGCTTCAAGAAGATGGTCGACGCCATCGGTGGGGTGGAGGTCTGCCTCAGGCAGCCCGTGGACGACCCCGAGGCCAAGCTGCGGCTGCCCGCCGGGCGGCAGACCCTCCAGGGCGAGGAGGCGCTCGGCTTCGTGCGGGCCCGCTACAGCCTGGGCAACGGCAGCGACACCGAACGGATGGAGCGCCAGCAGCAGTTCCTCGGCTCGCTCGTCAAGAAGGTGCAGAGCAACGGGGTTCTGCTGAACCCGGCGCGGTTGTACCCGCTGCTGGACGCGGCGACCTCCTCGGTGACCACGGACCCGGGGCTGGCCTCGCTGCGCGGCCTGTACGAACTGGCGCGGGGCATCCGGGACATACCCACCGACCAGGTCAAATTCCTGACCGTGCCCCGGCAGCCGTACGCCGCCGACCCCAACCGCGACGAGCTGGTGGAGCCGGACGCGGCCCGGCTGTTCCTGCAGTTGCGGATGGACAAACCGGTCACCGTCACCCCGCCGCAACCCGAACCACAGCCCGTGCGCACGATCGAGCCGGCAGAGGCCGCGGGTGCCGGGACGGCCGCGCCTCCCACGGATCCCGCCGACGGGGGAACCACCCCGACCCCCGCACCCGTCCCCACCTTCCCCGGGACCACCGCGGGGACCGCGGACTGCCGGTAAAGCAATCCCAAAAGCCCGTGATCGAACCGAGCGGAATGGGCAATTCACCCCGTTATAAGGGGAGTGGAATTTGTCACCAGCATGGTTTGCAGCCGCACCTGGCGGATAAGGTGAGCGATCCGGTGCCCCGGCCGGACCAGAGACCGGGCACCCGTTAGCCGGATCGTTGACCGTGCGCCCAGGGGGAGGCGCGTCGCGAGGCACCCGACGGAGGACTCGAGCAACCGTGGATGCGCAAAGCCGTGGCCGGGCCGATGAGATCGACCCCGCAGACCAGTGGGTGCTCAACCCCCGCACCGGCAACTACGAACTGCGACTGGGCAACCCCGCAGCGCAAACGCGCCGTCCCACGGTGGCCCCGCCCCGCAGATCCTCCTCGTCGGCTCCGGCCCCCACCGCCCCCTCCCCCGCCGTACCCAAGCCCCGGCGCGGCGACGGCCCGCCCGGCGGACGGCGCAGCGGCCGCTCCCGCAAGGGCGGCGGCGGTGGCGGCGGCCGGCGCAAGAAGGCGCTGGTCATCACGGGCGGAACGCTGGCCTTCCTGCTGGTCGCCGGCTCGGTGGGCGCGTACCTCTACTACGACCACCTGAACGACAACCTCAACGTCACCGACATCGCGGGCGCGGGCTCGGGCGGCTTCAAGAAGGACCAGGCCATCAACATCCTGGTCATCGGCACCGACAAGCGCAGCGGTGCGGGCAACGAGGGCTACGGGGACAAGGACAGCGTCGGCCACGCCGACACCACGATCCTCTTCCACGTCGCCAAGGACCGCTCCAACGCCACCGCGCTGTCCATCCCGCGCGACCTGATCACCGACATCCCGTCCTGCCCGACGAAGCAGCCGGACGGTACGACGAAGGAGATCCGGGGCACGAAGGGCACCCGCTTCAACAACAGCCTCGGCCAGGAGGGGCGCGACGCGGGCTGCACGATGCGCACCGTGAAGGAGCTGACCGGGATCGAGGTCGACAACTTCATGATGGTCGACTTCAACGCGGTGAAGACCCTGAGCGCGGCCGTCGGCGGGGTGCCCGTCTGCCTGGAGAAGGCCGTCGACGACGAGGACTCCAAGCTCAAGCTGTCGCAGGGCGAGCACCGGCTGCAGGGCGAGCAGGCGCTGGCCTTCGTACGGACCCGGCACGCCTTCGGCAACGAGAGCGACCTGGACCGGATCAAGACCCAGCAGCAGTTCCTCGGCTCGATGATGCGCGAGATGAAGTCGAAGGAAACGCTCACCAGCCCGAAGAAGTTCTTCTCCCTGGCGGAGGCGGCCACCAAGTCGCTGACCGTGGACAAGGGCCTGGGGTCCATCGACAAACTCACCGATCTCGCGGGCGAGTTGAAGGACATAAACCTCAAGAACGTGACCTTCACGACGCTTCCGGTGCTCGACAACCCGGCCGAGAAGGTCAAGGCCACCGTCGTCCTCAACCACACCGACGCCGAGCCGCTGCTGCAGATGATCCGGGGGGACGTCTCGCTCACGGAGGTCGAGAAGAAGGAGCAGGCCGCGAAGGACGCGGCCGACGCGGACGCGAAGGCCAAGCAGGACGCGCTGCTCCAGGGCGCCAAGGCGCCGGCGGCGGACGTACGGGTGGACGTGTACAACGGCGGCGGCCCCCAGGGCTCCGCGTCCACCACCCTGACCTGGCTGCAGAACACCAAGGGCGTGACCAAGTCCGGCAGCCAGGGCAACGCCCCCGCGAAGGTCGGTGCCACGCAGCTCGAGTACGCGCCCAACCAGGCCGACCAGGCCCGGGCGCTGGCCGAGATGATGGGGCTCCCGGCCGGCGCGATGAAGATGGGCACGGCGGACGCCGCGGCGAAGACGCCGATGAAGCTGACGCTGGGCCCGGACTTCAAGGAACCGGGCGCCCCGCTGGCGCCGCCGGTTCCGCAGGAACTGTCGAAGGACATCCAGCAGGCGCAGGCCGACAAGGCCGTCTGCGCGAAATAACGGGCTGAAGCCGGAACAACCGGCACAATACCGACCATTGAGGATCTTGAGGGGGACGTGTGAGGCGCAGCAGCGTGCGGGGGGAGGGGGCGACCGCCCAGGCCGACGGTGACATATCCGGCGGCGGGGCGGGCGCGCCCGGCACGGTGCCCCCACCGCGGGGCGGGTCCAGGGCGGCCCGCCGCGCGGCCGGCGGCCGTCCCACCCGGCGGGGCCGACGGCGCGTCCTGCGCTGGGTGTCGTCCGTCCTGTCCCTGCTCATACTCGGGACGGCGGCGGCCGGTTACCTCTACTACCGCCATCTGAACGGCAGCATCAAGACGGACCCGCTGAACCTCGGCGAGACCCGACTGGGCGGCTCCAAGCCCAACGCCTTCGGGCAGACCCCGCTGAACATCCTCCTCATCGGCTCCGACGCCCGCGACGACGAGGCGAACCAGGCCCTCGGCGGAGCCTCGGACACCTTTGACGGACCGCCGCTGGCGGACGTGCAGATGCTGCTGCACGTGTCCGCGGACCGCAGCAACATGTCCGTGGTGTCGATGCCCCGCGACACGCTGCTGATGATGCCCAAGTGCACCGAGCCGAACGGCAAGGTGCACCCCGCCAGCAAGGGCCTCGTCCAGACGAACGAGTCGCTCCAGCGGGGCGGACCGGGCTGCACGGTCGCCGCCTGGACCGAGCTGACGAAGATACCCATCGACCACTTCATGATGATCGACTTCAAGGGCGTGGTGTCGATGGCGGACGCCATCGGGGGCGTCCCGGTCTGCGTCGAGCAGAACGTCCACTCCCGCACCCGCGACGGCAAGGGCTCCGGCCTGAAGCTGGAGAAGGGCACGACCAAGATCCAGGGCGAGCAGGCCCTGCAGTGGCTGCGCACCCGGTACGGCTTCGAGGACGGCACGGACATCGGCCGCACCCACGCCCAGCACCAGTACATGAGCTCGCTGTCCCGCGAGTTCCGCAAGAACGCCAAGCTCACCAACCCGGTGAAGATGAACAGCCTGGCGCAGGCGGCCATCGAGGCCATGGTCGTGGACCCCGGCCTGAACAAGATCGACAAGCTGTACGACCTCAGCATGGAGCTCAAGAAGGTCCCGCCGGAGCGGATCACGATGACCACCATGCCGTGGGTGTACAGCACCCGCGAGGAGGGCCGGGTCGAGCCCGAGGCGGGAGCCGCCGAGGCCGTGTTCCGGATGGTCCGCGAGGACATCCCGCTGGACGGCAAGGGGTCCGGTACCCCCTCGGACGGGGCCTCCCCCTCGCCGGGCGTCTCCGCGACCCCGACCGCCCCGGCTTCCCCGACCGCGGCACCGACCACGGCCCCGGCCGCGGCACCCGCGAAGATCGCGCTCTCCGTCCGCAACGCCACCGGCGGCAAGGACGGAGCCCAGGCCAGGGTCAAGAACCGGGCGACCGACGTCGCCACGCTGATGGCCGGCAAGGGCTTCACCAAGGCCACCGCCGACACCCAGACCGGGGCCGAGGACACCACGGTGGTCCGCTTCGCCACGGACGGCCAGGCCGCCGACGCCGCCGCCGTCGCCGCCTCGCTGGGCCTGCCCGCCGCCTCCGTGCAGAAGTCCGACGAGGTCTCCGGGATCGTGCTGTTCGTCGGCAAGGACTGGCGGACCGGCGACGCGCCGACCCCGCCGCCGCCCGCCCCCACGGCGCTCCCGACATCCGCCCACGCGCTCAACGGCAACAACGACGGCGCCTGCATGGCGATCCAGCCGGGCTTCACCTGGTAGTTCGTCCGTACGAGGAAGGGGCCCGGTGCAGCAGCACCGGGCCCCTTCCGTACGTCCGGAGGCGCCTCAGACCTGCGAGGCGTCGCGGCGCACGGCCGGACGGCGGCTCGCGATGACCTTGTTCGCGAGTGCGCGCGGGCTCGTCAGGAAGCCGTAGCCCCAGCACAGGTGCATGGTGGCCATCGCGAGCGGGATCTGCGCCCGGGCCTTGAGGGACAGGCCCTTGCCCGCCGGGACGGAGCCCGCGGCGATCGCCGCGAGGTAGCCGGCCGGGACGGCGAAGCCGAGCGGGGTGAGCGCCACGCCCACGACCACGCCCGCCGCGAGCGCGCAGACCAGGGTCGGCGGGGCCAGGTAGCGGGGATTGATGGAGCCCGCGTGGTAGCGGGCCACCACGTGCCGCCACCGCCCGTAGTCCTTGTACTGCTTGGCGAGGGCCCGTACGGAGCGACGCGGGCGGTACTGGACCTTCAGCTCCGGGGAGAACCAGATCAGGCCGCCGGCCTCGCGGATGCGGAAGTTCAGCTCCCAGTCCTGGGCGCGGATGAACTCCTCGTTGTAGCCGCCCTGCTGCTCCAGCGCCTCCCGGCGGAAGACGCCGAGGTAGACGGTCTCGGCCGGGCCCGCCTGGCCGCCGGTGTGGAAGGGCGCGTTGCCGACGCCGATCCTGGAGGTCATCGCGGCGGCGACGGCGTCTTCCCAGGCGTTCTGGCCCTCGGCGTGCATGATGCCGCCGACGTTCTGCGCACCGGTCTCCTCCAGGAGGCGCACCGCGGTGGCGATGTAGTTCGGCGAGAGCATGCCGTGGCCGTCGACGCGTACCACGATCGGGTGACGCGAAGCCTTGATGGCGGCGTTGAGGGCCGCCGGGGTCCGGCCGGTGGGGTTCGGGACGGTGTGGACTCGGGGATCCTCGGCGACGAGCTCGGCGGCGATCTCGTCGGTGCGGTCCGTGGACGGCCCCAGCGCGATCACCACCTCCATCTCGCCCGCGTACTCCTGTTCCAGGATGTGGCGGACGGAATCGCGGAGGTAGTGCTCCTCGTTGAGCACCGGCATGATCACCGAGACGGCGGGCTGCTGGGTGGGCATGGGGTCCTTCACGGTCGGGTACCGGTGTCACGTTACCGCGTACGAGGGAACCGGGTGCGCGCCGAGTGAGCGGTACGGACAGAGGCTGATCGTATGGGCCTACTGTTCTGACGAATCAGACCGATACGACCCGCCCCCCGACTGGTCTCCAGCTGATCCCCGCGGAGGTGTCCACCGTGCCCCAGCCGCACCGCCCCACCCGTCCCGCCAGGCCGCCCCAGCCGCAGCGCGCACGGCGCGGCGGTACGGGCGGACCGGTCCGGCGCCGCGGTGAGCGGCCCCGGTGGGGGGTGCGGCTCGCGGGCGGGCTGGCGGTGCTGGTGCTGGGCTCGGGGGCCATCGGGCACGCGGTGATGACCGGGCTGGACACCGGGATCGAGCGGGTGGACCCGTTCAAGGACATGAAGAACCGCCCGCAGGCCGGGCACGGCCAGAACTTCCTGCTGGTCGGCACCGACGGCCGGGAGAAGATCACCCCGGAGGAGAAGCGCGAGTACCGCCTCGGCGGGGCCCCCTGCCACTGCACGGACACGATCATGCTGGTGCACCTTTCGGCGGACCGGGAGCGGGCGAGCGTCGTCAGCCTGCCCCGCGACAGCTACGCCGAGGTGCCCGCGCACCGGGACCTGGTCACCGGCAAGGCGCACAAGGCCCACCCCGTGAAGCTGAACGCCGCGTACGCGGAGGGCGGGCCCAATCTGACCGTGCGGACCGTCGAGAACATGACCCGGGTGAAGATCGACCACTACCTGGAGGTCGACTTCACCAGCTTCATGAAGACCGTCGACGCGATCGGCGGCGTGGACATCTGCACCGCCAAGACCATGCGCGATCCGAACACCGGCCTCGACCTGCTGCCGGGCAACCACCGGCTGAGCGGCGGACAGGCCCTGCAGTACGTGCGCTCCCG
The DNA here is from genome assembly GCF_043201175.1 of Streptomyces sp. NPDC048337. Lineage (NCBI taxonomy): Bacteria > Bacillati > Actinomycetota > Actinomycetes > Kitasatosporales > Streptomycetaceae > Streptomyces > Streptomyces sp. NPDC048337. Next base: position 34,022 of record NZ_JBICYR010000033.1, read on the forward strand.
CCACGTCGACGGCGCCTCCGACCTCGGCCGGATGCAGCGCCAGCAGCGGTTCATGGCCGCCCTGATCAAGCAGGCGACCGGCGGCGGGGTCCTGCTCAACCCCGTGAAGTTCAAGCAGGTCAGCTCCACGCTGCTCGGCTCGGTCCGGGCCGACACGGGCTTCGGCTCGGAGCAGATGCTCGCCCTCGGGCAGGCGATGCGCGACTTCACCCCGTCCTCGTCGGAATTCGCCTCGGTGCCCGTCGGCGATCCCTCCTTCCCCCTCAAGGGCATCGGCTCCACGGTGAAGTGGGACGAGCCGAAGGCCGCCAAGCTGTTCGAGGCACTGCGGGAGGACCGCCCGCTCGCCCCGCCCCGGCCCGGGACGACCGGCGCCCGGCCCCCGGCGGTCCCGGTGGACGTGCCCCCGCAGCAGGTCCGGGTCCAGGTGGAGAACGGGACCCGGATCGACGGGCTGGGCGGCCGGGTCGACGCGGCGCTGCGCGCCACCGGCTTCGACACCACCCGGGCCCCGGGGAACGGCGCCAGCCGCGAGGTCAGGCGCACCGTGATCGCGTACGACCCGCGCTGGGACCGCTCCGCCCGGTCGGTGTCGACCGCGTTGCCGGGCAGCGAGCTGCGGGCGGTGGCGGGCCAGGGCCGGACGGTGCTGGTGATCGCGGGCGCGGACTACCGAAAGGTGGTGCCGGTGCGGGCGGAGGACCCCTACCAGGGCTCCTTTGGGGTGGTCACGGGCGACCAGGTCGTCTGCGGGAGGTGAGGGCGGCCGCGGCACTGCGTCGGGCCGCGGCCGGGCGTCACGTCAGTCGTCGAAGCCCTGCGCCGCGCGCTCCTCGCGCAGGGCCATGATGGCCTGGCGGCGGGCGAGGCGGTGGGTGCGGCGGATCTGGGCCTCCTGGTTGCGCCGCTCGTCCTGTTCCGTCTCGGGGATCACGGGCGGGACCCGGCGGGGCTTGCCGTCGGCGTCCACGGCCGCGAAGACCAGGTAGGCGCTGCCGACCTGGGTGGCGGGGGTGGACTCGTTCCACCGCTCCGCGAGGACCCGTACGCCGATCTCCATCGAGGACCGGCCGGTCCAGTTGACCTGCGCCTTCACGTGCACGAGGTCGCCGACCCGTACGGGGGCGAGGAAGGCCATCTCGTCCATGGACGCCGTGACCGCCGGGCCGCCGGAGTGGCGGCCGGCCACGGCACCGGCCGCGTCGTCCACCAGCTTCATGATCACTCCGCCGTGCACCGTGCCCAGGAGGTTGGTGTCGTTCGCGGTCATGATGTGGCTGAGGGTGGTCCGGGAGGCCGAGACCGGCTTTGCCTCCGGTGCGTCCGCTATCTCTGTCATACGGCCACCTTAGATGCGCGGGGCGGGCATCAGCTCTGCAACAGCCCAGGCACGGAACCCGCCCCGGGCTGTCGGACGACACGCCCGGGCAGGCATCCTTGGGCGCATGAATGAATGGCCTGCAGGGTGGAACGGCGACCGCGAGGACCGCGGCCGCCGCGACGACGGGTACGGGCGCGGCAGCGCGCAGGCGCAGCCGGAGGGCGCGCAGCGGATGCGGCACGTGCAGCGGCAGCAGCCGCCGCAGCCCGCACAGCCCCCGCGGCCCCCTCGGCAGCCCGGGCAGCCGCCGCGGTCCCCGCGCACGGCGAGGCCCTCGGTCCCCCCGCAGCAGGCGCAGAGCCCCGACACCTACGGCGGCTACGACAGCGGCTACAACACCGGCCAGATCTACGGTTCGCCCTCGGGCGGCGCTCCCGCCGGGCCCGGTGGGCCCGGGCAGCCGCCCTCGGGGCCCGGCCGGCCCGGACGCGCGCCCGGCCCCGCACCGGACTGGCGCAGGCGGATCAAGATCGGCTCGATCGTGCTGGTCTCCGCGCTGCTGGTGACCACCGTCTCCACGTACTTCTGGGCCGACTCCAAGGTGCGCCGCGAGGTGGACCTCTCCAAGGTGATCGAGCGCCCGAAGGAGGGCGACTGCACCACGTACCTGATCGTGGGCTCCGACAGCCGCGAGGGCATGTCCGACGAGGAGAAGAAGAAGCTCCACACGGGCTCGGCCGAGGGCAAGCGGACCGACTCGATGATGATCCTGGCGAAGTGCTCCAGCGGGAACACCATGATCTCGCTGCCGCGCGACTCGGAGGTGGAGATCCCCTCCTTCGTCGGGTCCCAGTCGGGCAAGAAGTTCCCGGCGCAGGGGCGGCGGGTCAAGCTCAACGCGGCGTACGCGGAGGACGGCCCCGAGCTGCTGGTGCGCACGGTGGAGCACAACACCGGCCTGCGGATCGACCACTACGCGGAGATCGGCTTCGCCGGCTTCGCGAACATCGTGGACGCGCTGGGCGGGGTGGAGCTGGACATCGAGCAGGGCTTCAAGGACGAGAAGTCGGGCGCCGACTTCAAGGCGGGCAAGCAGACGCTGAACGGCGAGCAGTCGCTGGCCTTCGTACGGACCCGCTACGCCTTCGCCGAGTCGGACCTGCAGCGGACGAAGAACCAGCAGAAGTTCCTGGCGGCGCTCGCCAACCAGGCGGCCACGCCGTCCACGGTCCTCAACCCGTTCGAGCTGTACCCGCTGCTGGGCGCGGGGCTGGACACGCTGATCGTGGACAAGGACATGGGCCTGTGGGACATGGGCCAGATGTTCTTCGCGATGAAGGGCATCAACGGCGGTGACGGCGTCTCGATGAACATGCCGATCAGCGGCCAGCACGCGGGCAACCTCGTCTGGGACAAGGCGAAGGTGCAGCAGCTGGTGAAGCAGATCCAGAACGACGAGAAGGTCACCGTCCGCGGCAACTGACGCTGACCACGATCCCCCGGACCGCGATCGGCGGTCCGGGGGATCGTGGTCGGCGGCCCGGCGTCAGGCGTCCGGGGAGAAGCGGATCGCGGCGTCGGGCAGCTCGGCGTCGCACCACACGCGGGCGCCTGCCCGCAGCTCGTTGTCGGCCCCCACGACCGCGCCGTCGCCGATGACCGCGCCGTCCAGTACCGTACGGGCGCCCACCGAGGCGCGGGCGCCGACCAGGCTGGCGCTGACCTGCGCGTCCGGGCCGATCACCGCGTCCTCCAGCACGATGGTGCCGTGGACGGCCGCACCCGCCCCGATGCGTGCTCCGGCGCCCACGACGGTGCCCCCCGACAGCTTGGCCCCGGCCGCCACCTCGGCGCCGGGCAGCACCAGGGACTCGCCGCGGCGGCCCGGTACGGCCGGGGAGGAGACGACGCCCCGGACCAGGTCGGCGGAGGCCTGGATGATGGACTCGGGCCGGCCGAGGTCCATCCAGTACGTGTTCTCCGTGACCCCGTGCAGCCTGGCCCCGGCGGCGAGCAGGCCGGGGAAGGTCTCGCGCTCGACGGAGACCGGGCGGCCGGCCGGGATGGAGTCGATCACGCTGCGGCGGAAGACGTAGCAGCCGGCGTTGATCTGGTCGGTGATGATCTCCTCGGGGGTCTGCGGCTTCTCGGTGAAGGCCAGCACCCGCCCCTCGGAGTCGGTGGGGACCAGGCCGAAGGCGCGCGGGTCCTCGACCCGCACCAGGTGCAGGGAGACGTCGGCGTCGGCGGCCTTGTGGGACTCGACGAGCCCGGCGATGTCCAGGCCGGTCAGGATGTCCCCGTTGAAGACGAGGACGGAGGAGTCCGGGCCGCCGGTCAGGCGCTGCGCGGCGTTGCGGATGGCTCCGCCGGTGCCCAGCGGCTCCTCCTCGACCACGTACTCCAGGCGCAGGCCGAAGTCGGATCCGTCGCCGAAGTACGGCTCGAAGACCTCGGCGAGGTAGCAGGTGGCCATCACGATGTGGGTGACACCGGCGGCGGCGGCCCTGGCTATCTGGTGGGCGAGGAACGGGACGCCTGCCGTGGGGACCATCGGCTTCGGCGTGTTCACCGTCACCGGGCGCAGCCGCGTCCCCTGTCCGCCGACCAGCAGGATCGCTTCCGTCATTGCGTTCTCCCCAACCGATTACTCCGGCGTACGAAGGGCCAAATTTAGCCCATCCGGGAGGTCCGCAGATGCCGTCGGCGGCGAACGGCGCGAAGGGCACCGTCGGCCGCGGCGCGCGTCGGCGTGAACGCGCACGCCCGTACAGCGGATGCACCCGGCGTGTCCCGAAATGCGCCTGTCGTGCAGTCGATCATGGCTTCCGGGTTCCCTTGCACGGACCCCCGGCCCTCGCCCGCCATCCGAAGGAGTCGCCCGCATGACCACGCCCCTGGCAGCTCTCCGTACAAGACTCCGTCTGACCTGCGCGGCGACCGCCGCGGGTGCGGCACTCCTGCTCACCGTGCCCGGTGCGGCGCTCGCGGCGCCGGGAGACCTGGACCCGGCCTTCGACGGGGACGGGAAGGTCATCACCGACCTCGTCTACTACGAGGACAGCCAGGACATGGTGCTCCAGCCAGACGGCAAGATCATCACCGTCGGCAGCCTGACGCCGGCCGAGGGCGGCGAGAACGGCAGCGATTTCTCCCTCCTCCGCTACAACCCCAACGGCTCCCTGGACGCGACCTTCGGCGACGGCGGGGCTGTGACGACGGACCTCAGCCCCGGCGACGGGGGCCGCGCGGTGGCCCTGCAGTCGGACGGAAAGATCATCGTCGCCGGGGACACCATCGTGGAGGAGGGCGGCATCAGCTGGGGCCAGTTCACGGTCCTGCGCTACACCGCGAACGGCGCGCTGGACCCGACCTTCGGCACCGGCGGCCGGGTGTCGCCGGACTTCGGCCGCGGATCCTCGGCCGGCGCGCTGCGCGTCCTGGGCGACGGCAGGATCCTGGCCGCGGGCGGAGCCCAGGGCGCCTTCGCGCTCGCCCGCCTGACGCCCGAAGGCATCCTCGACACCACCTTCGGCAACGGTGACGGCCGGGTGACGACCGAGTTCGCGGGCGGCGGCGCGTCCGTAGAGGACCTGGCGCTCCAGACCTCCGACGGAAAGATCGTCGCCGCCGGCCGGGCCGGCTACACCTCCCCCGCGTACACCACCGACATCGCCCTGGCCCGCTACACCACGGACGGCGACCCGGACCCCGGCTTCGACACCGACGGAAACGCGACCGTCGACTGGGGTAGCGCGGCGGACACCGCGAACGGCGTCGTCCTCCAGCCGGACAACAAACTGGTCGTGGCCGGCTACGGCTCGGAGGGCTTCACGACAGCCCGCTTCAACACCGACGGCACCCCGGACACCACCTTCGGCGGGGACGGCCGGGTGGGCACCACCTTCGAGGCCGGCGGCGGCGCCGCCCACGACGTGGCACTCCAGGCCGACGGAAAGATCGTCGCCGCCGGTTCCGGAGCCGGCCCCGGGGACGGACACGACTTCGCGGTGGTCCGCCAGAACACCGACGGAAGCCTGGACACCACCTTCAGCGGCGACGGCAAGGTGACAACGGACGTCGGCCCGTTCTACGAGGACGACTGGGAGGAGGGCCATTCCGTGGCCATCCAGCCGGACGGAAAGATCGTCGTGTCCGGCGTCACGGAGGACTCCACCGCCCGCGGCCTGGTCCGCTACCTGGTGTCCGGAACCACGCCCCCCACCGCGGACGTGTCCGTGACGAAGGACGGCGCCACCTCGCTCAGCCTCGGCGACGCCGTCACCTACACCGTCCGCGTGACCAACAACAGCACCACGACCGCGGCGACCGGCGTCCAGCTGACCGACGCCCTCAGCGGCACGGCAGCCGGCACCGTCCTGGGCACCACCACCACCCAGGGCAGCTGCACCACCACCCCCACCCAGGCCACCTGCGCCCTGGGCACCCTCCCCGCCGGAGCCACCGCCACGGTGACGCTCACCGCCGAGCCCTCCCGAGCCGGCTCCCTCACGGACACGGCCACGGTCAGCGCCCAGAACGACACCACCCCCGGCAACAACACCGCGACCCGCACCACCACCGTCACCAACACCCGCGGCTGCACCATCGTCGGCACGAGCGGCAACGACACCCTCAACGGCGGCTACGGCAACGACGTGATCTGCGCCCTCAGCGGCAACGACACCGTCAACGCCTCCTTCGGCAACGACACCGTCCACGCCGGCCCCGGCAACGACCGCGTCGACGGCAGCTACGGCAACGACACCCTCATCGGCGGCCCCGGCAGCGACAACCTCATCGGCAACTTCGGCACCGACAGCCTGAACACCGTCGACGGCGTCTCCGGCAACGACACCGCCAACGGCGGCTACAACACCGACACCTGCACCACGGACCCGGGCGACACCCGCATCAGCTGCCCCTGAGGGAAGGGGCCGACAGGGCAAAGCCCCCCGGCGTCCACCGGGGGGCCGTACGCGTGCGTGGGCCGTCAGGCCGCGAACGGATTCGCGTGGCCCGGGAGCTGCTGCCCCGGGCGGAGGAACCGCGTGCGGCCGTGCTCGTCCCGGACGGGCACGAACCCGGCCTCGGTCAGCCGCTGTGCGATCTTCTGCCGGCGGACCGCCCCGATCTTGAAGCCCGCGAGCAGGAAGCCGGCCATCGCGGCGCCGCCGAACAGCGCGCCGAGCGGCATCCCGGCGACGAGGAGGATGAGGGGCAGGACCGCGCAGCATGCCCACGCGATCAGCTTCTGCTTCTTGTCCGCGGCTTGGGCCATGGCGTCGAACATGATGCGGTCCTTCGCCAGGGCGACGGCCTGCTCGGCCTCGGGGAGGGGCTTGAGCGAACCGGGCCGCATCCCGGGCACCGTCCCGCCGTTCCCGGCCTGCGGGTGGGCGGTGATGGTGGCCGCCTCACGGGCCCGCGCCTCGGGGCGCGCGTCGCGGTACATGAGGACCGCAATGAGCGTGTTCTTGTGTCCGGTCCGCCGTGTTTCCCCGTACTCGAAGCCGTACTGCTCGGCGATGTGGACCAGGGCGGCCGCGCGGCGGGGAGAGCTCTCCGGGCCGATCTGGAACACGTCCTGGCGCGCGATCTGCTGGAGCGTGTGCGCGACCAACCGTTGTACGGACATCTACTCTTCCCGCCCTGAACCACAGCCCGATGACCTGTCGGCGCACAGACTAGCCACGCCCCCGGAACGCCGGAAGGCCCCGGCCACAGCCGGAGCCTTCCTCGTCAGTGCAGGTCAGAGCACGTACCGCCCGTTACGGGAGGTTGCGGGCCATGACGATGCGCTGGACCTGGTTCGTGCCCTCGTAGATCTGGGTGATCTTGGCGTCGCGCATCATGCGCTCCACCGGGTAGTCGCGGGTGTAGCCGTAGCCGCCGAGGAGCTGGACGGCGTCCGTGGTGACCTCCATGGCCACGTCGGAGGCGAAGCACTTGGCCGCGGCGCCGAAGAAGGTGAGGTCGGTGTCGACGCGCTCCGACTTGGCGGCCGCCGCGTACGTCAGCTGGCGGGCGGCCTCGATCTTCATGGCCATGTCCGCGAGCATGAACTGCACGCCCTGGAAGCCGCCGATCGGCTTGCCGAACTGCTTGCGCTCCTGGACGTAGCCCTTGGCGTAGTCCAGGGCGCCCTGGGCGATGCCGAGGGCCTGGGCCGCGATGGTGATGCGGGTGTGGTCCAGGGTCTTCATCGCGGTGGCGAAGCCGGTGCCCTCGGCGCCGATCATGCGGTCGGCCGGGATCCGGACGTTGTCGAGGTAGATCTCGCGCGTCGGGGAGCCCTTGATGCCGAGCTTCTTCTCCGGGGCGCCGAAGGAGACACCCTCGTCGGACTTCTCGACCACGAAGGCGCTGATGCCCTTCGAGCGCTTCTCCGGGTCGGTCACCGCCATGACGGTGTAGTACTCGGAGACGCCCGCGTTGGTGATCCAGCGCTTGACGCCGTTGAGGACCCAGAAGTCGCCGTCGCGGACCGCGCGGGTCTTCATGCCCGCCGCGTCGGAGCCCGCTTCGGGCTCGGAGAGCGCGTACGAGAACATCGCGTCGCCCTTGGCGAGCGGGCCGAGGTACTTGGCCTTGAGCTCCTCGGAACCGGAGAGGATCACCGGGAGCGAGCCGAGCTTGTTGACCGCCGGGATGAGGGAGGAGGAGGCGCAGACGCGGGCCACCTCCTCGATCACGATGACGGTGGCGAGGGCGTCGGCGCCCGCGCCGCCGTAGGTCTCGGGCACGTGGACGGCATGCAGGTCGTTGGCGACCAGGGCGTCGAGGGCCTCCTGGGGGAAGCGGGACTCCTCGTCGACCGCGGCGGCGAACGGCGCGATCTTGGCCTCGCAGAGAGCGCGGACCGACTCGCGGAGCATGTCGTGCTCCTCGGCCGGGCGGTACAGGTCGAAGTCGGCAGAACCCGCCAAGATCTCTCACTCCCCAGGGTGATGCGTGATGCGTGTGCTAACTACCGTTAAGTAACCCAAAGCTTAGTGTCCGGCACACGGATGGCGATATGGACGGCCTACGTGAGTTGCGTGACAGCGGCGGCGCCAGCGGTGGACTCCTGGGGAACGTCCCCCCTGGCAGGCCCGACTATGCTCAGTGGCCGCAAACGGCCCCGCACCTCTGGAGCACCCATGGCCCCCCTCAGGATCACTGTGATCGGCACCGGTTACCTCGGCGCCACGCACGCCGCGGCGATGGCGGAGCTCGGGTTCGAGGTGCTCGGGCTGGACGTGGTGCCGGAGAAGATCGAGATGCTGGCCTCGGGCCGGGTGCCGATGTACGAACCCGGGCTGGAGGAGCTGCTGGGCGCGCACGTGGCCGGGCTGCCGGGCTCCACGGGGCGGCTGCGCTTCACGCAGTCGTGGGAGGAGGTCGCCGAATTCGGCGACGTCCACTTCGTGTGCGTGAACACTCCGCAGAAGCACGGGGAGTACGCCTGTGACATGTCGTACGTCGATGCGGCGATGGAGTCGCTGGCCCCGCACCTGAAGCGGCCGGTGCTGGTGGTCGGCAAGTCCACGGTGCCGGTGGGCTCGGCGGAGCGGCTGGCCGCGAAGCTGGCCGAGCTGGCCCCGGCGGGCGAGGGGGTCGAGCTCGCCTGGAACCCGGAGTTCCTGCGGGAGGGCTTCGCCGTGCAGGACACCCTGCACCCCGACCGGATCGTGATCGGCGTACAGGGGGAGCGCGGCGAGAAGCTGCTGCGCGAGGTGTACGCGACGCCGATGGGCGAGGGTACGCCGCTGGTGGTCACCGACTTCCCGACGGCGGAGCTGGTGAAGACGGCCGCCAATTCGTTCCTGGCGACGAAGATTTCTTTCATCAACGCGATGGCCGAGGTGTGCGAGGCCGCCGGCGGCGACGTGGTCAAGCTGGCGGAGGCCATCGGCTACGACGAGCGGATCGGCGCGAAGTTCCTGCGGGCCGGGATCGGCTTCGGCGGCGGCTGCCTGCCCAAGGACATCCGGGCGTTCATGGCCCGGGCCGGTGAGCTGGGCGCCGACCAGGCGCTGACCTTCCTGCGGGAGGTCGACTCGATCAACATGCGGCGGCGCGGGCACATGGTGGAGCTGGCGCGCGAGGCGGTGGGCGGGTCCTTCCTGGGCAAGCGGGTGGCGGTGCTCGGCGCCACCTTCAAGCCGGACTCGGACGACGTCCGCGACTCCCCCGCGCTGAATGTCGCCGGGCAGATCCATCTGCAGGGTGGACAGGTCACCGTGTACGACCCCAAGGGGATGGACAACGCGCGGCGGGTCTTCCCGACGCTGGGCTACGCGGACTCCGCGGTGGATGCGGCTCGTGGGGCGGAGGTCGTGCTGCACCTCACGGAGTGGCGGGAGTTCCGGGACCTTGATCCCGCGGAGCTGGGCGGTGTGGTCACCGATCGGCTGATCCTGGACGGCCGCAACGCGCTTTCCGCCGAGCGGTGGCGCGCCGCCGGGTGGACGTACCGGGCGATGGGGCGCCCCCGCGCCTGAGTGATGGGGCGCCCCCGCGCCTGAGTGCGGCGCCGTTGCCGGGGGCTCCGCCCCAGGTGTGCCTGTGCGCCTGCCAGGTCAGGTCCGGCGGTGGTGTTGGGCGGCGCGGGAGGTGAACTCCGCGTCGCGCAGGACCCGTTGGGCGTTGCCCCAGGTCAGGAGGGAGAGGTCGGACTCCGGCCAGCCCCGTTCCATGAGCTCCGCGATCAGGAGCGGGTAGCCCGAGGGGTCGGTGAGGCCGGCCGGACGGGGGTTGCGGGGTTCGGTGCCGAAGGCGGCGCCGAGGCCGACGCACTCGGGGCCCGCGACCGCGCGGACGTGGTCGAGGTGGTCGGCCACCGCGTGGAGGGAGTCCCCGGTGCGCGCGGCGTCGAAGGTGATCATCGCCAGGCCGTTGGCCGCCCGCAGTGCGAGCAGGACCTCGTCGGTCACGTTCCCCGGATGCGGGTTCAGCGCCGCCGCGGCCGTGTTGGAGATGATCACCGGTGACTTGGAGGCGCCGGCCAGCTGGCAGGCCGCCACGGGTGGGCAGCCGGTGAGGTCCAGCAGCATCGCCAGCCGGTTCACCTCCTTGACCACCTCGTGGCCGAAGGCCGTCAGGCCCTCCTGGGCCCAGGGCGCTCCCGCCGGCGCGAGGATCCGTACGCCCAGCGCGTGGAAGGCGCGCAGCGCCCCCAGGGAGTCGGTCAGCGTGCGGCCGGGCACCGGGCCCAGGAACGAGGCGATACGGCCCCGGTTGCGGGCGTCCACCATGTCGTCGGCGGTGAGCGCCAGGCGCAGGCCGTCGGGGTAGCGGCGCATGAGGGTCAGCGCCACGTCGATCTGTTCCAGGGTGTCGGAGACGACCTGGTCTGATTCCGAGGCCTCGCGCGGGGTCAGGAGGGACCAGAACTGGGCCCCGACCCCGCCGGCGCGCAGCCGCGGGATGTCGGTGTCGACACCGATGTCGGGGGTGTCGATGTCGTGGTACGGGCTCTGGCGCAGCGTCCAGACGAGGGTGTTGCACCCGTCCGCGACGGGATGCACGGAGAGCAGCACGGCGGCCCGGTCGAGGGCGCCGGCCACCACGGTGGGTGCGGGAAGGTCTTCTGCTCCGATGCCCACGGAGTGGGGTTCATCCTGCAGGTCGGCCATGGCGTTCGCTCCGGTCTCGGCGGCAGCAGGGAGAGATGGTGCCACCGTGACACGCGGGGCGTGTGTGCCGCCCGGCGGGTGCGGCATTCGGGTGGCGGGCCTTGGCGTTGCTGGGCGGGGCCGCTCCCGACCCGCCCTGCCGCTGCCCTCCGGGTGCCGCCCGTACAAGACCTGGGGCTCCGCCCCAGACCCCGCGCCTCAAACGCCGGCGGGGCTGGATTTGCCCGCCCAAGCACGCACGTGCGGCTCAAAGACCGGCGGGGCCGGATCGGCCCCGCCGGGTGGGGGCGGGTCAGCGGGCCGTGGGCAGGACCGCGTTCGACGGGCCGCGGGTGGACGAGAGGTCGCGGGAGACCGATTCCGCGTCGCGGAGGGCGCGGACCGCGTTGGACCAGGTCAGCTTCGCCAGGTCGGGCTTCGACCAGCCGCGCGACAGCAGCTCCGCGATCAGGTTCGGGTAGCCCGCCACGTCGTCCAGACCGGCCGGGGTGAAGGCCGTGCCGTCGTAGTCCCCGCCGATGCCGATGTGGTCGACGCCGGCCACCTCGCGCATGTGGTCCAGGTGGTCGGCCACCGTCGACGCCGTGGCCACCGGGCGGGGGCGTGACTCCTCGAAGGCCCGGTGCAGGGCCATCGCCTCCGGGGTGGTGTCCAGGTGGTGCAGGCCGTGCGCGCGCAGGTTCTCGTCCGCCGCCTGGGTCCAGGCGACCGCAGCCGGGAGGATGAACTTCGGTACGAAGGTGGCCATCGCCACCCCGCCGTTGCCCGGCAGCAGCGCGAGCACGTCGTCCGGGACGTTGCGCGGGTGGTCGCAGACCGCGCGCGCCGAGGAGTGCGAGAAGATCACCGGCGCGGACGTGACCGCCAGGGCGTCTCGCATCGTCGTCGCCGCGACGTGCGAGAGGTCCACCAGCATGCCGACGCGGTTCATCTCGCGGACGACCTCGCGCCCGAAGTCCGTCAGGCCGCCGTGCCGAGGCTCGTCGGTCGCCGAATCCGCCCAGTCGATGGTGTCGTTGTGCGTGAGCGTCATGTACCGCACGCCCAGCTGGTGCAGGGCGCGCAGCGTGGCGAGCGAGTTGTTGATGGAGTGCCCGCCCTCGGCGCCCATCAGCGAGGCGATGCGGCCGTCGGCGCGGGCCGCCTCCATGTCGTCGGCCGTCAGCGCCCGCGCCAGGTGGGCGGGGTAACGGTCGATCAGCTGGTCGACCGCGTCCACCTGTTCCAGGGTGGCGCTGACCGCCTCGTCCCCGGTGAGCTCGGTGGACACGTACACCGACCAGAACTGCGCGCCGACGCCGCCGGCCCGCAGCCGCGGGATGTCGGTGTGCAGGTACGCCGACTGGTCCCCGGCGATGTCCCGCCGGTCCAGGTCGTAGCGGACCTGCTTGCGCAGCGCCCAGGGCAGGTCGTTGTGGCCGTCCACGACGGGGTGCTCGGCCAGCAGCTCGCGCGCCTCGTCCAGGCGCTGCGCCGCGCTCACTTGCCGAATCCGAAGGACTCCGCGCCCGCGACCTTCGTACGCAGCCGCTTGCCCTTCTCGGTGGCCTGGTCGTTCAGCTCCTGCTGGAACTCGCGCATGCGGGCCAGCAGCTCCGTGTCGTGCGCGGCCAGCATCCGTACGGCGAGCAGCCCGGCGTTGCGCGCGCCCGCGACGGAGACCGTGGCGACGGGAACTCCCGCCGGCATCTGGACGATCGACAGCAGCGAGTCCATGCCGTCGAGGTACTTCAGCGGCACCGGGACGCCGATGACCGGCAGCGGGGTGACCGAGGCGAGCATGCCGGGCAGGTGGGCGGCGCCGCCGGCGCCGGCGATGATCGCCTTGAGGCCGCGGCCCGCGGCCTCCTCCCCGTACGCGACCATCTCGCGCGGCATGCGGTGGGCGGAGACGACGTCGACCTCGTAGGAGATCTCGAACTCGTCCAGGGCCTGGGCCGCGGCCTCCATGACCGGCCAGTCGGAGTCCGAGCCCATGACGATGCCTACGACGGGAGAGGTGCTCATTCGGTGATCGTTCCTCTGAGGTAGCCGGCTGCGTGACGTGCGCGTTCCAGCACATCGTCAAGGTCGTCGCCGTAGGTGTTGACGTGGCCGACCTTGCGACCGTGTTTCACGTCCTTGCCGTACATGTGGATCTTCACCTGCGGGTCGTGGGCCATGCAGTGCAGGTACGCCGCGTACATGTCGGGGTAGTCCCCGCCGAGCACGTTCGCCATGACCGTCCACTTGGCGCGGGGGCGCGGGTCGCCCAGCGGGAGGTCCAGGACCGCGCGTACGTGGTTGGCGAACTGGGAGGTGACCGCGCCGTCCTGGGTCCAGTGGCCGCTGTTGTGCGGGCGCATGGCCAGTTCGTTGACGAGGATGCGGCCGTCGGTGGTCTCGAAGAGCTCCACGGCCAGGTGGCCGGTCACGTCGAGCTCCTTGGCGATGCGCAGGGCCAGGGCCTGGGCCTCGCCCGCCAGGGCCTCCGAGAGGTTCGGGGCGGGGGCGATCACCGTGTCGCAGACCCCGTCCACCTGGACGGACTCGACGACGGGGTAGGCCACCGCCTGGCCGTGCGGGGAGCGGACGATGTTGGCCGCGAGTTCGCGGACGAAATCGACCTTCTCCTCCGCGAGGACCGGGACGCCCGCCTTGAACGGGGCCTCCGCGTCCTCGGGGGTGCGGACGAACCACACGCCCTTGCCGTCGTACCCGCCGCGCACCGTCTTGAGGATGACCGGGAAGCCGCCCACCTCGTCCGCGAAGGCCGCCACGTCCACCGGATCGCGCACGATCCGGTGGCGGGGGCTCGGCGCGCCGATCTCGTCGAGCTTGGCGCGCATCACCCCCTTGTCCTGGGCGTGCACCAACGCGTCGGGCCCCGGGCGGACGGGGATGCCGTCCGCTTCCAGGGCCCTGAGGTGTTCGGTGGGTACGTGCTCGTGATCGAAGGTGATCACGTCGCAGCCGCGCGCGAAGGCGCGCAGCGTCTCCAGATCGCGATAGTCGCCGATGACGACGTCGCTCACGACCTGGGCCGCCGAGTCCTGTGGGGTGTCACTGAGGATCTTGAATCTGATGCCGAGGGGGATGCCCGCCTCGTGGGTCATGCGGGCGAGCTGTCCGCCGCCGACCATGCCGACTACCGGGAACGTCACTCCTCCAGGGTATCCGGCGGTATTCCGCCATCCGGACGCAGCCCTGGCGCGGACCCGTCGGGTCCGCCTCGCGCGGGCCCCCTGTGGGCCCCGGTGTGCCGTGCATCGCACGGTGCCCGAAGGCACAGACGGACCACAGGGGCGACACTTACGATGGGTGGGTTGACCAGAACACCGGACGCCCCTCGCGGGGCGGTGACCGACAGGGACTGAACCATCCGATGAGCACACCGGGGTACGGATCTGTCCTCGAACGCGCCCGCGCCCTCGTCCGCGAGGTCGCGAAGTTCGGGGCGGTCGGCGGTCTGGGCGTGCTGGTCAACCTGGGTGTCTTCAACCTGATCCGCAACACCACCGACCTCCAGGTGGTGCGCGCGAGCGTGATAGCCACCGTCGTGGCCATCGCCACGAACTACATCGGCTTCCGCTACTTCGCCTACCGCGACCGCGCCAAGAGCGGCCGCACCCGCGAGCTGGCCCTGTTCGCCGCCTTCAGCGCGATCGGGCTGGTCATCGAGAACGGCGTGCTGTACACGGCCACCTACGGCTTCGGCTGGGACGGCCCGGTCGCCACGAACGTCTTCAAGTTCATCGGCATCGGAACCGCCACCGTCTTCCGCTTCTGGTCCTACCGGACCTGGGTCTTCAAGGCCCTCCCGCCGGCCGCCCCGGCTCCCGCGGCCGAGCCGGTGCCCGAGCCGGCCCCGCTGCCCAGGCCGGAGCGCAAGCCCGAGCCGCTTCCCGAGCCCGAGCCCGCGAACAACTAGTACGCCGCCCGGCCGGCCCGCGGGCTCAGCGGACCGTGGCCTCCGGCTCGGCCCGCTCCGGCGCCGTCCGGCTGAGGAAGAGGGCGAAGACCGGCGGCTGTGTCTGGAGCAGCTCCAGGCGCCCGCCGTCCGCCTCCGCGAGGTCCCGGGCGACCGCGAGGCCGATCCCGGTGGAGTTGCGGCCGCTGATCGCCCGCTCGAAGATCCGGTTGCCGAGGTCCGGCGGGACCCCCGGGCCCTCGTCCGTGACCTCCAGCACCGCCTGGTTGCCGATCACCCGGGTGCGCAGGGCGACCGTGCCGCCCCCGTGCATCAGGGCGTTCTCCACCAGCGTCGCCAGGACCTGGGAGACCGCTCCCGGGGTGCCCACGGCCCGTACTCCCTGCTTGCCGGAGCGCACGATGGCCCGGCCCGCGCTGCGGTAGGCGGGCCGCCACTCCTCCACCTGCTGTTTGACGACCTCGTCGAGGTCGAAGGGGACCGCGGAGCCCGTCCGCGGGTCCCGCGAGTTCGTGAGCAGCCGCTCGACCACGTCCGTGAGCCGCTCCACCTGGGTGAGGGCGATCGTCGCCTCCTCCCGTACGGTCTCCAGGTCCTCGGTGACCGTGATCTCCTCCAGCCGCATCGACAGGGCCGTGAGGGGCGTGCGCAGCTGGTGCGAGGCGTCCGCGGCGAGGCGCCGCTCGGCGGTGAGCATCCGGCCGATCCGCTCGGCGCTGGAGTCCAGTACGTCCGCGACCCGGTCCAGCTCGGGGACCCCGTACCGCTTGTGCCGGGGCCGCGGGTCGCCCGATCCCAGCCGCTCGGCGGTCTCGGCGAGGTCGGTGAGCGGGGAGGCCAGCCGGTTCGCCTGCCGTACGGCGAGCAGGACGGCCGCCACGACGGCCAGCAGCGCCACGGCGCCGACCACCGCCAGGGTCCGCCCGACCTCCTTGGTCACGGTGGAGCGGGACTCCTCGACGACCACGACCTCGCCCTGCTCGCCGCGCGCGGTGCCCCGGATGACGCTCTCGGGGATGCGGTCGCCCACCTCGACGACCGGCCGGCCCGGGATGGTGATCCGGGCGTAGCGGCCGGTGTCGAGCTGCTCGGCGAGCGCTTCGGGGTCGACCGCCTTGTGCTCCAGGACGTTCGACTCGACGATGCCCACCAGCCGCAGCGCCTCGGATTCGACCCGGTCCTGGGCGCTGCTGGTGATGGTCCGGGTCTCCACGATGACCAGGGAGACCCCGAAGACGGCGATCACGACGAGGACCACGGCGAGCGTGGAGTTGATCAGGCGGCGGCGCATGGCTCAGTACGTACTAGCTCTTCTCGAAGCGGAAGCCGACGCCCCGGACGGTGGCGATGTACCGGGGGTTGGCGGCGTCGTCGCCCAGCTTCTTGCGCAGCCAGGAGATGTGCATGTCGAGGGTCTTGGTGGAGGACCACCAGGTGGTGTCCCAGACCTCGCGCATGAGCTGGTCGCGGGTGACGACACGGCCGGCGTCGCGGACCAGGACCCGCAGGAGGTCGAATTCCTTCGCCGTGAGCTGGAGCTCCTCCTCCCCCATCCAGGCGCGGTGCGACTCGACGTCGATGCGCACGCCGTGGGTGGCGGGCGGCTGGGTGGCCTCGGTGGCGCCGCGCCGGAGCAGGGCCCGGACCCGGGCCAGCAGCTCGGCGAGACGGAAGGGCTTGGTCACGTAGTCGTCGGCTCCGGCGTCCAGGCCGACGACCGTGTCGACCTCGTCCGCGCGGGCGGTGAGGACCAGGATCGGGAAGCCGTGGCCTTCGGCTCGCAGCCGGCGGGCGACTTCGAGGCCGTCCATGCCCGGCAGTCCCAGGTCCAGGACGACGAGATCGACGCCGCCCTGCAGTCCGGCGTCCAGGGCGGTGGGGCCGTCCTCCCGGACCTCGACCTCGTACCCCTCCCGGCGCAGAGCACGGGCCAGGGGTTCCGAGATGGATGCGTCGTCCTCGGCGAGCAGTACACGCGTCATGTGGGTGATGGTAGTCCGCACACGGTGAAACCAGGGTCGTGCCGGTAGACCCCTGTCTATCTGCGCTTATGAACTACTAAGCGCCTTCGAATATGATGAATGGTTCCCACGCCACCCTGTGATCCATATCTCAAGTCCTTTCATATGCCGCAGTGTCGTGTCGTATGGTGGCGAGACGCCTGATGCACTACCTCAGGGACCTTTGTGCCGAAAAGCGAGCCAAAGGTCTCTATTTCTGTCCTGACCGGATCGAGCAGTCTTGATGGACTGCCCTGTCCGGGCTTGATGACAGTGAATGACCTGTGGGCCGGGCCCCTCTCGCGATGGTGCGTGAGCGGGCGTGGATCCCGGTTACGGATGTTCCTGCGCTCCCCGCACGAGGGGGGCGGACCCCCGGGCGTGGGGTAGGGCCCCGTCGCCGGTGCCGGCCACCCCCCACCGGGCGCTGATGAGCTCACGAAGCCAAGCGTCCCGAGCAAGCAAGGATCGACCATGGCTTCCAGCCTGACGAGGGACTCCGCGGCGCCGTCCGCCGAGAAGACCTTCTTCGGACACCCCCGTGGCCTGGCCACTCTGTTCATGACCGAGATGTGGGAGCGCTTCTCCTACTACGGCATGCGCGCCCTTCTCGTCGTGTACATCCTGTCGGGCGGCCCCGACGCGGCGGAGGGCAGCCAGGCCGGCGGCCTCGCCATGCGGACCGCCGTCGCCACGGCGATCTACTCCGTCTACGTGGCCATGGTCTACCTCATGGCCCTGCCCGGCGGCTGGTTCGGCGACCGCGTCTGGGGTGCCCGCAAGACGGTCACCGTCGCGGGCGGCGTGATCATGGCGGGCCACTTCGCGCTCGCCGTCCCCGGACAGGCGATGTTCTTCGTCGGTCTGGCCCTCGTCGCGGTCGGCTCCGGCCTGCTGAAGGCCAACATCTCCACGATGGTCGGCCACCTCTACGACGGCCCGACGGACCCCCGCCGTGACGGTGGCTTCACCCTCTTCTACGTCGGCATCAACCTCGGTGCCTTCGTCGCGCCGCTGGCCATCGGCACCGTCGGCCAGACGGTCAACTGGCACCTCGGTTTCGCCATGGCCGGTGTGGGCATGGCCCTGGGCCTGGCCCAGTTCCTCCTGGGCACCAAGCACCTGAGCCCGACGAGCAACCTGGTCCCGAACCCGCTCTCCGCCCAGGAGCGCAGCGCGATCATCGTCAAGGCCGCCGCGGTCGTCGGCATCGTCGCCCTCTTCTACGCGATCGTCGGCTTCGCCGGCGTCTTCACGCTGAACTGGGCCATGGTCCCGCTGACCATCGCCGGTCTGCTCATCCCGATCGGTGTCCTCGCCCGCATCAAGCGCGACAAGGACCTGAACGCCACCGAGCAGTCGAAGATGACCGGCTACATCTGGTTCTTCGTGGCCGCCGCCGTCTTCTGGATGATCTACGACCAGGGTGGCTCCACCCTGTCGGCGTTCGCCGAGACCAACTCCGCGAACACGCTGCTCGGCTTCGACTTCCCCTCGACCTGGTTCCAGTCGCTGAACCCGCTCTTCGTGATGTCCCTGGCCCCGGTCTTCGCCTGGCTGTGGATCTGGCTGTCGCGCAAGAACCAGGAGCCGTCGACCATCGTGAAGTTCGCGATGGCCCTGGTCCTGGTGGGCGGCTCGTTCTTCGTCTTCGTCGTGCCGATGGGCATGGCGGCCGGCGACGCCAAGGTCAGCCCGATGTGGCTGGTCTCGATCTACATGATCCAGACCATCGCCGAGCTGTGCCTGTCCCCGGTGGGTCTGTCCGTCACCACCAAGATGGCCCCGAAGAAGTACGCGAGCCAGATGATGGGTGTCTGGTTCCTGGCCGTCACCGCCGGTGACTGCACCACCAGCCTGCTCTCCATCGCGGGTGTGGACCTCAACGGCACCTCGATCATCGCGGCGCAGGCCGCGCTGGCGACGCTCGCGGGCTTCGCGATCTACATGTACCGCAAGAAGGTCCAGGGCCTGATGGGCGACGTCCACTGACGTCACCGTCACCCTGAGCCGTGCGGACGGCCCGGCACACCTCTCGGTGTGCCGGGCCGTCCTGCGTTTCCAGGGTTACCGGGTGCCGCGCAGGCGGCGCCACGGGGTGAACGTGAACACCGCGCCGCCGAGCAGGATCACCGTGCCGGCGACCAGGGCCAGCGCCTTGATGCCGCCCTCGTCCTCGGCTCCGGTCTCGGCGAGGCCGCCGCCCGGGTTGGACGTGGTGGCCCCGGTGGTGGACGGGGAGCCGGAACCGCCCGGCTGGGCGGTGGTGTCCAGCTCCAGGGAGACGCCGCTGCTGGTCGCCTTGCAGGGGACGTTGATCGGCGTCGAGCCCGGGGCCATGGTGACGTCGATGGTCAGCTGGTCCGGGCTCAGCGTGACCTTGCCGCTCTTGCCGGGCTTGTAGGTCCCGGTCATGTCGCTCAGGCTGACCGGGGCCTTGTCCGGGATCGGCTCCGCGTTGGCCGGGCCGGAGACCTTGACCGTGCCGCTGTCGGCGCCGCCGAGCTTGACGTCCATCGAGGGCTTGAGGGCCCCCGCGGGCAGGGCCATGGGCGCGGCCATCGCGCCCTTCGCCGTCTTGACGGTCAGGTCGTAGCTGCCGCCGTTCTTCTTGGCGTTGATCGTGACCGGGGTCTTGATGCCCCCGGGGACGACCGCACCGCAGTCGAAGGCGACCTCGACGGCCTTGCCCGGGAAGTCGGTCTGCCCGCCGCCGCCTCCGCTGGTGGAGCCGCCGCTCGTCGTCCCACCACTGGTCGTGCCACCACTGCCACCGCTCGTCGAGCCGCCACTGGTGGTGCCACCACTGGTCGTGCCGCCGCTCGTCGAGCCGCCACTGGTCGTGCCGCCGCTGGAGCCGGCCGACACGTCGATGGTGGCCGCCGCGCTCACCTCGCCCACGGGCGCGCACTTGGTGACGAACGTGCCGAAGGAGAAGGTGACGGCGACGTCGTACTTGCCGGGCGTCAGGGTGATCTTGCCGGCCTTGGTGAGCTTCAGTTTGCCCTTCATGGTGGACATGACCATGGGCGCCTTCTTGGGGATCTCCGGGTTCTTCTTCTCCCCGACGACCTTGAGCTCGCCCGCCCCGCCGCCCAGCGTGATCCAGCCGGTCGGCTGGACCGAGTCCTTCGGGATCACCATCAGGTCGGTGTTGTTGGACGCCGGCTTGACGGTCTCCCAGGAGACGTCCACCTCGTCGCCGACCTTGGCGGTGGCCGGCGCCGTGATCTTGGCGGTGGTCTCGCCCTCCACCGGGTCGCCGCCGCCGGCCGGCGGAACGCACTTGACCTTGAATGTGGTCTCCGCGGCCTGGGCGGGGGAAGCCGCCATGGCGATACCAGCGCCGCCGAGCAGCAGCGCGACCACGGCCGCGCTCACCCTCCGTTGGGTCTTCACTGTGGTCCCTTCGTCGTCGAACGGTTCTCAGACGGTGCGGACGCCTGTGGTGCTGTGCCCGGCGCGCTGTCCGGGGTGAACCACGGCAGGACCGCCGTGGTCGTCTGGGGGGAGTCCGCCGGCGCGGGGCTCCGTACGGCGGGGATCCTCGGCAGCCGGGCCGTCACGGCCGCCGCCGCGTCGGGGAGCCGCGCCCCCCGGTGGCGGCCGCTCGCGCCGGGGGTGCGGGGCCGGACCTTGTCGACGACGGCCATGCCGATACGGAAGACCGCGGCCGGGATCACCAGCAG
Source organism: Streptomyces sp. NPDC048337 (assembly GCF_043201175.1). Lineage (NCBI taxonomy): Bacteria > Bacillati > Actinomycetota > Actinomycetes > Kitasatosporales > Streptomycetaceae > Streptomyces > Streptomyces sp. NPDC048337. Next base: position 54,562 of record NZ_JBICYR010000033.1, read on the forward strand.
GAGCAGGCCCCAGAAGAGCAGGACCCCGTACGGGCGGTCCACGCCCCAGGGCTGGGTGGCCACGACCGTCTCGCCGTACTTGAGGGAGATCGTGTAGTCGCCGTACGCGCCCGCGGTGAGGGCGACGTCCAGGGCGATCTCCGCCTTGCCGCCGGGCGGGATCGTGCCCTTCCAGCGGGCCTCCTCCCACAGCGGGGCGAAGACCCCGTGGGCGGTGCCGAGCTGGAAGACCGGGTCCTTGACCGGGGCAGAGCCGAGATTGCCGACGGTGACCTTGAACTTCCGGGTCGGCGGGGCGCCGAACCAGGTCAGCACGCCGTCGTCGCCCTCCAGCCGCACCCCGGTGAGCATGGCGAGGCGGGCCGTGCCGGATTCGGCGGGCAGTTCGGCCACCGGGTGGTCGGTGATCTTCAGGGGGGCCGCGACGGTGGACTGGTCCCCGTTGACGGAGGTGACGTTGACGACGCAGGGGCAGGGCTTGGGCGGTGCCACCACGGGCAGTTTGGCCGCGAAGTGGCCGTCGTCGGCGACCGAGACGGCCGCGCCGTCGGCGTTGGCGCAGCTGTTGGTGCCGCCGATCATGTTCTGTCCGCAGACCAGCAGCATCACCAGCGTCTTGGCGGGCCAGCCGGTGCCGTTGACGGTGATCTCGGTGCCCTTGGCGGCCTCCTGGAGGGAGAGCGTCACGGCGGGCTTGCCGTCCGCGGCCGTGGCCGGGGCCGCCGGGAGCAGCGCGAGCGCGCACACCGCCAGCCCGGCGGCGAGCAGGGCTCCGACTCTTCTCACCTGGAGGCTCCCGTCAGTTCGTGTTCCGGTGCGGGGGTGGCCGGTCCGGCCGTGGGCGCCGCGCCGTCCGGCTGGTCCCGGCCGGTCCGCCGGGTGCGTACGAGGAGCAGCGCGGCCAGGGTGGTCCCGCCGAGGACGAGCAGGCCGAGGCCCGTCCGGGCCGCGATCCCCCAGGGCACGAACCAGGCCGAGGCGTCGGCGGTGGCCCGGGCGCCGCCGGGGGCGGTGACGGTGAGGCCGATGCGGACCCGGTCGAGGACGGGGGCTCCGGGCCAGGGTTCGGTCAGCTCCACGCGCTGGCCGGGGAGGAGTTCCACCGGCAGGGCGCGGGCGCCGCGGCCGGGGACTTCGCCGAAGAGGCCCTCGGCGTGCAGGGCGAGTTCGGGGGTGAGGGCCACGTTGCCCCGGTTGACGAGGGTGTAGGCGACGACCGCGGCCGCGCCCTTGCCGCGTACGGCGACGTCCTCGACGGTGAGGGCGGCCAGGGTGGGGCCGCTGACCCGCAGGTGGACCCGTACGCCCACCTCGTGGCCGGCTTCGGTGGCGACCACGGCGGCGGGGTGGTCGCCGGGCGGGGACGCGGGTGGGACGGTGACGGTGAAGGGGACGACCGCGCGGGTGCGGGGCGGGATCTTCACCGTGGCTCCGGCGCCGAAGCTGATCCAGGCCCCGGCGGCGGTCGATTCCCTGGCCGGGCGCACGGCGAGGGCGCCGTCGGCGGTGTTGTAGGCGTCGGCGCCGCGCAGGGTGACGGTGCGCTCCTGGTCGGTGGTGTTGGCCAGGGCGAGCCGGTCCTCCAGCACGGTGCCGGCGGGGCCCGAAAGGTAGAAGTACGGGCGGGCGCCGCCGGGCCGGGCGGCGGCCGTCCCGGCGGCGGGCTCGGCGGTCCAGCCGGGCTCGTCGGCGGCGGCCGGGGTCGCGGCGGCCGCCGTGTGGAGCGCGGCGGCCACGAGGAGCAGCACCCCGAGCCTGCGGATGGTGTGGAGCACGGGCATGGCCGGAGGTGCTCCGTTCAGGACCGGGCCCGCTGGCCGCGCCGGGTCAGCCAGAGCACGCCGGCGGCGCCGGAGAGCAGCACGGTGCCGCCAAGGGTGCCGAGGGCGAGGGCGGAGTCGGTGGGTCCGGTCTGCGGGAGGGTGTCCTCCCCGGAGCCGCCGCCGGTCTGCGAGCCGCCGGAGCCGCCGGCGGCCGTGACGTCGAGTTCAAGGGAGGGCTTGGGGCTGTTGCCAGGGGTGCAGGTGGTCGTGGTGCCCAGGGCCTTGATGGTGAGCACGCCGGCGGTGAAGGTGGCCTTGCCGGTCTTCTTGGGCGTGTAGGTGCCCGACAGGTCGGTGATCTTGATGGGTGTGTTGGCGGGCACCGCCTCGGGGTTGGGCGGGCCGGAGACCGGTACGGAGACCTTCTCGGCGCCGTCGACGAGGATGACGGCGCTCGGGCTCATCGCGCCCTTGCCGAGCTCGACGGGGCTGGAGGAGACGCCCTTCTGGAAGGACATCGTCAGCTTGTACCCGTCGCCCTCCTTGACGGCCTTGATGTCGATGGGCGATACCGCCGACTTGTCCCCGATCGGGGTCTTGCAGTCGTATGCCACGTCGACGACGTTGGCGTGGGCTGCGGGGGCGGCCAGCAGGACCGCCGATCCGGCCGCCAGCGCGGAGGCCAGCGCGAGCGCGGTGGAGCGTTTCCGGTCGGACACCTTCGTCTTCCCCTCGAACCTCGGGACCACAAGTTACTGACGCCACATCAGATTGGTGGCTCAAGGTACGCCCGGGGCCTTACGGAGGGAAGACAAAGGACAGGCCGGAATTGACCCTTCGTCAGTGCGCGCGGACACCCTTCTGCCACACCGCGGAAACGAGCGGAACACCTGGCCTGTAGGCCAGGTGGACATGGCTGGGGGCGTCCAGCAGGGCCAGATCGGCGCGCGCGCCCGGCGTGACGTACCCGATGTCGCCGCGGCGCAGGGCGCGGGCGCCGCCGGCGGTGGCCGACCAGAGGGCCTCGTCGGGGGTCATGCGCATGTCCCGGACGGCGAGCGCGATGCAGAACGGCATGGAACTCGTATAGGAGGAGCCGGGGTTGCAGTCCGTGGACAGGGCGACGGTCACGCCCGCGTCGATCAGGCGGCGGGCGTCGGGCCACTGGGCGCGGGTGGAGAACTCGGCCCCGGGCAGCAGGGTGGCCACGGTGGTGTCGGCGGCCTGGGCGAGCGCGTCCACATCGGCGTCGGTGAGGTGGGTGCAGTGGTCGGCGGAGGCGGCCTCCAGCTCCACGGCGAGCTGCACGCCGGGGCCGTGGCCGAGCTGGTTGGCGTGCACGCGCGGGATCAGGCCGGCGGCGGCGCCGGCGGTGAGGATCGCACGGGCCTGGTCCCCGTCGAAGGCGCCCTTCTCGCAGAAGACGTCCACCCAGCGGGCGTACGGGGCGCAGGCCGCCAGCATCTCGCCGGTGACGAGGTCGACGTAGCCGGCCGGGTCCTCGGCGTAGTCGGGGGAGACGATGTGCGCGCCGAGGTAGGTGACCTCCTCGGTGTGCGCGGCGGCGATCCGCAGGGCGCGGGCCTCGTCGGCGACGGTGAGGCCGTAGCCGGACTTGGTCTCGAAGGTGGTGGTCCCCTGGCGGCGGGCCTCGTCGAGGTGGCGCAGCAGGTTGGCTTCGAGCTGGGCGTCGGTGGCGGCGCGGGTGGCGGCGACGGTGGTGCGGATGCCGCCGGCGGAGTAGGCGCGGCCGGACATGCGGGCGTTGAACTCGGCGGTGCGGTCGCCGGCGAAGAGGAGGTGCGAGTGCGAGTCGACGAAGCCGGGGATAAGGGCGCGGCCGTTCGCGTTGAACGCGGCGTCGGCGGCCGGGGCCTTGTCGGCTGCGCCGACCCAGGCGATGCGGTCGCCGTCGATCACGACGGCCGCGTCCTGGAGCAGGCCGAGGGGGCCTTCGCCGAGGGCCGGGTCGTTGGTGACGAGGCTGCCGATGTTCGTGATGAGGGTGGTGGTCATGGTTCCTCGTGGTGGTCGAGTTGTTGTTCCCCCACGCAGCGGTGGTTCGTCAGGTTCGGAGGGCGGCGATGGACTCGGACAGGGCCGACGGGACGTCGGGGACCAGCTGGTGGGCGCCGTCGCGGACGATGTGGCGGCCGGCCACCACCGTGTGGCGGACGTCCGCGGCCGTGGCGGCGAAGACGGCCGTCTCCGCGCCGAGCCGGGGTACGGGGCCGGCCGTACGGACGGAGTCCAGGGCGATCGTGGTGAAGTCGGCCGGCGCGCCCACCGCCAAGGTGCCCGCGTCCGCCCAGCCGAGCGCCGCGTGGCCGTCGGCGGTGGCCGCGCGGAGCAGGGCCGCCGCCGTCCAGTGGCCGCGCGTACGGCTGGCCAGCCGCTCGTTGAGCTCCATCGCCCGGGCCTCTTCGAGCAGGTCGATCACCGCGTGGCTGTCGCTGCCGAGGGACAGCGGGCTGCCGGCCCGCTGGAGGCGGACGGCCGGGCCGATGCCGTCCGCGAGGTCGCGTTCGGTGGTGGGGCACATGCAGGTGCCGGTGGTGGTGCCGCCGAGGAGGGCGATGTCCGCGTCGGTGAGGTGCGTGTTGTGGACGCCCGTGGTGCGCGGGCCGAGCACCCCGTGGTCGGCGAGGAGCTGGGTCGGGGTGCGTCCGTGGGCGGCCTGGCAGGCGTCGTTCTCCGCCGTCTGCTCCGACAGGTGCACGTGCAGCGGCGCCCGGCGCTCCTGCGCCCACGCGGCGACCGCGGCCAGCTGCCCCGCCGGGACGGCCCGTACGGAGTGGATCGCGGCGCCGATCAGGGCGTGGTCGCGGGGCTTCAGGGCGCTGACCCGCTCCGCCCACGCCTCGGCGGTGCCGTCGGAGAAGCGCAGCTGGTGGTGGTTGGGCGCCTCGCCGAAGCCGGCCGAGAGGTAGGCCGTGTCGAGCAGGGTGATGCGGATGCCCGCCTCGGCGGCGGCCGCGATCAGGGCCTCTCCCATCGCGTTGGGGTCCGCGTACGCGGCGCCGCCGGGGGCGTGGTGGAGGTAGTGGAACTCCCCGACGGCGGTGATGCCGGCCAGCGCCATCTCCGCGTACACGGCCCGGGCGAGCGCGAAGTACGAGTCGGGGGTGAGGTTCTGGGCGACGGAGTACATGATCTCGCGCCAGGTCCAGAAGGTGCCGGAGCCCACCTGGACCGTACCGCGCAGGGCCCGGTGGAAGGCATGGGAGTGCGCGTTGGCCAGGCCAGGGACCGTCAGGCCGCGCAGCACCTCCGCGCCCGGGGGCGGGGCCTCGGCCCCGGTCCGGACGGCGGTGATCCGCCCGTCGGCGGAAATCTCCAGTGCCACGCCCGGCTCGACGTTCGTGTCGAGCCAGGCGTGCTCCAGCCAGTACGTCGTCGTCACCGGCACGCGAGTCCTTCCAGTACGTCGGCGAGGGCGAGGACGCCGGCCACGCAGTCGTCCTCGGCGGCGAACTCCCGCGGGGAGTGGGAAACGCCGGTCGGGTTCCGTACGAACAGCATCGCGGTCGGCACGGCCGCGGAGAGGATTCCCGCGTCGTGTCCCGCCCCGGTGCCGAGGACGGGGACGGCCCCGCCCAGGATCCGGTTCAGCTCGTCGCGCAGGGCGTGCTCGAACTCGACGACCGGCGTGAAGGACTCCCGGACGATGTCCAGGTCGATCCCGTCCCGGGCGGCGTACTCGCCGGCGGCCTTCTCGATGGCGGTCACGACCGTGTCGAGGGTGGCCTGGTCCGCGGCGCGCGAGTCGAGCCAGCCGCGCACGAGGGAGGGGATGGCGTTGACCCCGTTGGGCTCGACCGCGATCTTCCCGAAGGTGGCGACGGCCCCGGCGAGGGCCGCCTCGGCGCGGGCCGCGAGCACCGTCTGGGCGTACGTGAGCATCGGGTCCCGGCGGTCCACGAGTCGGGTGGTGCCGGCGTGGTTGGCCTCGCCGTGGAAGTCGAACCGCCAGCGGCCGTGCGGCCAGATCGCGGAGGCGATGCCGACACGGTCCCCGGACAGGTCCAGGGCCCGGCCCTGCTCCACGTGCAGCTCGACGAACGCGCCGATGCGGCCGAGGCGTTCGGGGTCCGCCCCGATGGCCTCGGGGTCGTACCCGGCGGCCTCCATCGCCTCGGGCAGGCTGATGCCGTCCGAGTCGCGGAGCTCGTACGCCTTCTCCTTGGTCAGCTGCCCGGCGGCGAGCCGGGAGCCGACGCAGGCGAGGCCGAAGCGGGCCCCCTCCTCGTCACCGAAGTTGGTGATGGCGAGTGGCCTGGCGAACTCCGCGCCCCTCCTGCGGAGTTCGTCCAGGGCCGCGAAGGAGGACACCACCCCGAGGGGGCCGTCGAAGGCCCCGCCGTCGGGGACGGAATCCAGGTGCGAGCCGGTGACCACGGCGTCCCCCGCGAGGGGATCGCCGAGCCAGGCCCACTGGTTGCCGTTGCGGTCGGTCTCGTACGTCAGCCCCCGTGCTTCCGCCTGCGCCTGGAACCAGGTCCGGCAGTCGGCGTCGGCGCCGGTCCACGCGAAGCGGCGGTAGCCGCCGGAGTCGGCGTGGCGGCCGATGGGGGCCAGGTCGGCCCACATGGCGTGGAACGAGCTGCCGGCCGTTTCAGCCTCGCCTGGGGGTCCCCCCGGACGGAGTCTGGGGGAGTTTGAGGCGCTGGGGTCCGGGGGCAGAGCCCCCGGCAACGGCGCCGCACCCGACGTGTCGGCCTCGCTCACGCGGAGTCACCCTCGCGCATCGGCACGCGCACGCCCCGCTCGTCGGCCACCGACTCGGCGATGTCGTAGCCCGCGTCGACGTGGCGGATGACGCCCATGCCCGGGTCGTTGGTGAGCACGCGGCGGATCTTCTCGCCCGCGAGCTTCGTGCCGTCCGCGACGGTGACCTGGCCCGCGTGGATGGAGCGGCCCATGCCGACGCCGCCGCCGTGGTGGATGGACACCCAGGAGGCGCCGGAGGCCACGTTGACCATGGCGTTGAGCAGCGGCCAGTCGGCGATCGCGTCCGAGCCGTCGAGCATGGCCTCGGTCTCGCGGTACGGGGAGGCCACCGACCCGCAGTCGAGGTGGTCGCGGCCGATGGCCAGCGGGGCCGCCAGCTCTCCGCTCGCCACCATGTCGTTGAACCGCTCGCCGGCCTTGTCGCGCTCGCCGTAGCCGAGCCAGCAGATGCGCGCGGGCAGGCCCTGGAAGTGGACGCGCTCGCCCGCCATCTTGATCCAGCGGTGCAGGGACTCGTTCTCGGGGAAGAGCTCCAGCATCGCCTTGTCGGTCTTGTGGATGTCCGAGGCCTCACCCGACAGCGCCGCCCAGCGGAAGGGGCCCTTGCCCTCGCAGAACAGCGGCCGGATGTAGGCGGGGACGAAGCCGGGGAAGGCGAAGGCGCGGTCGTAGCCGGCCAGCTGGGCCTCGCCGCGGATGGAGTTGCCGTAGTCGAAGACCTCGGCACCGGCGTCCATGAAGCCCACCATGGCCTCGACGTGCTTCGCCATCGACTCGCGGGCCCGCGTGGTGAAACCGGCCGGGTCCTTGGCGGCGTAGGAGGCCATGTCGTCGAAGTCGACGCCGACCGGCAGGTACGACAGCGGGTCGTGTGCGGAGGTCTGGTCCGTCACGATGTCGATCGGCGCACCCTCGGCCAGCATCTGCGGCACCAGCTCGGCCGCGTTGCCGAGCAGGCCGATGGAGAGCGGCTTGCGGGCGTCGCGCGCCTCGACGGCCAGCTGGAGGGCGTGCGCCAGGCTATCGGCCTTGACGTCCAGGTAGCGGTGCTCGATGCGGCGCTCGATGGCGCGCGGGTCGACGTCGATACAGATCGCGACGCCGTCGTTCATCGTCACGGCCAGCGGCTGGGCACCGCCCATCCCGCCGAGGCCGGCGGTGAGAGTAATGGTGCCGGCGAGCGTGCCGCCGAACTTCTTGGCGGCAACAGCGGCGAAGGTCTCGTACGTCCCCTGCAGGATGCCCTGGGTGCCGATGTAGATCCACGAACCGGCCGTCATCTGCCCGTACATGGTCAGGCCCAGCTGCTCCAGGCGGCGGAACTCCTCCCAGTTCGCCCAGTCGCCCACCAGGTTGGAGTTCGCGAGCAGGACGCGCGGCGCCCACTCGTGCGTCTGCATCACGCCGACCGGACGGCCGGACTGGACGAGCATCGTCTCGTCCTGCTTGAGGGTCCGCAGCGTACGGACCATCGCGTCGAAGGAACGCCAGTCACGCGCGGCCTTACCGGTGCCGCCGTAGACGACGAGCTTGTCGGGGTGCTCCGCGACCTCGGGGTCGAGGTTGTTCTGGAGCATCCGCAGCGCGGCCTCCTGCTGCCATCCCAGGGTGCTGAGCTCGGTGCCTCGCGCGGCACGTACGGGGCGGGGTCCTGACATGGCGGTGCCTCCTCCGATGTTGGTCAATCCATTCACATCCTGACTTCCTGAATAGATTCAGTCAACAGCTGCGGCCGGACCCGCCGGATGATTGGCTGAGTGGCATGGCTGCCGAGACGCACACGCAGAGCACCGCCGAGCGCCGCGACCTGGCCGTAAAGGCGGCCGTCGAGCAGGGCCTACTGGACTCCAACCCCCTCGCCTGCCTCCTGGACGTGGCCGGCATCCGCGCCTCCGCCGCCGCTCTGACCGGCGCTTTCGCGGCCGCGCTGCCGCCCGGCACCCCCGTCCTACACGCCTTCGCCGTCAAGGCCGCCCCCCTCGTCCCGGTCCTACGCCTCCTCTCCGACGCCGGCCTCGGCTGCGAGGTCGCCAGCCCCGGCGAACTGGCCCTGGCCCGGGCGGCCGGGGTCGGACCGGAACACACCGTCCTCGACTCCCCCGCCAAGACGGCCGCCGAGCTGCGCGAGGCGCTGGCCCTCGGCATCGCCGTCAACGCCGACAACCCCCAGGAACTGGAGCGCCTCGACGCCCTCATGGCATCCGCCCCCACCCGCTCCCCCATCGGGATCCGGATCAACCCACAAACCGGCGCGGGCACCATCGACGCCCTCTCCACCGCCACGACGACCTCGAAGTTCGGCATCGCCCTCCGCGACCCGGGCGCACGCGAGTGGCTCGTACGGGCCTACCTGGACCGACCGTGGCTCACCCGCCTGCACACCCACTCGGGCTCCCAGGGCGTCCCGCTCCCCCTGATCGCGGAGGGAGTCCGCGAGCTCCACACCCTGGCCGAGGAGATCAATGCGGCAGCCGGCCGCCGCCAGATCGACACCCTCGACATCGGCGGCGGCCTGCCGGTGAACTTCACCTCGGACGAGCACACGCCGACGTACGCCCAGTACGTGTCCGCCCTCCACAAGGCCGTCCCCGCCCTCTTCGACGGCTCGTACGGCCTGATCACGGAGTTCGGCCGCTCCCTGCTGGCCAAGCACGGCACGGTGCTCGCCCGCGTGGAGTACACGAAGTCCGCCGGAGGCCGCCCCATCGCGCTGACCCACGCGGGGGTCCAGCTGGCCACCCGTACGGTGTACGCCCCGGCGGCCTGGCCGGTGCGGATCCTCCCGTACGACGCGAAGGGCACCCCGCGCACCAGCCCCCCGGTCGCCCAGGACATCGCGGGCCCTGCCTGCTTCGCGGGCGACCTCCTGGCCACGGCCCGGGAGCTGCCGATGCTGGCTCCGGGCGACGTGATCGCAGTCCCGGACACGGGCGCGTACTTCTTCACCGCCCACTACGGCTACAACAGCCTCCCCCGCCCGGCGGTCCACGGCTTCACGGTGACCGACTCGGCAGCCGTCCGCTTCACCCTGGCCCGCCCGGCCCAGCGCCTACCGGAACTCGTAGCCGAGGCGGGCGGGGCACTGGGGGACGCCCTGCTGTGAGGCTACCGGCGCGCGGCGCTGACGAAGTCCGCCCACGCGTCGGGAGCAACCGCCAGCTCGGGCCCACCGGCCACCTTGGAGTCCCGGACGTGAACGGCGTGGGGGCAGGCGGCCACCTCAACGCACTGACCGCCTTCACCGCTGCTGTAGCTGGACTTCCGCCAAACGTAGGCGACTTCGATGCACTCGCCGCCCTCGCCACTGCTGTAGCTGCTCTTGAACCAGGCAAGGTCGCTCGTCTTCATCGGACTTCTCCCAGCGTTTTCTCGATCAAGGCAAGGGACTCGTGGGGCGCGAGCGCCTGTGCCCGGATGATCCCACAGCGCTCAGCCATGATCCCTGGCGGCCTCCGCCGTGGCGTAATCCCGGAACCAATCCGGATGCCGGGTCCGGATCTTCTTCAAAGCCTCCTTGACCTCCGGGATCGCCACCAGCAGCAGCCCTCGCGCCCCCAGGACCGAATCCGCCCGCTCAAGCAAATCCGGCTGCGGGATCCGAACACCCCGCTCGATCGCCCCGATCAGGTCCTCACTCACGTTGACCCGGACCGCCAACTCCTTCTGGGAGAGCCCGGCGGCCTCCCGCAGCACCTTGATCTGTTTACGCAGCGCATGGAAGAGGTGGGCCGTGCCGTCCACTTCCGCCGGTCGCTCCGGTCGTTCTTCGCGGTCTGACAGGTCGTTCATACGCTGAACCGCCCTCGTCCGTACAAGCCGTACACGCACACGTCGAAACCCTTACGGCGGATGGGCGTCACGCCGGGGCCACTGGAAAGCGTACGGCGCGGCGACCACGCTCGGTGAGGTGACGACCGAATTGAGTGACATGGCACTGGACTTCAGTCAGCGGTTCAGCTCGACGCCCCGAGGGGCCCGGCTCGCGCGGCGCCTCGCGCAGGCGCAACTGGACCTCTGGGGAGTGCCGTACGGCTGCCCGCTCTCCGACGACGTCGTGCTCGTCGTCGCCGAACTGGCCGCCAACGCCGTGCTGCACGGCCGGGTGGCCGGGCGGGACTTCGAGCTGCGGATGGCGTACGACGGCCAGCGGGCGGTGCGCGTGATGGTGAGCGACACCTGCGGGGACAGGGTGCCGCCGGACGGACCCGCGCCCGCCGTGCCGTGGGTCGCGGAGGGCGGGCGCGGACTGACGGTCGTACGGGCGCTGTCGCGCGGCTGGGGCGTGTCACCGAGGGTGCCCGGCAAGACGGTCTGGGCCGAGTGCGCCTTGGAGGCGTCTGAATGTATCCCCGGCTCAGCCGGGAGGGATTTGGAGGATATCCCTGGGTCGAATGACTCACCTGGAGT
>NZ_JBICYR010000034.1:0-62565 GCF_043201175.1 Streptomyces sp. NPDC048337
CCCCCCCCCCCCCACACCCCCCCCCCCCCCCCCCCCCCGGCCCCCCCCCCCCCCGGGGGGGCCCCCCGGGGGGGGGGGGGGGGGGGCCCCCCGCCCCCCCCCCCGCCCCCGGTCGCGCATTTGACTCCACAGTCAACCGCGAGGAAGCCAACCCATGACCGTGCACTCCCAGGGAGCGACGACCAGCGCTCCACAGGACGCACCACGCAAGTCCGCCGGACGGCCGCAGGTATCCGCCACCCGGACCGGCCCCAGTGATACGTCTCCTCGCGGGGGCAGAAAGTCGCTCCCCTCGGGGTGGTTGCCCTACCTGCTGGTCGGGCCCGCGGTGCTCAGCCTCGCGACCCTCCTGCTGTACCCGCTGATCAAGAACGTGATCCTGTCCTTCCAGGACATCAACAAGATCGAGTTCATCCAGCGGAAGTACCCGTTCGCGGGGTTCGCCAACTACACCGAACTGCTGGCCGACTCCCGGTTCTGGACCGTCGTCGTCCGCAGCTTCGCCTTCACCGCCGCCAACGTCGCGCTGATCATGGTGCTCGGCAGCCTCATCGGCATCCTGCTCAACCGGCTCGGCAAGAAGATGCGCCTGGTCCTGTCGATGGCGCTCGTGATGGCCTGGGCCATGCCGATCGTCGCCTCCGTACAGGTCTTCCGCTGGCTGTTCGACGAGCAGTTCGGCGTCATGAACTGGGTGATGCGCACCGCCGGCTTCTCCGGCTACGAGCAGCACAACTGGATGGAGACCGGCCTCTCCACCCTCGTGATCGTCACGATCCTGGTGGTCTGGGGCTCCATCCCCTTCGTCGCCCTCAACATGTACGCCGGCCTCACCACCGTCGGCGCCGAGCTGTACGAGGCCGCCCGCATGGACGGCGCCAACGGCTGGCAGACCTTCTGGAAGATCGTCTTCCCGAACCTCAAGCCCTTCTTCCTCATCACCACGTTCCTCGAGGTGATCTGGGTCTTCAAGGCCTTCACCCAGGTCTACGCGATGAACAAGGGCGGCCCCGACCGCGCCTCCGAGATCCTCCCGGTCTTCGCCTACGTCGAGGGCCAGAGCCAGGCCCACTACGGCCTCGCCGCCGCGATCTCCGTCCTGACGATCCTGATCCTCGTGATCGTCATGTCCTTCTACTTCCGCCTGATCCTGAAGCAGGAGGAGGAGCAGTGAGCACGACCTCCGCCCCCAAGCCCGCGCAGCAGCTGCGCACCCGCCGGCCGCTGCGCCCCGGGACCGTCGCCAAGAACCTCGGCGCGCTCCTGCTGGCCGCCGTCTTCGTCTTCCCGGTCTACTGGATGTTCTCCTCGGCCCTCAAGCCGTCGAGCCAGATCCTCACCAAGGACCCCGTCTTCGTCTTCACCCCGACGCTGGACAACTTCACCAAGGCCACCGGGGTCACCAACTTCTGGACGTACGTCACCAACAGCGTCCTGGTCACCGCCGGCGCCGTCGTCCTGGCCCTGCTCGTCGCCCTCGCCGCGAGCTTCGCCATCGCCCGCATGAAGTTCAAGGGCCGCAAGGGCCTCGTCCTCACCGTGATGATGGCCCAGATGGCCCCCTGGGAGGTCATGGTCATCGCGATGTACATGATCGCCCGCGACGGCGAGATGCTGAACAGCCTCCCGCTCCTCACCGCGATCTACTTCGTGATGATCCTCCCCTTCACCATCTGGACCCTGCGCGGCTTCATCGCCGCCGTCCCGGTGACCCTGGAGGAGGCCGCCCAGATCGACGGCTGCACCCGCGGCCAGGCCTTCCGCAAGGTGATCTTCCCCCTGCTGGCCCCCGGCCTGATGTCCACCTCGCTCTTCGGCTTCATCACCGCCTGGAACGAGTTCGCGATGGTCCTGATCCTGAACAAGGACAAGACCGCGCAGACCCTCCCGCTGTGGCTGACCGAGTTCATGACCGCCTTCGGCAACGACTGGGGCGCCACCATGGCCGCGTCCTCGCTCTTCGCGGTCCCGGTCCTGCTGATCTTCATCTTCCTCCAGCGCAAGGCCGTCGGCGGCATGACCGCCGGCGCCGTGAAGGGATAACGGCACGATGACTGTCCTTGCGCACCGCCCCGATACGGTGACCCGCGACGCCCTCGCGGTCCTCCAGCCCGGCTTCGAGGGCACCACCGCCCCCGCCTGGCTGCTGCGCCAGGTCCACGAAGGCCTCACCGCCGTCGGCCTGTTCGGCCGCAACATCGCCTCGGCCGAGCAGCTCGCCGCGCTCACCGCGCAGCTCCGTACCGAACGCGACGACGTCCTGGTCGCCATCGACGAGGAAGGCGGCGACGTCACCCGCCTGGAGGTCCGGGGCGGTTCCTCCTTCCCCGGCAACCTGGCCCTCGGCGCCGTCGACGACACCGCCCTCACCCGCGACGTCGCCCGCGAGCTGGGCCGCCGCCTCGCCGTATGCGGGGTCAACCTCAACTGGGCCCCGTCCGCCGACGTCAACTCCAACCCGGGCAACCCGGTCATCGGCGTACGGTCCTTCGGCGCCGACACCCACCTCACCGCCCGGCACACCGCCGCCTACGTCGAGGGCCTCCAGGCCGCCGGCGTCGCCGCGTGCACCAAGCACTTCCCGGGCCACGGGGACACCAACGTCGACTCGCACCACGCACTGCCGCGCATCGACGTCGACCTGGAGACCCTCCAGGCCCGCGAACTCGTCCCCTTCAAGGCGGCCATCGCGGCCGGCACCAAGGCCGTGATGAGCGCGCACATCCTCGTGCCCTCCCTCGACCCGACCCGCCCGGCCACCCTCAGCCCGCAGATCCTGACCGGTCTGCTGCGCAAGGAGCTCGGCTACGAGGGCCTGATCGTCACCGACGGCATGGAAATGAACGCCATCGCGGGGACGTACGGCATCGAGCGCGGCTCGGTGCTGGCCATCGCGGCCGGCGCCGACGCCATCTGCGTCGGCGGTGGTCTCGCCGACGAGGAGACCGTGCTCCGGCTGCGCGACGCGCTGGTCGCGGCCGTACGCGAGGGCACGCTCCCGGAGGAGCGCCTCGCCGACGCCGCCGCCCGGGTCCGCGCGCTCGCCGAGTGGGCCCTCCAGGCCCGACCGGACGCGCGGCCGGAGGGGAGCCGCGCGTCCGGCATCGGCCTGACCGCCGCCCGCCGAGCCGTCGCCGTCACCGGTTCGGCGCGGCCGCTCTCCGCCCCGTACGTCGCCACCCTCGCGCCCGTCGCCAACATCGCGGTGGGGGACGAGACCCCGTGGGGCGTGGCCGCGGAGCTGGCCTCGCTGGTCCCGGGCACGGAGGCGGGCCTCTACCCGGAGGGCGCCTCGGCCGCGGACGTCCTCGCGGCGGCGGGATCCCGGACGGTCGTCGCGGTGGTCCGCGACGAGCACCGGCACCCGTGGATGACGGCGGCCGTGGACGCGCTGGTCGCGGCGCGGCCGGACACGGTGGTCGTCGAGATGGGCGTCCCGCAGGCCGATCCGCGGGGTGCCCTGTACATCGCCACGCACGGCGCCTCCCGCGTCTGCGGCCGCGCCGCCGCGGAGGTCATCGCCGGGGCGTAGTCGCTGAGCCTCCGGGTGCGGCGCCGTTGCGGGGGCGCTGCCCCCGAGCCCCCGCGCCTCAAACGCCGGCGGGGCTGGATGTGGCGCAGCCCGGGGCTGCTTGCGCGGCGGCGGCGCACAGGTACGGCGAAGGGCCGGACCCCCGAGGAGGGGGGTCCGGCCCTTCGGCGTCGGGGGCGCGGAGGCTACAGGCCCTGCCAGGCCGGCTTGTTGGCGTACGTGTGGCGGAAGTAGTCCGCCAGCTTCAGCTTCGAGGCGGCCGCCTCGTCCACCACGACCGTGGCGTGCCGGTGCATCTGCAGTGCGGAGGCCGGGACGAGGGCGGACAGCGGCCCCTCGACCGTCTGCGCGACGGCCTCGGCCTTGCCCTCGCCCGTGGCCAGGAGCACCAGGTGGCGGGCGTCGAGGATGGTGCCGATGCCCTGGGTGATGACGTGGTGCGGCACCTGGTCTATGTCGTTGTCGAAGAAGCGCGCGTTGTCGACGCGGGTCTGCTCCGTCAGCGTCTTGATACGGGTGCGGGAGGCCAGGGAGGAGCACGGCTCGTTGAAGCCGATGTGGCCGTCCGTGCCGATGCCCAGCAGCTGGAGGTCGACGCCGCCGGCCTCGGCGAGCGCGCGGTCGTAGGCCTCGCAGGCGCCGAGGATGTCCTCGGCCGAGCCGTCGGGGCCCATGAAGGAGGCCTCGGACAGGCCGAGCGGCTCGACGACCTCCCGGAGCACCACGGCCCGGTAGGACTCGGGGTGTCCGGCCGGCAGGCCGACGTACTCGTCGAGCTGGCAGATACGGGCCTTGGAGGCGTCGACCTCCCCCGCCTTCACCTTGGCGGCCAGGGCCTCGTAGATGGGCAGCGGGGTAGAGCCGGTCGCCACGCCGAGCAGGGCGTCGGGCTTGCGGCGGACCAGTGCGGCCATGGCCTCCGCGATGAGCTCGCCGCCTGCCTTGGCGTTCGGGACGATGACAACTTCCACGCGGGGCCTGCCGATCTGGAGAGGTGGTGTGGTATAGACCAATCTAGCAGAATCGGGCCCCCGGCGCCCCGGTTCCGCACACCGTTCCATGGTGGTCCGCACGCACGCGCCCGGCCTCTCGGGCAGGCCGGGCCCCGCGTCAGATCAGCGCCAGCTGCAGGCCTCCCGTGGCGTCCAGGTGCTGGCCGGTCATCCAGCGGGAGTCCGCGGAGGCCAGGAAGGCCACCACGTCCGCGACCTCCTCCGCCGTGCCGACCCGGTGGAAGACCGAGCGGGAGGCCAGGTGGGCCCGGGTCCCGGGGTCCGCGAGCAGGCCCGCGTTCAGGTCGGTGTCGATGATGCCGGGGGCGACCGAGTTCACGGTGATCCCGCGCGGGGCGAGCTCGGCGGCCAGCGACCGGGTCAGCGCGTTCGCGGCGCCCTTCGCCATCGACGTGGCCAGGATGGCCGGCAGGGAGAGTTCCGGGGTGCCGGTCACGTTCACGATCCGGCCCCCGTCCCGCAGTCGCCGCAGCCCGTGCTTGATCACGAAGAACGGCGCCTTGGCGTTGAGCGCGTGCGTCCGGTCGTACGCCTCCTCGTCGGTGTCCGCGATGCCGGCGAAGAGGGCCCCGCCCGCGTTGTTGACCAGGATGTCGACCTGTTCGGTGTGCGCCGGGTGGGCCTCGTACGCCGCCCAGAGGGCCTGCGCGTCGCCCGGGACCCCGAGCTCGGCCCGGATCGCGAAAGCCGCTCCGCCGGCCGCCTCGATCGCGGCCACCGTCTCCTTCGCCGCCTGCCCGTCGCGGCCGTAGTGCACCGCGACCAGCGCCCCGTCCCGCGCCAGCCGCTCCGCGACGGCCCGTCCGATGCCCCGGCTACCGCCCGTGACCAGTGCCGTCTTCCCCTTGAGCACGCCCATGACGCGCCCCCCTTCAGAAATCAATAGTGGTCGCTACAGAAAGGACCGTATCAGATTCCCTAGCGGCCGCTATAGAATGTGCCCATGGTGACCGGACAGCGCGGCAGGCCCCGCTCCTTCGACCGTGACGCCGCTCTGCACAAGGCGATGTTCGCCTTCTGGGAGCGCGGCTACGAGGCGACGTCCATCTCCGACCTGACCACGAGCCTGGGCATCAGCGCGCCCAGCCTCTACGCGGCCTTCGGTGACAAGCGCAAGCTCTTCGACGAGGTCGTGGTGGTCTACGGCGGCCGCTACGCGGACTTCGCGGCCGTGGCGCTGGCCGAGGAGCCCACGGCCCGCGCGGCCGTGGGGCGCATCCTGCACGAGGCCGCCGAGGTCTACACCGACCCCGGCCACCCGCCTGGCTGCATGGTGATCAGCGCCGCCATCAACACCACCTCGGAGGAGGTGGCCGAGGCCCTGCGCGAGCGGCGCAACGCCAACCTGACATTGTTCGAGAGCCGGATCCGGGCGGACATGGCCACCGGCGTCCTGCCCGCCGACACGGACGCGCGGGCGCTGGCCCGGTATGCCGGCGCGGTGCTGCAGGGGATGTCCCAGCAGTCGCGCGACGGCGCGACGCGGGAGGAGCTGGAGGCGGTCGCGTCCCGGGCGCTGCTGGCCTGGCCCGCGTAGATCCGCAAGATTTCCTCTGGGCCACGGTGCCTGACGGGACCCTCAACCCGTCCGGCACCGTAGCCCGGAGTACTTACGGCCGACGGGTGTGCGGTTCCCGCGGCCGGTGGGAGGTGCCGGCGCAGTCAGGGCAGAGTGCGCGGCTTACCTCGATCCGTCCTCCTGTGCGGGGAGGGCGGAAGCTTCAGTCAATTGTGGACTAGACCATTCTGTTCTGTCCATCCAACGACAGGGTGCGAAAACCCGTCGGTTCCTCCAACAGTACGCGGCCTCGGGGCCTCTTGTGTACTCCTGGGTATTCCCGTGGGGAAAGTCATGGCGCGTACCCGGGGTACGCTCGCAACGTGCCCTCCATGAACGACCTCGTACGCCAGCACACCGCTCTCAGTGAAACCGACCTGGAGTGGCTCCACCTGCTGGTCTCGGAGTGGCAGCTGCTCTCCGACCTGTCCTTCGCCGACCTCGTGCTGTGGGTGCCCACCCTCGACGGCACCCGGTACGTCTCGGTCGCCCAGATGCGCCCGAACACCGGCCCCACCTCGTACCAGGACGACATGGTCGGCCACCTCGTGCCGCGCGGCCGGCGCCCGCTGCTCGACGCCGCCCTCGACGAGGGCCGGATCGTGCGCGAGGGTGACCCCGAGTGGCGCGAGGAGGTGCCGGTCCGCGTCGAGTCGATCCCCGTCCGCCGCGAGGGCCGGGTCCTGGGCGTGATCGCCCGCAACACCAACCTGCTCACTGTGCGTACACCGAGCCGGCTGGAGCTGACCTACCTCCAGTCGGCCTCCGACCTGGCCCAGATGATCGCCGCGGGCGCCTTCCCGTTCCCCGGCCAGCAGGTCGACATGGACGCCTCCCCGCGCGTCGGCGACGGCCTGATCCGGCTCGACGCCGACGGCGTGGTCACCTACGCCTCCCCGAACGCGCTCTCCGCCTACCACCGGCTCGGCCTCGCCTCCGACCTGGTCGGCCAGGACCTGGGCGCCACCACCGCCGAGCTCGCGCCCTCCCGCGGCCCGGTGGACGAGGCCCTGGTCAAGCTCGCCAGCGGCTGGGCCCCGAGGGAGACCGAGGTCGAGGGCAACGGCGGGGTCATCCAGCTGCGCGCCATCCCGCTCAAGCCCAAGGGGACCCGGATCGGCTCCCTGGTGCTCTGCCGCGACGTCACCGAACTGCGGCGTCGCGAACGCGAACTGATCACCAAGGACGCGACCATCCGGGAGATCCACCACCGGGTGAAGAACAACCTCCAGACCGTGGCCGCCCTGCTGCGGCTCCAGTCCCGCCGCATGGATTCGCCGCAGGGCCGTGAGGCGCTCAACGAGGCCGTGCGCCGAGTCGGTTCGATCGCGATCGTGCACGAGACGCTGTCTCAGAACCTGGATGAGCGCGTCGAGTTCGACGAGATCGCCGACCGCGTGATCGCGATGGTCTCGGAGATCTCCCCGGGGAAGGTCGACTGCCGGCGCACCGGCCGGTTCGGCATCCTGGACGCCGAGGTCGCCACCCCGCTGTCGATGGTGCTGACCGAGATCCTGCAGAACGCCCTGGAGCACGCCTTCACCGAGGGGCAGCGGGGCGCCGTGGAGGTCGCCGCGGTCCGCTCCGGCACCGGCCGCGCGGACGGGCGGCTGCTGATCACTGTGGTCGACGACGGCAAGGGACTGCCCGAGGGGTTCGACCCCCAGCGGGCCGGCAATCTCGGACTGCAGATCGTACGGACCCTCGTGGAGGGCGAGCTCGGCGGCACCTTCGACATGGTCCGGGCGGAGCCGCGCGGCACCAAGGTCGTCCTCGACATCCCGTCGAGCCCGCAGAAGTAGCCTCACTCAGCGTGACGGCCCGGTGGCCGGACCGCACCCCGAACAGCACTGAGCCCCGGACCGAAGGTTCTCGGTCCGGGGCTCAAGAGCACGTTGCTGAGCGCTTATTCGGTTACTACGCGCTGCGCGTCGAGGCTCGAAAGTCGTTGTCAGGCGCTGGCGTTGCGCGCCCGGTTGCGAGCGGCGCGGCGCTTCATGGCGCGGCGCTCGTCCTCGCTGAGACCGCCCCAGACACCGGAGTCCTGACCGGACTCGAGCGCCCACTGCAGGCACTGCTCCATGACGGGGCAACGGCGGCAGACGGCCTTGGCTTCCTCGATCTGCAGCAGCGCAGGACCGGTGTTGCCGATGGGGAAGAAGAGTTCCGGGTCTTCCTCGCGGCAAACGGCGTTGTGACGCCAGTCCATGGCTGCTCCATCTCCTTGTATTGCGGGCAGGTTGCTTGTGAATGTGAACGCTTTCACGAATCCCTTCGTGAGGGAAGGGTGACCGCCCAGTTTCCCGGGGGAGGTCGGTGATTCGTGGAGGGGTTCTGGCGTTCTTCGTGGGTGCCGGGTTCTGCGGGCTGTCCCGATCGCCATGTAGAGATTCGCAAACCTCGGACGGGGATACAACCCCTTCCGGAAAGTTTTTTTTGATTCGTCGGTGTCTACTAGGTCACAGCCCTACATCGTGAGGGTGGACCGGCGTGTAAACGTTCGAGTGAAAGGACTTTCGCCCCTTCCACTCACACAATCACACGCAGTGCACGGCGTACGCCTGTGAACCGAACGCTGGTGCGCAGACCGAGGTGGTCACCGTCCATCTGGAAGGGAAGTGGCACCTTCGAATGCAAGGTGAAGTCGGTCAGATCGTGCAGAGACACCGCGTGCTTGCCGTGCGGACCCCGCTCAGGAGTCGAGGTCAGGAGCTGTGTCGCGTACCGCGCGACCGCCGGAGTTGACAAACGGTCCAGCGCCAATACGTCAAGTGCGGTATCGAACGACGCCTCCGGTGAGGCGTACAGCGGCCGATTGCCCAGGTATGTCCAGGGCGAGGTGTTGCAGACTATCGACAGCACCAGATCCGTCACCGGATCCGCGCCGGGACGCTCCAGCGTCACCGTGCCGTGCCGCCGGTTCGGCTCCTCCCAGAACTGTCGTACGAGCTGTCGTACGTACAGGGCGTGCGTCGAACGCTTGCCGCGCTCGCGCTGCTGCTCGACCCGCCCCACCACACCCGCGTCGAAACCGAAGCCCGCGCAGAAGGTGAACCAGCGCGCCGGAACCGACTCGTCCTCCGTACCCGGGGTGCCGGCCGCCAGCCCCAGCCCCACCGTCCGCTCGCGCCGCTCCCGCAGCGCGTCCAGCAGGGCCCCGGTCGCCTCGACCGAGTCGTTGGGCAGCCCGAGCGCGCGGGCGAAGACATTGGTGGAACCACCGGGAACCACCGCCAGCCGCGGCAGCCGATCCGGATCGGGGCCGTTGTGCAGCAGCCCGTTGACGACCTCGTTGACGGTGCCGTCCCCGCCCAGGGCGACGACGAGATCCAGCCCCTCGTGCGCGGCCTTGCGGCCCAGGTCCCGGGCGTGCCCCCGGTACTCGGTGGTCACCGCCTCCAGCTTCATCTCGCTGGCCAGGGCGTGGGTCAGGACGTCGCGCGTGCGCGCACTGGTGGTCGTCGCTGCTGGGTTGGCCACGAGAAGTGCACGCATGAGCGCCAGACTACCCAGCCCGTCCATGAGCTACGACCGCCGACCCTACTGCCCGTCCCCTCCCGGCCCGGGGCGCGCGGCTACCCTGCTGGGGTGAGCAATAAGCAGCCCCCGCACGCCGTCACCCCCGCCGCCACCGAGACCGCAGCGCTGCCCGGCCGGCTGACCGCCGCCGCGGCGCTCACCGCCCTGGAGGGCCTGGCGCTGGCCGGCCTCGGCGTCTACATGCTGTTCGTGGGCATCGCAGGTGACCCCGACTCCCCGCAGCAGGCCGAGACCGGCGGGGTCACCCTGCTCGTGCTCGCCGCGCTGCCGCTGATCGCGGCCCGCGGGCTGCGCCTGGGCCGCCGCTGGAGCCGCGGCCCGGCGCTGATCACCCAGCTGATGGCGCTGCCGGTGGCCTGGACCCTCTACACCACGGGCGGCGCGATGATCGCCGCCGCCGCGGCGCTGGCCGTGGCCGCGGTGGCCGTCGTGGCACTCCTGGTGAACCCGACGGCGACCGAGGCGCTGGGCATCGGCCCCCGCGAAGAGGCCCGATAACCCGTTCCTCCGCTCCTGTACTCCTCTACTCCTCGACGAGGAGCTTGTCGCGGAGCTGGGCCAGGGTGCGGGCCAGCAGGCGCGAGACGTGCATCTGGGAGATGCCGACCTCCTGCGCGATCTGCGACTGGGTCATGTTGCCGAAGAACCGAAGCAACAGGATCCGCTTCTCCCGCGGCGGCAGCCCCTCCAGCAGCGGCTTGAGCGACTCGCGGTACTCGACGCCCTCCAGGGCCTCGTCCTCCGCGCCCAGGGTGTCCGCCACCGCCGGCGACTCGTCGTCGGTGTCCGGGACGTCCAGCGAGAGCGTGCTGTAGGCGTTGGCCGATTCCAGCCCCTCCAGCACCTCCTCCTCGGAGATCCCCAGCCGCTCGGCCAGCTCGTGCACCGTGGGAGAGCGGCCGTGCTGCTGGGACAGTTCCGCTGTGGCCGTCGTCAGCGAGAGCCGCAGCTCCTGAAGGCGCCGGGGCACCCGCACCGCCCAGCCCTTGTCACGGAAGTGGCGCTTGATCTCGCCGACCACCGTGGGCGTGGCGTACGTGGAGAACTCGACCCCGCGGTCCGGGTCGAACCGGTCCACCGACTTGATCAGGCCGATCGTCGCCACCTGTGTCAGGTCGTCGAGCGGCTCGCCGCGGTTGCGGAAGCGCCGTGCCAGGTGTTCGACCAGCGGCAGGTGCATCCGTACGAGGCGATTGCGCAGCTCCGCCCGCTCCGCCGAGCCCTCGGGCAGCGCCCGCAGCTCGATGAACAGGGCCCGCGCGCCGCTGCGGTCGCGCGGATCCGGCAGTCCCGCCGACACCGGGAACAGCGGCACCGCGGGGATCACCGGGAGATCGGAGACATCGGGGACGTCGGGCACCACCGGGGCCGTGGCAGCGGCCTCGGACGGCTGTGACGTCTCCGATGGCTGTGCTTGTTCGTGCTGGTTCTCGCTCATAGGGCCCGCCCGTCGCTCCGCCGAGTCCAAAAAGCCGTATTCCGCATCCGCGTCAGCCGGGTGCGGCCGGGCGTGCTGCTGCTCCGGGATGCCGCCGTCGACCTCGTGCCGTACCCGGGGCCGATCCCCGCCCCGCACCGGGATCTCCCCGCCGCTCACGCCGGGCCTGGTCCCGCGCCGCGCTGTTTGTAGAGGCTGATGCTCACCGTCCGGTTCTCCTCGACCGTGGCCTCGACCTTGCCGGCCAGCGCCGACAGCACCGTCCACGCGAAGGTATCGCGCTCCGGCGCGCGCCCGTCGGTGGTCGGCGCGGAAACCGTGACCTCCAGCGAATCCTCGATCAGACGGAAGACGCAGCTGAGGACGGAGCCGGGCACGGCCTGCTGGAGCAGGATCGCGCAGGCCTCGTCCACCGCGATGCGGAGGTCCTCGATCTCGTCGAGGGTGAAGTCCAAACGTGCGGCGAGGCCGGCCGTGGCCGTCCGCAGCACCGACAGGTAGGCACCCGCAGCGGGCAGCCGGACTTCCACGAAGTCCTGCGTCCCGGGCTCGCCTGCGATCTGGGACAACCCCTCACCTCCAAGGTGGTACGAGCTCTGTTCGCCGGTGACGCTACCGCGATCCGGGCGATCGTGTCGCGGCACCCCTGAAGGCGCCCGCTTGGGTGGCACCCCTTCCCACGGTCAGTGACTGATGGTAAGCCCATGGGTACGCACAGTGGCTAGAGGTCTGCGGGCCCAAATCAGGGGAACCGGCGGAGGGTTGACCTACCCCGCCTCAGACGATCGAACCGTCGACGAAACACCAGCGCCAGATCTCGCCCGGCTCGAAGCTCCGCATGACCGGATGGCCGGTCGCCCGGTGGTGCGCCGTGGCGTGCCGGTAGGGCGAGGAATCGCAGCAGGCGACGTACCCGCACCCCAGGCACATCCGCAGTTGCACCGGATGGCTGCCGAGCTCCAGACATTCGGGGCAGGTCTGGGCAGACGGGATGGGCTCGGGGCGCGGCAGTTCGGCAACGTGGGTGCACTCGCTCATGATGGCCAGCGTACGGCCAGGGTGCGGGCGCGCGACGGATGAGGATGGATCATCGATGGAGGTATTGCCGCTGGTGGCGTTGGTCGCGGCGAGCGCGGCCGTCGCGGGCGTGGCCCGCAGGACCCGGGTGCCGGCGCCGCTGCTGCTGGTCGCCGCCGGTCTGCTGGCGTCGTACGTTCCGGGCGTCCCCGCGTACGTCCTCGACCCGTACATCATTCTGCCGCTGCTGCTCCCGCCGCTGCTGCACACGGCCGCCGTGGACAGCTCGTACCTCGACCTGCGCGCGAACGTGCGGCCCGTCGCGCTGCTGTCCGTCGGGTACGTGCTCTTCGCGACGCTCGCCGTGGGGTACGTGGCGTACCTGGCGGTGCCGGGGCTGTCGCTGCCGGTGGCGCTGGTGCTGGGGGCGGTGGTCGCGCCGCCCGACGCGGTGGCGGCGACGGCGATCGCCCGCAAGCTGGGGCTGCCGAACCGGATGACGACCATCCTCCAGGGCGAGTCGCTGGTGAACGACGCCACGGCGATCACCGCCTTCAAGGTGGCGCTGGCGGCGGCGCTCGGGGTGGGCGCCAGCTGGGCGGACGGGGTCGTGGAGTTCCTGGTGGCCTCGGTGGGCGGGGTCGGCGTGGGCCTGCTGCTGATGGTGCCGATCCACCAGCTGCGCAAACGGCTGAGGGAGCCGCTGCTGCAGAACACGCTGTCGCTGCTGATCCCCTTCGTGGCGTACGCGGCGGCCGAGCGGGTGCACGCGTCGGGCGTGCTGGCGGTGGTCGTGGTCGCGCTGTACCTCGGGCACCGGAACTGGCAGGTCGACTTCGCCACGCGGCTCCAGGAGGAGGCCGTGTGGAAGATGATCGCCTTCGTCCTGGAGTCGGTGGTCTTCGCGCTGATCGGACTGCAGCTGCCGGTGGTCCTGAAGGGGCTGGGGGAGTACGAGGGCATGGCCGCGGCCTGGTACGCGAGCGTGGTGTTCCTCGCGGTGGTGGTGGCCCGGTACCTGTGGGTCTTCCCGGCGACCTTCGTGCCGCGGTGGGTGTCGGAGCGGATCCGCATGCGGGAGCCGGACACCGACTGGCGGGCGCCGGTGATCGTGGGGTGGGCGGGGATGCGGGGGGTGGTGTCGCTGGCGATCGCCTTCTCGGTGCCGATGTCCGTGCCGCACCGGAATCTCATTCTGTTCCTGACCTTCACGACGGTCATCGGGACGCTGGTGGTGCAGGGGCTGACGCTGCCGCCGCTGATCCGGATGCTGAAACTGCCGCCGAGGGATCTGCAGGCGGAGACGCTGGCGGAGGCGCAGGCGCAGAGCGAGGCCTCGCGGGCGGCGGAGGAGCGGCTGGCGGAGCTGCTGGAGGAGCCGGAGAACAGCACGCTGCCGCCGCCGCTGGCGGATCGGCTGCGGACGGTGCTGGAGCGGCGGCGGAACGCGGTGTGGGAGCGGCTGGGTGAGATCAATCCGGAGACGGGGGAGTCGGCGGACGACGTCTACCGGCGGCTGGCGCGGGAGATGATCGAGGCGGAGCGGGAGGTGTTCGTGTCGCTGCGGGACCTTCGGCGGATCGACGACGAAATGCTGCGGGGGCTGCTGCGGAGGCTGGACCTGGAGGAGGCGGCGGCGTACCGCGAGGAGACCGCCTGACCCTTCCCCTGGCGGGGGCTTCGCGGGGCCGGCCCCCTGGCCGGGGGCTCGGCCGGTCCCGTGACGGGGGCTTCGTGGGGGCCGGGCCGGTCCCGTGACGGGGGTTTCGCGGGGTCGGGGCGGTTTCCCTGGCGGGGTGCGTTGTGGGGGTTGGGGCCGGTCCTGTGACGGGGGTTTCGCGGGGTCGGGGTGGTTCCCCTGGCGGGGTGCTTTGTTGGGGCCGGTGCCGGGATGGGGTTTCGCGGGGGTCGGGGCCGGGGGTGGGGTGTCGTCCGGGACGGGCTTCGATGTTCGGCGCCTGTTCCGGGTCGGCTCTGTCGGGCGGGGCAGCGCGCCGAATTCATCTCGTTTTAGTCCCGGCCGACACCCCACCCCGTCCCCGACCCCGGGCAGGTGCATCGAGCCCCGCAGCACCAGCCAGCCCACCTGGCACCTTCGAGCCCCGGCGGGCAATCTCAGCCTCGCCGGCGTTTGAGGCGCGGGGGCCGGGGCAGAGCCCCGATCTTTGACCCGCGCCCAACTCAGCCCCGGCCGGGCATCATCCAGCCCCTCCGGCGTTTGAGGAGCGGGGTCCGGGGCGGAGCCCCGGGTCTTTCACGGGTGCGGGCGGGCTACGGGTGGCCCGTGATGACGGCCGTCAGGGTCGTGTTCGGGGGGAACGTTCCCGACGCGGTGAGGGCGGTCAGTGCGAACAGGAGCTTCGCCACGTAGACCCGTTCCACCGGGAGGCCGTGGCGGGACTCGAAGTCGGCGGCGAAGGAGTCCAGTTCCGCCGGGACGCGGGCGTAACCCCCGTGGTGGAAATCGTCCGCCAGGGTCCAGGATCCCGCCGGGCCGTCGAAGGCCTGGGACTGGAGGGAACGTATCTCCGCCTCCAAGAAGCCGCCCGCCAGCACCGGGACGCCCAGCGCCCGCTGGCCGGGGGCGAGTCCGGCCGCGAGGCCGGCGAGGGTGCCGCCCGTGCCGCAGGCGACCGCCGCCACATCGGTGAACCCGCGCAGCTCGCGCCCCAGTTCCGCACAGCCCGCCAGGGCCAACGCGTTGCTGCCCCCCTCCGGGACCACGTACGCGCCCCGGGCGTCGGCCCCGGCCAGCAGTCGCTCCAGCGTCGCCGGCTCCGCCTTGCGGCGGTAGTCCGCGCGGGAGACGAAGTGCAGCCGCATGCCGTCCGCCGCGCACCGGGCCAGGGAGTCGTTCAGCGGCCGCCCCGCCAGCTCGTCCCCGCGTACGACGCCGACCGTCCGCAGCCCGAGCAGCCGCCCGGCCGCGGCGGTGGCCCGCAGGTGGTTGGAGTACGCGCCGCCGAAGGTGACCAGGGTGTCGTGCCCCCGGGCGAGCGCCGCCCGGAGGTTCGGGGCGAGCTTGCGCCACTTGTTCCCCGGAATCACCGGGTGCACCAGATCATCCCGTTTCAGCAGCAGCCTTACGCCGTGCCGTGCGAACCGCTCGTCGTGGGCCTCCAGGAGGGGGGACGGCGGGCGCTGTTCGAGGAGGTCGGCGGGGTTCACCCGTCCATTGTCGCCGCCCGGTCCCGCCGGATGTGGTGTCCTGCTACGGTCGCGCCATGTCCATGACCATCTCCAAGGTCGAGATCGACCGGGTGACCGCCGAGTTCTTCGGAGCCTTCGACAATCGCGGCGGCAAGGCCGCCGACGTGGCCCGGATCCGTCGGCTGGTCCTTCCGGGTGGCGTGATTGTTCATGCGGGGCCGGAGGTGACCACCGTTTACACCGTGGAGGAGTTCGTCGGGCCGCGGGAGAGGCTGCTCGGCGGTGGGCGGTTGGTGGAGTTCTGCGAGTGGGAGACCTCCGAGCGGACCGAGATCGCGGACGGCATCGCTTCGCGGTTCGGCGAGTACCGCAAGTCCGGGATCCTGGACGGCGAGCCGTTCGAGGGTGCCGGGACCAAGACCATCCAGTTCGTCCGCACCCCGGAAGGCTGGCGGATCGCGGCCTTCGCCTGGTGTGACCGGTCCTGATCCCGGCGGGTTCGGCTACTTCAGGTGTTCGGCGACGCGTTCGCGCATCCAGTCCATCGTGAAGCCCTTGGGGTCGATCTTGCCGGGCTGCCATTCGAGGTGGCCGATCACCGAGCGTGAGGTCCAGCCGTGGACCCGGCAGACCGCGGCCGCCGCGCGGGCCATGGCGTCCAGTTGGACCGCCGGCCAGGGGTCCTCGCCGTCGCCGAGGTTCTCGCACTCGAAGCCGTAGAAGTGGCGGTTGCCGTCGGTGTCCGCCTCGTTGTCCGGCGGCAGCCGCTTCTCCGCGATCACCGCCGCCAGGACGTCGGAGTCGCCCGACCCCGCGTGGTTGGCGCGGCCGTAGCCGACCAGGTGGACGCGGCCGTCCTTGGTGATCACCCCGTGGCACAGGGGGCCCGGCAGATCGTCGTCGCCCTCGCGGCAGAGGTCGACGGTGAAGGCGGTGCCGTTGCTGACGGTGTGGTGGATCACCACTCCGTGCACCGGCCCCCAGGGGCCCTTGTGGTTGCGGTTGTGGGTGCGCCAGGCGCCGACCTCGACGACGGTCAGCCCCTCGGCGCGCAGGGCGTGGATGAAGCGGTCTGCGGACATGGGTGCGGCCATGGCCGCCTCCTTTACGGTACGTGCGCGGTTCGTCACGTTCCGGTGTAGTGGAGGCGACCCTTCCGCCGCTAGGGCGTGATCCGGACAGGGATCAGGCCGAAGCCAGCCACAGGTCCGGGCCGAACACCTCGTAGTGGATGTCGGCGGCCGGCACGCCCTTGGCCAGCAGCTGCTCGCGCACCGCCCGCATGAAGGGGAGCGGGCCGCACAGGTACGCCCTGGTGCCGGGCGCGACCGGGACGGCCGTCAGGTCGATGCGGCCTTCGCCGTCGCCGGGCTCGGCCTGCGACTCGTACCAGAACCGGGCCGAGGCGTCCGAGAGCTTGAGCGTCAGCGCCCGGTGGTCGCCGCGCAGCGGGTGGTCGGCGGGGGAGCGGTCGGCGTGCAGGACGGTGACCGGGGCGGTGTGCCCGGTGTCGGCCAGGTGCTCCAGCATCGAGAGCATCGGGGTGCAGCCGATGCCGGCCGAGGCGAGCAGGACCGGCGCGGCGGTGTCCTGGAGGACCAGGTCGCCGTACGGGGCCGAGACGCGCAGGGTGTCGCCGACGCGGACGTGGGCGTGCAGGTGGTTGGAGACCTCGCCGTCGGGGCCCGCGGCGGCCGGGCCGTGGACGCGCTTGACGGTGATCGCACGGACCGGGGAGCCGGGGGCGCTGGAGAGGCTGTACTGGCGGATCTGGCGGGCGCCGTCCGGGAGTTCGACCCGGACCGAGACGTACTGGCCGGGCTTGAAGCCGGGCGCGGGCGCGCCGTCCGTGGGGACGAGCCGGAAAGTGGTGCAGTCCGCCGTCTCCTCGACGCGGGCGGCGACCGTCCAGGTCCGCCAGACGTCGCCGGCGAGCACCTGCTGCTCGGCGTAGAGGCGTTCCTCGATGGTGATGAGGGCGTTCGCCATCAGCCAGTAGACCTCGTCCCAGGCCTCGGCGACCTCGGGGGTGACGGCCTCGCCGAGGATCTCGGCGATCGCCTCGAAGAGGTGCCGGTGGACGACCGGGTACTGCCCGCGGGTCACGCCGAGCGAGGCGTGCTTGTGGGCGATGCGATTCAGCATCACGTCGGGCCGGGTGTCCGGGTGCTCGACGAGGTGGGTCGCGAAGGCGGCTATGGAGCCGGCCAGGGCCTGCTTCTGCAGGCCCGCGTTCTGGTTGCCGCGGTTGAAGAGGTCGCGCAGGAGCTCCGGATGGGCCGCGAACAGCTTCCGGTAGAAGAGGTCCGTGATGTCGCCGATGGCCGCGCCGACGGCGGGCAGGGTGGCTCGTACGGTCTCGGTCGACGTCTTGGACAGCATGCGGAACTCCTCGCGTAATTGGCATCTGAGATGCGTATTTTTGGGTGACGGGAGGTCCGCCGCGGTGCGGACCTTTGTTCGATCTCTCCGTCGGTTCAGCCTGGGCGGGCCGGTGTACGGTGCGTATCGGCCATCCGGCCGGGCGGTCAGGGTCTTTCGGCCCCGGCCGGCGCCCCGCCCGAGATGCCCAGGAGCAGCGGCCCGGTCGGGGTCGCCACCAGGTCGTTCACCGTCAGCGGGTCGAGCGCGGAGAAGAAGGCCTCCTGGGCCCGGCGCAGCGCGCCGCGCAGGATGCAGGCGCTCTGCAGCGGGCAGGGAGTGCTGCCCTCGCAGTCCACGACATCGCCCGCGCCCTCCAGTTCGCGCACCACCCCGCCCACCGAGGCCGCCCGGCCCGCGGAGGTCAGGGCGAGCCCGCCGCCACGGCCGCGTCGCGCCTCGACCAGGCCCAGGTGCTGCAGCCTGGCGACCACCTTGGCGGTGTGGGTGTACGGAACCCGCATCGTCGCCGCGACGTCGCGGGTGGTCGGGAGGTCCGCCTCCGCGACGGCCAGGCGCATCAGGACGCGCAGGGCCAGGTCGGTGAATCGGGTCAGGCGCATGCCTTCACCGTAGAAAACTTGCATCCGTGTTGCAAATTAAACGAGGGTGCGATGGCTGAAAGAGGTGCGTCCGCAGGGGTCCGTGGGGGAGGAGTTGAACCCCAGACAGTGCCCCGCACCCGGACGCGGTAGTCCCACCCTTTTGTGTAATGGTCCCACCACGTTCCGTACTGGAAGGCTGCATCCCGCAGATCCATGGAGTGATCGAAAGGGAAAGACATGTCGGTCCAGGCGGGTTCCGAATCCGAGACCCGGACACAGCAGCGCAGTCTGGGGACATCGGCCGCGCGGAACTTGGCAACCACGACCAAGTCCGCGCCGCAGATGCAGGAGATCACCTCGCGGTGGCTCCTGAAGATGCTCCCGTGGGTCTCGGTGCAGGGCGGCACCTACCGCGTCAACCGCCGGCTGAGCTACTCCGTCGGCAACGGCATCGTGGAATTCATCAAGACCGGGACCCAGGTCCAGGTGATCCCCGCCGAGCTCGGTGAGCTCCCGCTCCTGCGCGACTACGAGGACCTCGACGTCCTCGGCGAACTCGCCCAGCGCTGCCGCCAGATCGACTTCGAGCCCGGCCAGGAGCTCACCTCCTTCGGCAACGCCTCCGACCAGGTCTTCCTGCTCGCCCACGGCCGCATCGACCACGTCGGCCCCGGCCCCTACGGCGAGGACGCCGTCCTGCGGACCGTCGCCGACGGCGCCTTCTTCGGCGAGGACTCCCTCGTCGACGAGGAGGCGATCTGGGAGTACACCGCCCGCGCCGCCACCGCGGGCACCGCGCTCGTCCTGACCCGCCAGGACTTCCAGCTGCTCGCCGACCGGGTCGACTCGCTGCGCGCACACGTCGACGCCGTACGGTCCCTGCCCGAACAGCGGACCAACAAGTACGGCGAGGCCGCCATCGAGCTCTCCGCCGGCCACCAGGGCGAAGCCGTGCTCCCCGGCACCTTCGTGGACTACGAGGCCCGCCCGCGCGAGTACGAACTCTCGATTGCACAAACGGTCCTGCGCGTCCACACCCGCGTCGCCGACCTGTACAACCACCCGATGAACCAGACCGAGCAGCAGTTGCGGCTCACGGTCGAGGCGCTGCGCGAGCGCCAGGAGCACGAGATGCTCAACAACCCCGATTTCGGCCTGCTCCACAACGCCGACTACGACCAGCGCATCCAGCCCCACGACGGCGCGCCCAGCCCCGACGACATGGACCAGCTGCTCAGCATGCGGCGCGGCTCCAAGCTCTTCCTCGCCCACCCCAAGGCCATCGCCGCCTTCGGCCGCGAGTGCAACAAGCGCGGCCTGTACCCGGAGTCCATCGAGATCGACGGCCACCGCGTGCCGTCCTGGCGCGGGGTGCCGATCTTCCCGTCCAACAAGATCCCGATCAGCGACGCGCGCACCACCTCCATCCTGTGCATGCGCACGGGCGAGGACGACCAGGGCGTGATCGGCCTGCACCAGCCGGGCATCCCCGACGAGATCGAGCCGAGCCTGTCGGTCCGCTTCATGGGGATCAGCGAGCAGGCGATCATCTCCTACCTGGTCACCGCCTACTTCTCCGCCGCCGTGCTGGTGCCGGACGCGCTCGGCGTGCTGGAGAACGTCGAGATCGGCCGTTGGCGCTGAACGCCGTAGCGACCGGCGAGGGCCAGGAGGCGGCGGCCCTCCTGGAACGGACGAGAGAAACGGTCAACCCGGAACTGCGCAGGACGGTCGAGAGCCTGCCCGGCTCGATGCGGCGCGTCGCGATGTACCACTTCGGCTGGGAGCGCGCCGACGGCACCCCGGCCGAGGGCAACGCCGGGAAGGCCATCCGGCCGGCCCTGGTCCTCGCGGCGGCCCAGGCCCTGCAAGGGCCGGGCGGGCACCCGGACGAGGCCGTACGCGCGGCGGCGGCCGTGGAACTGGCGCACAACTTCACGCTGCTGCACGACGACGTCATCGACAAGGACGTCCGGCGGCGCGGCCGCGCCACCGCCTGGACCGTCTTCGGGATACCGGACGCGATCATCACGGGCGACGCGATGATGGCGCTCGCGCTGGCGCTGCTCGCCGAGGATCCCCACCCGGCCTCGGCGGCGGCCTCCGCCCGGCTCTCGGCCTGCGTCATCGAGCTGTGCGCCGGCCAGCAGGCGGACTGTGCCTTCGAGCGGCGCCCCGACGTCTCCTTGGACGAGTGCCTGACCATGGCGACCGCCAAGACCGGGGCCCTGCTCGGCTGCGCGTGCGCCCTGGGCGCGCTGTACGCGGGGGCCGGGCCGGACGAGGTCGACGCCATGGACGCCTTCGGGCGGGAGGCCGGACTGGCCTTCCAGCTCATCGACGACCTGATCGGCATCTGGGGGGACCCGGGGCACACCGGCAAACCCGCCGGGGCCGATCTGATCGCCCGCAAGAAGTCCCTCCCGGTCGTGGCCGCCCTCACCTCGGGCACCGCGGCGGGGGAGGAGCTGGCCGCCCTGTACGCCGGTCCCATGACCGGGGACGACGTGCACAGGGCGGCCGACGCGGTCGACCGGGCCGGCGGGCGCGACTGGGCGCAGGCCCACGCCGCGGACCGGATGGGCCGGGCGGTGCAGCAGCTGTCCCGGGCCGTGCCGGACCTCGCGGCGGCGGGCGGGCTGCTGGCGCTCGCGGAGTTCGTGACGCGCCGTACGAGGTGACCCCGCGGCGGTGGGGCGCGCACGGCCTGTTCCGGCAACCGCATGGTGCCGGAACGGGCCTTTCTGCGTGTGGGGCCCAACTCTAGGATCGCTCAAGGTCGTTGACGATTGAGCGAGAGGTGTGGCCGGTGGCGCTGGAGATACGTCAGGCGGAGGAGTCGGACCGGGACGCGGTGGCGCGCCTCCTCGACGAGGCCTTCCACACCGACCCGGTGAGCAGCTGGGTCTTCCCGGACCCGGAGCACCGGGCCGCGGTGCACGGCAGGTTCCTGGGGGTCTTCGTGGACGTGGCGCTGGCCGAGGGCCGGATCGACTACGCGGCGGACGGCTCGGCGGCGGCGCTGTGGCTGCGGATCCCGGCCGGGGAGCCGGAGGGCGAGGACGAGATCCCGGCGAAGATGCGGGCCGTCGCCGACCCGGACAACGAGCGGTGCGAACTGGTCGGCCGGCTGACGGGCGCGGTCCACCCGACCGCGGAGGAGCACGAGTACCTGCTGATGATCGCGGTCGCCCCGGGCCGGCAGGGCGAGGGGCTGGGCACCGAGCTGATGCGCCCGGTGCTGGAGCGCTGCGACCGCGAGGGCCTGCCGGCGTACCTGGAGGCCAGCAGCGAGCGCAGCAAGGGGCTGTACGAGCGGCTGGGCTGGGAGTTCACGGGCGAGGTCGTGCGACTGCCGGAGGGTCCGCCGATGTGGCCGATGTGGCGCAAGCCGCGGGCGTGGGCGCCGAACGCTGTTGCGTAACCACTCCATCTGAAGTACTTTATGTGACGTGCCCCGGTGCGGTGGCACTGTCGAACGGAAGAGAATCGCTTGCGCAAGCTCACGTACTTCATCGCCACGTCGGTCGACGGCTTCATCGGGGCCCCGGACGGCGACGGCGAATTCTTCTACAGCTACCTCGACGCCGACTTCGTCGAATTCCTCAAGACCGAGTACCCGGAGACCGTCTCCGCCGCGGGCCGCGCCCACCTCGGGTTCGCGGACGCCGCGCCCCGGCGCTTCGACACGGTGATCATGGGGCGGGGCACCTACGAGCCGGGCCTCAAGCAGGGCATGACCAGCCCCTACGGCCACATGCGCGAGCAGTACGTCGTCTCGCGCTCCCTCACCACCCCGCCGGACCCGCAGGTGCGGCTCATCAGCGGGGACCTGGCGGCCCGGGTCCGCGAGCTCAAGGCCGAGGACGGGCTCGACATCTGGCTGTGCGGCGGCGCGGACCTGGCCACGCAGCTCATCGACGAGATCGACGAGTTCGTCGTCAAGACGTACCCGGTATTCGTCGGCACCGGCATGCCGATGTCGCGGGCCGGCTTCGGGGTGCGCCCCCTGGAGCTCACCGGGGCCAAGACCCTCGGCGGCGGCCAGCTCGTCACCACGTACGCCGTCAAGCGCTGACGCCCGCGCCGCCACAACGCGCGGAACCGGCCTACCGTAGAGGTATGGCCGGCGAACAGCGGGAACAGCACGCGCACGGGACGGTGGCCCCGAAGGCCGGGCACGCGCAGCAGACGTGCCCGGCCTGCGGGAGCCCCGTCGACACGGTGGTCAGACGGCGCAAGTCCCTGGGGATCTTCATTCCGGAGTGGGTTCCGGGTCCCTGTCGGAACCCGGAGTGTCCGCAATACGTTCCCCCGGAGGGTTAGCGGGTCAGCCCTTCGTCCCCATCCCGGAGGCGACGAGGCCGTTGGCCCACAGCTGGTTCACGCGCGCCCGCTCGGCGGAGTTCGGGGTGGCGTTCTGGCACGAGGTGCCCGGGCCGCCGCCCGACATCAGCTCGCTGCACGGGCCCGAGTAGTGGTCCGGCAGCCCGAGCACGTGGCCCGTCTCGTGCGCCGTCACCCGGGTGGAGTTGTACTGCTGGTTCTGCCGGTAGTCGAGGAAGATGTAGCCCCGGCCGTGGCCGTCCGTGCTCGCGTACGAACCGCGCGAGTCGTTGCCCTCGTAGTACGAGAAGTTCCCGCCCGAGGACACTTCCTGCAGCTTGACGTTGGACACCGAGCTGTTCCAGATCTGCGTGGAACGGGATATCTGGGTGCGGAAGCTCGGGGCGTTGCGGGTGTTGTAGGTGACCGTCACGGCCGCGGCGCCCGGGTTCGCGGCACGCTGCTCGGCGACCGAGCGCTGCACGGCCTCGAAGAACGCCTGGTTGGCGGCCTGGTTCTCCTGGGAGCGCTCGTACGCGGCATAGCTCGCGGCATTGCCGGCGGGGGCGGTGGCGGCGCTGGCGGTGGGGACGACGCCGCCGAGCGCGGCGGCCAGGCCGAGGCCGATCGAGGTGGCCAGAACGGCCTTACGGGAGTGGCGCATGTGGGGGAGCTCCTACTCGTCCGGTGCGGTGGGGGGTGGTGGTTCGGTACCGGAGTCTGAGGGAGCGCGGTGGCCCGGCGGATGATGTCACTGGCCGATAGCGCGGGCCTATTGGGAAGATTTCGACAGATCAACTGGTGTGAGAATGGCGGGATTCGGGGGGCTATCGGTGGCTGGTGCGGTCAGCCGGGCCCGGCCTACCCTCAGGGCATGGAGCTTGAGGTCAGGCACCTGCGCGCCCTGTGCGCCATCGCCGACGCCGGGAGCCTGCACAAGGCGGCCCGGCAACTCGGCGTGAGCCAGCCCTCCTTGACGACACAGCTGCGCCGCATCGAACGGGCCCTGGACGGCGAGCTGTTCCTGCGCGAACGCACCGGCTGCCGGCCCACCCCCTTCGGTCGTACGGTACTGGGCCGGGCCCGGCCGCTGCTCGCCGAGATGGCCGCGCTGGTGGCGGAGGCGCGGGCGCTGGCCAACGGTCCGCGGCTGAGAATCGGCTCCACGGCCAGCCGGGCCCTGCCGGGGTGGCTGCGGCGGCTGCACCGGCGGCTGCCGGACACCGAGACCTCGCTGGTGGTGGACGTTTCGGCCAACGCGCTGCTGCGGATGGTGGATTCGGGGCAGCTGGACGTGGCGTTCGTGCACGAGGTGGAGGGCAGCCCGCTGCGGGTTCCCGCGGGGCTGCAGCTGCACGTGCTGATGGAGCGGGAGCCGCAGTTCGTGTCCATGTCCCGGGACCATCCGGCCGCGGGCCAGGACATCGTCTCCTTACGGGACCTGGCCGCCGACCGGTGGATGGTGGACCCCTCGGTCGACGGCGAATGGGACGGCCTGCGGAGGGTCTTCGCGGGGGCCGGGCTGGATCCGCCGGTGCTGCACGCCGACTACCACACGGCGACCTCGCTGATCGTCTCCGGCGAGGCGGTCGCTCCCTGTCAGCCGACGTCCGGGCCGCGGGACGACATGGCGATCCGCCCGCTGTCGGGGGACCCGCTGGCCGTGCGGCTCCTGCTGGCGACGCGCCCGGGCGCCCACGCGGAGGTCTACACGGACCTCCGCGCGGCCTACCGCGAGGCGGCCTTGCGCACCCCGCCGTACCGAGCGTGGCTCCGCCACCACGCGAGCCCCTTGCTGGCCGCCTGACCTCGTCCGCCTCAATCGCCGGCGGGGCTGAATTGCCCGGCGGCTAGTGCCGGCTGCGGGCCCGGTCGTAGGCCAGGGAGAGGGCGCCGTGTGCCGTCAGGAGGGTGCCGGCCGCCAGCCAGCCGGGGCTGCGCCGCCGGGCGGCCCACAGCAGCAGCGGCGCGCCCGCCGACAGCTGGGCCGCGCCCAGCAGGCGGGCCCGGGGGCCGCGTACCCACGGGCCCAGCGGCCCCTCCTCCACCGCGTCCAGTTCCGCCCGCACCGCGTCCCGCCACCCCGACCACACCACCGCCTCCGCACCCGGCGCGACACGGGCCGCCTCCCGCAGCCGGTCGGCCGGTTCGCCCGGGCCCAGTCCGGCCGGCAGGGCCAGTCCGGCGCGGGCCAGCAGCGCGATCAGCCCGAGGACGCGGGCCTCGCCGTCCACCGCCGGGTCGGTGTCGGGGCGGGTGAGGCGCTCCAGTTCCTCCAGGTCCAGGACGGGATCCAGCCCCAGCCGCGCCGCCAGCATCCGCATCGCGTCCGGCTCGCCGACCGGCCGCCCGTCCCGCTCCCACTCGTAGGCGGCGGTCCGCCGGAACCCGCTCGCCAGGGCGAACCCGGTCCGCCCGCCCTCCCACCACAGGCTCAGCACGGGCCAGCTCGTCCCGAGCGCGATCGCCGAGCCCCACCCGGCCAGCACATCCGCCACGCCCTCCTCGCCGCCCTGCCACGGCTTGGTCTCCGGCACGAGCACGCTCCATTCGCCCGCCGGGGCCAGCAGCAGACGTACGCGCAACAGGTGCGCGGCGGGACGGGCGGCGAGGGGTTCGGCCCGGCAGAGCAGCAGTCCGCCGGCCTGGGGCTGGGAGATCGACATGCCCACACGCTAAGGCAAGTCTCCGCAAATCACCTCAAATGGCGGATCCCGGCCACGCGCTTGACTTCACCCGACCGCGATATATCGTGTTACTCAGAAGACGCGATATGTTGCGTGCGTCGTCCCATCCCGCCCGTGAACGCGCAAGGAGAGGAACAGCCCCATGGCCGAGCAGTCGTCACCGTCGACGTGGCACATCGCCGAACCGCAGAAGCTCACCTTCGAGGAGCCGCTGACCGAGCTCCGCGTCCGCGTCGTCAGCGGCACGGTGAACGTCGTGGCCGCCGAGGAGGGCCCGGCCCGCCTGGAGGTGACCGAGGTCGACGGACCGCCCCTGTACGTGGTGCAGGAGGGCGGCACCCTCACCGTCTCCTACGAGGACCTGCCCTGGAACGGCGCCCAGGGCTTCAGGAAGTGGTGGGAGGCCAAGCCGTGGAAGGCCTGGTCCGGCAGCTCGGGCTCCGGCCGCAAGGCCTGGGAGCGCAGCGCCGCCGTCACCCTCACCGTCCCCGCCGCCACCCGGGTCCAGCTGGCCGCCGTCGACGCCGTCTCCTTCGTCTCCGGCGTCTCCGGCGGCACCGACGTCAACGGCGTCTCCGGCGACGCCACGCTCGTCGGCCTGTCCGGCCGGGTCAAGGCGCACACCGTGTCCGGCAGCGTCGAGGCCCAGTCCGTCACCGGCGACCTCGGCTTCCACTCGGTCTCCGGTGGCCTGACCGTGGTCGACGGCGCGGGGGTGAGCGTACGGGCCGACTCCGTCAGCGGCGACATGCTCATCGACCTGGACCTCGACCCGGCCGCCCCGCGCCCCGTGGACATCGCCCTGAACTCCGTCTCCGGCCAGGTCGCCATCCGCCTCCCGCACCCCGCCGACGCCCGTGTGGAGGCCAACACCGCCACCGGCGGCGTCTCCAACGCCTTCGAGGACCTGCGGGTCTCCGGCCAGCTGGGCTCCAAGCGGATCACCGGGACCCTCGGCTCCGGTACGGGCACCCTGCGGGCCACCACGGTCTCCGGCTCGATCGCGCTGCTGCGCCGCCCGCAGGCCGACGCCGACACCCCCGCCGCCGCCCCGCTCGTGCTCGACAAGAAGGTGCTCTGACATGCCGCCCGTCTTCGCCCACGGCCGCCTCCGCCTCTACCTCCTGAAGCTGCTGGACGAGGCCCCGCGCCACGGGTACGAGGTGATCCGCCTGCTGGAGGAGCGCTTCCAGGGCCTCTACGCGCCGTCCGCGGGCACGGTGTACCCGCGCCTGGCCAAGCTGGAGGCCGAGGGCCTGGTCACGCATGCCACCGAGGGCGGGCGCAAGGTGTACTCGATCACCGAGGCGGGCCGGGCCGAACTGGCCGACCGCGGTGGCGAACTCGCCGACCTGGAGCTGGAGATCCGCGACTCGGTGAGCGAGCTCGCCGCCGAGATCCGCGACGACGTCCGGGGCGCGGCGGGTGACCTGCGGCGCGAGATGAGGGCGGCGGCCTCCGCGTCGGCGACGCGGGTGGAGGACGAGTCCTGGAAGGCGGCCAAGGAGGAGCTGCGCAAGGCCAGGCAGGAGTGGAAGGAGCAGGCGCGCCGGGCGAAGGACGAGAGCCGCCGGGCCCGCGAGGAGGCGCAGGCGGCCCGCCGCCAGGCCAAGGAGGCGCAGGAGCGGGCGCGCGAGGAGGTGCAGCGGATCGCGAGCCAGCTGCAGGAGCAGTTCGCCAAGTCGGGCGGGGTGCTGGGCAGCCTGGCGGGGGCCTGGCTCGGTGGCGGCCCGTCCGCCACCACCACGCCGCCGCAGGCGGACACGGACTGGGCCGGGGACCTCACGCCCACCGGTGACCCGGCCCGTGACCTGGACCGGTTGTTGGACCGCTTCCGTGACGACGTTCGCGATGCGGCCCGCGACCATGGCGTCACCGTGGCCCAACTGGCCGAGGCCCGTGCGGAGCTCGCGGCTGCGGCCGCCCGGCTGAGCGCGACCCTGCGGGCCGGGCGATAGACCGGCTGCAGCGCCGCTGCCGGGGCTCCGCCCCGGACCCTGCGCCTCAAGCGCCGGCGGGGCTGGGTTCGCCTGGCGTAGGCCTTCGGGTGCGGGCACAAGATCGGGGCTCCGCCCCGGACCCTGCGCCTCAAGCGCCGGCGGGGCTGGGTTCGCCTGGCGTAGGCCTTCGGATGCGGCCACGGGATCGTCAGGCCGCCAGGGTCGTTTCGGCCGTCGTGTAGGTGATGCCGTGGTCCGTCAGGACCTCGGCGACCGTGCCGGGGCGGGAGAGCAGGGCCAGGAGCAGGTGCAGGGTGCCGATGTGGCGGTCCTTGCGGCCCAGCGCGATGCGGAGGGACTGCTCCAGGGTCTTCTTCGCGCCCTGGGTGAACGGGAAGTGGCGCTGATCCGGGTCCGGGCGGCCGAGGGCCGAGCGCAGCGAGGCGGCCAGGGTGCGCCTGCGGGGCTCCGGGGCCGAGAGGGCGCCCTCGCGGTGGGTTTCCTCGATCCGCGAGACGATCTCGTCCAGGTCGATGCCGAGTCCGGCGAGGGCCTCCTCGTCGGCCCTGGACATCCCGCCCCGGCGGCGGGAGGCGGCGAGGTCCGCGGCCACCGTGGCCCGCTCGACGCAGAGTGGGTCCAGGGCGCCCAGCGCGAGCAGGGACAGCAGCAGGTGTTCCTCGGTCACGGTGGTGGCGCCGGCCTGCCGGGCCTCGCGTACCGCACCCGTCACCGCGGCGCGGGCGTCGATGGTGAAGCGTTCGAACATCAGAGCCTCCCGTACTTCTTGTGCACGGCCTGCCGGCTGACGCCCAGCTCGGCCGCGATCTCCTGCCAGGACCACCCCCGCGCGCGGGCACTGCGTACCTGTACGGCCTCCAGCTGCTCCAGCAGCCTCCGGAGGGCCGCCACGGCACGCAGGCCCACGCGCGGGTCGCGGTCACCGGCCCGCTCGGCGAGATCGGTCGCTTCCGTCATGCATGTCAATGTAGGTTGACAAGGGAGGGGTGTCAACCACGATTGACATCACGTGTCAGACCGTCAGGACGACCTTCCCGAAGAGGTCGCCCGACTGGAGCTTCTCGAAGCCCTCGCGGGCCCGGTCCAGCGGCAGGACCTCGTCGATCACCGGACGCACCCCGGTCGCCGCGCAGAAGGACAGCAGGTCCTCCAGCTCGTCCTTCGAGCCCATGGTCGAGCCGACCACCTTCAGCTCCAGGAAGAAGATCCGGGTCAGCTCGGCGTGCGCCGGGCGGTCCCCGCTGGTGGCGCCGGAGATGACCAGGGTCCCGCCCGGGCGCAGGGACTTCACCGAGTGCGACCAGGTGGCCGCGCCCACCGTCTCGATCACCGCGTCCACGCGCTGCGGCAGCCGCGCGCCCGGCTCGTACGCCTCCACGGCGCCCAGCTCCACGGCCCGCTTGCGCTTGGCCTCGTCCCGGCTGGTCGCGAAGACCCGCAGCCCCGCCGCCTTGCCGAGGACGATGGCGGCGGTCGCGACCCCGCCGCCGGCGCCCTGGACCAGGACGGAGTCCCCGGGGCGCACCCCGGCGTTGGTGAACAGCATCCGGTACGCGGTCAGCCAGGCGGTCGGCAGGCAGGCGGCCTGCTCGAAGGAGAGCTCGGCGGGCTTGCGCAGGACGTTCCAGGCGGGGACGGTCACCTGCTCCGCGAAGGTCCCCTGGTAGCGCTCGGTCAGGATCGAGCGGGGCTCGTCGGGGCCCACCCCGTGGCCGCTCTGGCCGATGACGGAGTGCAGGACGACCTCGTTGCCGTCCTGGTCGATCCCGGCGGCGTCGCAGCCGAGGATCATCGGGAGTTTGTCCTCCCCGAGGCCGACCCCGCGCAGCGACCACAGGTCGTGGTGGTTGAGGGAGGCGGCCTTGACGTTCACGGTCACCCAGCCGGGGCGGGCCTCGGGCGCTGGGCGCTCGCCCAGCACAAGGCCGTTCAGGGGCTGGTCACGGTCGATTCGGGCGGCATAGGCAGCGAACATGCCGCGACGCTACCGCCGGGTAGCCCCCGGAACCACCCCCGTTCCCGTCACACCCCCGCCCGGGGCCGGGAAACGCGGAGGCCCGGCCGGAAAGCTCCGGCCGGGCCTCTACCCGTACAGATCGGCGCGGCCGTCAGGCCAGGCGGGCCACGCCGTCGGCCTTGGCGGCGGCGGCGACGGCCGTGGCGACGGCCTCGGCGACGCGCACGTCGAACGGCGACGGGATCACGTAGTCGGCGGTGAGCTCGTCGTCCCCGACGACACCGGCGATGGCGTCGGCAGCCGCGATCTTCATGTTCTCGGTGATCCGGGAGGCCCGGACCTTGAAGGCACCCGCGAAGATGCCCGGGAACGCCAGAACGTTGTTGATCTGGTTCGGGAAGTCCGAGCGACCCGTGGCCACGACCGCCGCGTACTTGTGCGCGACGTCCGGGTGGACCTCCGGGTTCGGGTTGGCCATGGCGAAGACGAAGGCGTCCTTCGCCATGGTGGCGACGGCCTCCTCGGCCACCGTGCCGCCGGAGACGCCGATGAAGACGTCCGCGCCCGCCAGGGCCTCCTCCAGCGTGCCGGTCTGGTTGGTCTTGTTGGTCAGACCCGCGATCTCCGCCTTGACGTCCGTCAGGTCGGTCCGGTCCGCAGAGACGACGCCCTTGCGGTCCGTCACGCAGACGTCGCCGATGCCCGCGTCCACCAGGATCTTGGCGATGGCGATGCCCGCCGCGCCCGCGCCCGCGATGACGGCGCGCAGGTCGCCGAGCGTGCGCCCGGTCAGCTTCGCGGCGTTGCGCAGGGCGGCCAGCGTCACGATGGCCGTGCCGTGCTGGTCGTCGTGGAAGATCGGGATGTCGAGCGCCTCCTGGAGGCGCCGCTCGATCTCGAAGCAGCGGGGGGCGGAGATGTCCTCCAGGTTCACCCCGCCGAAGGACGGCGCCAGACGGATGACCGTCTCGACGATCTCGTCCGTGTCCTTGGTGGCGAGCGCGATCGGGACCGCGTCGACACCGCCGAACTGCTTGAAGAGGATGGCCTTGCCCTCCATCACGGGGAGGGAGGCCTCGGGACCGATGTCACCGAGTCCGAGCACGGCCGTACCGTCGGTGACGACGGCGACCACGTTCGACTTCCAGGTGTACTCGTTCACCAGCTCGGGCTGCTCGGCGATGGCGGTGCACACCTTCGCCACGCCGGGGGTGTACGCCAGGGACAGGTCGTCCTTGTCGTTCACCGGCACCGTGGCCTGGATGGCCATCTTGCCGCCTCGGTGCAGTGCGAACACCGCGTCCGGGTTGTTGTCCGTCGCACTGTCACTGCGAGGGTTGACGATCTCCGCTGCCACTTCGTGTGACCCCTTAGGTCCTTTGTTTCATTGAGGGTGGCCACTCCTGGTTAAGGGGTGGGCGGGCACCGCGTCCGTACTCCGCATCGACGGTTGGCCCGTCTCCGCGAAGGGGAGGTTCGTACGCGCGGGCGCGCCGCACGCGCGCCCTGAGCCCCGGATGAGGGGTGTAAGGATCTGTTCTACCCGAAGAACGCTCACCCAGACGAGTCGATTCCTGCTCGACCATAGGCTGCTTGTCCTGGTTTTGGCTAAAAGTCCAAGCCTCTCTGTCCAATGGGCGAGACGCACCGCAAGAAATGAGCCAGAAAGGGCTGGTCGCGATGGTTCCTGCGGTCCCGATGGCTCTCGCCCGCAGTCCTGTTGGGTGATCCAGGTTGTCCGTTATCTGATTTTGACCTGACGAGCAGCCTGAATGCGCCAGTCCGAATGGCAAGATGCCGTAATCACACAAGGTCGCGACACTCGAAGGTGCGTGTCCGATCACGTTTCGGTGCTTTTCCACCAGCCGGAGGAACCAGCTCATGACCGCAAGCATCACCCGTCGTACGACCGCCGCCCGGTCCCGGATCGCCGCGGTCGGCGCGATCGCGGTCGCCGGCGCCCTGATCCTGACCGGCTGTGGCGACCAGACCGACGGCGCTGCGACCAAGGAGAAGACCAGCGACGCCCCGCTGTTCTCCAA
Organism: Streptomyces sp. NPDC048337; assembly: GCF_043201175.1. Classification (NCBI taxonomy): domain Bacteria; kingdom Bacillati; phylum Actinomycetota; class Actinomycetes; order Kitasatosporales; family Streptomycetaceae; genus Streptomyces; species Streptomyces sp. NPDC048337. Next base: position 31,188 of record NZ_JBICYR010000034.1, read on the forward strand.
GCTGCCGAAGAAGATCCAGGACGCCGGCGTCATCAAGGTCGGCACCGACGCCGCCTACGCCCCGATGGAGTTCACCGAGGGCTCCAAGATCGTCGGTGTCGACCCCGACATCGCCGAAGCGCTCGGCAAGCAGCTTGGTGTGAAGTTCCAGTTCACCTCCGGCACCTTCGACGGCCTGATCACCTCGCTGGAGACCGGCCGCCAGGACGTCGCCATGTCGTCGATCACCGACAACAAGAAGCGCCAGGAGGGCCTCGACGACAAGGGCGCCAAGATCGGCAAGGGCGTCGACTTCGTCGACTACTTCTCCTCCGGCGTCTCCCTCCTGGTCAAGAAGGGCAACCCGGAGAACATCAAGTCCCTCGACGACCTGTGCGGCAAGACGGTCGCCGTCCAGCGCGGCACCACGTACGAGGACACCTTCAAGGCCCAGGCCGAGAAGTGCGGTGACAAGAAGCTCACCATCGAGGCCTTCGACACCGACGCCGAGGCCCAGACCCGCGTCAAGGCCGGCGGCGCCGTGGCCGACCTGAACGACTTCCCGGTCACCGCGTACACCGCGAAGACCTCCGGCGGCGGCAACGACTTCGAGGTCGGCGGCCAGCAGGCCGACGTCGGCCTCTTCGGCATCGCCGTCTCCAAGGACAACACCCAGCTGCGCGACGCCCTCAAGGAAGCCCTCGACGCCATCATCAAGGACGGCTCCTACGCCAAGGTCCTGGAGAAGTGGAACGTGAAGGACAGCGCCGTGCCGTCCGCCACGGTCAACGCAGGCAAGTGATCCGAGCGCTCCACTGAAGGGCAGTCATTGTGACTGACAAGATCGACAAGGACCCGGCCGCGACTCCGCCGGCCGGGCCCGGCGCCTCGGGTACCCCCTACGAGGCCATCAAGGCCATCCCCGTACGGCACTACGGACGCTGGATCAGCGCCGTGGTGGTGGCCGTCCTGCTGGCGTGGCTCGTCTACGCCTTCTACCAGGGCAAGGTCATCTGGGGCACGGTCGGCGACAAGCTGTTCGACCCCTCGGTCATCAGCGGCCTCGGCAACACCGTGGTCATCAGCGTCTCGGCGATGGCGCTGGGCCTGGTGCTCGGCATCCTCTTCGCCGTGATGCGGCTCTCGCACAACCCGGTCACGAGCTTCGTGTCCTGGCTCTACATCTGGTTCTTCCGCGGTACCCCGGTGTACGTGCAGCTGCTGGTGTGGTTCAACCTGTCGCTGATCTTCCAGTACATCAACCTGGGACCGATCTACAAGAACGAGACCGTCGACGTCATGACGCCGTTCATGGTCGCCCTGCTGGGCCTCGGCCTGAACGAGGGCGCCTACATGGCGGAGATCGTCCGCTCCGGCATCCAGTCCGTCGACGAGGGCCAGAGCGAGGCCTCGCACGCGCTCGGCATGACCCGGACGCAGACCATGCGCCGCGTGGTGCTCCCGCAGGCGATGCGCGTGATCATCCCGCCCACGGGCAACGAGTTCATCAACATGCTGAAGACCTCCTCCCTGGTCTCGGCGGTGCAGTACACCGAACTCCTGCGGGCCAGCTCCAACATCGGCACCACGGCCGGCGCCATCATGGAGATGCTCTTCGTGGCGTCCATCTGGTACCTGACGCTGACCAGCATCTTCAGCGTCGGCCAGTACTACCTGGAGCGCCGCTTCGCCCGCGGTTCGCTGCGCAGCCTGCCGCCCACGCCGTTCCAGCGGCTGAAGGCCAACCTGAACATGTTCCGCCGTACGGAGGTGGCGAAGTGACCGCCCAGCCGATGGTCAAGGCAGAAGGCGTCCACAAGTCGTACGGCGCCGCCCACATCCTCCGCGGGATCGACCTGGAGGTCGCCCCCCGTGAGGTCTTCTGCCTGGTAGGCCCGTCCGGCTCCGGCAAGTCGACCTTCCTGCGGTGCATCAACCACCTGGAGCGCATCAACGCCGGCCGGCTCTCGGTCGACGGCCAGCTGGTGGGGTACCGGCAGAAGGGCGACAAGCTCTACGAGCTGAAGGACAGCGAGGTCGCGGCCCAGCGCCGGGACATCGGCATGGTCTTCCAGCGCTTCAACCTCTTCCCGCACATGACGGCCGTAGAGAACGTCATGGAAGCCCCGGTCATGGTCAAGGGCGAGTCCAAGGCGGTGGCGCGCGAGCGCGCCGTACGCCTCCTGGACCGCGTCGGCCTCGGCGACAAGGGCGGGAACTACCCCACCCAGCTCTCCGGCGGCCAGCAGCAGCGCGTGGCCATCGCCCGCGCGCTCGCCATGGAGCCGAAGCTGATGCTCTTCGACGAGCCCACCTCGGCGCTCGACCCCGAGCTGGTGGGCGACGTCCTGGACGTCATGCGGGACCTCGCCGAATCGGGCATGACCATGATCGTGGTCACGCACGAGATGGGCTTCGCCCGCGAGGTCGGCGACAACCTCGTCTTCATGGACGGCGGTGTCGTCGTCGAATCGGGCCACCCCCGCGAGGTCCTGGGCAACCCCCAGCACGACCGCACGAAGGCGTTCCTGTCCAAGGTGCTGTAGTCGCGGCCGCGGACGGGTGAGGGGCGGTACGGGTTCCCGTACCGCCCCTCTCGCATGCGGTCCAGGTCCCTACTTGAGTCCTAGGACCAGCGCGTCCGAGGGGGAGCGCCAGACCGTACGGGCCTCCGCGAAGCCCGCTTCGAGCAGGGTGCGGGCGTGCCAGGCCTCGGTGGGGGTGTCGCCGTCGGCGTGCTCCCCGTAGATCTCGAAGCGCCGCTTCACCGGCTCGGCCAGCAGCGGGTCCGCCGCCGCCAGGGCCCACCACTCGCGCCAGTCCACCGCCCCCGCGGCCTTGGCCCGGTCCATCTGTGCGTGCCGGTGGGCGCGCTCGGCGGCGCCGATGCGCGGGGTAGCCGGATCGGGCATGTGGTCGGCGTTCATGAACACCCCGCCGGGGGCCACCAGCGGTGCGAGCTGCCCGTACAGGACGGCGAGGTCCTCGCTGGGCAGCCAGTGCAGGGCGGTGGCGGTCAACACCGCGTCGAAGGAGTCGTACGGGAGGGCCGCGCGCCAGTCCGGGTCCTTGAGGTCGGCGGTGACGAAGGCGACCCGCTCGTCCCCGGCGAAGTAGCCCTCGGCGATGGTCAACAGCGCGGGATCGAGGTCGACGCCCGTACTGGTGGCTTCCGGGAACCTCTTCAGGACGCGGTCCGTGATACTTCCCGTACCGCACGCGAGATCCAGCACCCGGGGGGCGGGGCCGACCAGGGCCTCGACCATGTCGAGCATCACCCGGAACCGCTCCTCGCGGTCGGGCATGTACCACTCCTGCTGGCGGTCCCAGCTGTCCTGCCAGGACTGCCAGTACCCCGCTCCGGTCGCCGTGTCCGTCTCTGTTTCCGTCGTATTCGCCATCACGAACCCCCTCAGTACGTAATACCCTCGAAGACACCTCATCCGTTACCGGAGACGATAATCCGCAGCCGTAAGGACTACAAGTGGAACTGGCCCATTACTCGGACTTCGCCGTGCGCCTGGTCAACACCGAGGAGCCGGCCCGCAACAAGGACGCCCTCACCTCGGTGGACGCCGTCCGCGCCCTGTTCGGCGCCAGCGTGCAGATGGCGCGCCGCGTCACCGACACCGACGTCACCCGCTTCCGCAACGTCCGCGGGCGGCTGCGCGCCGTCTTCGAGGCCGCCGACGGCGGGGACCACGTACTCGCCGTCGACCTGCTGAACTCGCTCCTGATGGAGTTCCCCGTCAGCCCCCAGGTCTCCGGCCACGAGACCCTCGGCCCGGACGGCGCCCCCGACTGGCACATCCACCTCGCCGAGCACCCCTCGAACGCCTCCGCGGGCTACGCCGCCATGGCCTCCATGGGCCTGGCCTTCGCGCTCACCGAGCACGGCCCCGACCGCCTCGGCCTGTGCCAGGCCGCGCCCTGCCGCAACGCCTACCTCGACACCTCCACCAACCGCTCCCGGCGCTACTGCTCCGACCGCTGCGCCACCCGGGCGAACGTCGCGGCCTACCGCGCCCGCAAGCGGCTGGAGGCCGAGGAGTCCGCCCGCAGCGGGCGCAGCGCCGAGAGCGCCCAGGAAAGCCGGGCCCTCAGCGAGCGCTGATGCCCCCCGCGCGGCCGAAAGCGCAGGACCGCCGTCGCCAGCACCAGCTCATCGGGGACCGGGCCGTAGACGGTGCTGTCGCCGGGGGCCTCGTTGTACGGGTTGTCGCCGAGCACCCACCAGCTGCGGCCGGGGCGCCGCTCCACCGCCCGCTTGATCAGCAGCAGGTCCTGCTGGAACGGGTGGCGCAGCACCACCACGCCGCCGGGGCGGACGGCGGCCCCGTACCGGACCAGCACCTGGTCCCCGTGGCTCAGCGTCGGCGCCATCGACGGCCCCGTCACCTCCACCACCCCGAACTGCTTCCGCGGGCGCCCGTTGTCCACCATGCGCGTCCTCCTCGTCACCCCCGCATGCTGCCGTACGGCTCCGTACATTCGCTCACCGGTCCCCGCGCGACCCTGGACTTTTGTCCTAAGCCCACGGGGGCGCCCGCGAAATCCGGTTTCCGAGCGAGTAATCTCCCCCTTGAGAAGACGATCACGAGGAGGAATCACTCCATGCTTTCCCGCCTCTTCGCCCCCAAGGCGAAGGTCTCCGCCCACTGCGATCTTCCGTGCGGCGTGTACGACCCTGCCCAGGCCCGCATCGAGGCCGAGTCCGTCAAGGCCGTGCAGGAGAAGTACCAGGCCAACGACGACGCCGACTTCCGCGCGCGCGCCATCACCATCAAGGAGCAGCGCGCCGAGCTCGCCAAGCACCACGTCTCGGTGCTGTGGAGCGACTACTTCAAGCCCCCGCACTTCGAGAAGTACCCCCAGCTGCACACTCTGGTCAACGACACCCTGAAGGCCCTCTCGGCCGCCAAGGCGTCGAACGACCCGGCGACCGGCGCGAAGGCCCTTGAGCTCATCGCCGAGATCGACCGCATCTTCTGGGAGACCAAGGCCGCCTGATCCGGCGCCTCGTGCACCCCACCGCGCTGGTCAGAGCGCACACGAGAACGGCCCGACTGCTTCGCGCAGCCGGGCCGTCCTCATGCCGCACCGTCACCGCGGCCCGGGCCTGCGGCCCAGGTCGCCGGGGGCGGACTACTCGTCCTCGTCGTCCTCGTCGTCCAGCCGGGCCAGCCAGGTGGCCAGGCGTTCCACCGGGACCTCGAAGTCCGGGTTCAGGTCGACGAAGGTGCGCAGCTGCTCGGCGAGCCACTCGAAGGTGACCTCCTCCTCGCCGCGCCGCTTCTCCAGCTCCTCGATGCCGCGATCGGTGAAGTACAAGTCGGGCTCCGTGCCGTGATGAGGGTGTTCAGGGGGCGTTTCCCGCCAGGATAATCCGCGGACGCGAAGACACCTCCCGCCCGAGGTGACCCGGCAGTAGCCTGGTCGCCTCACGAGTGGGGGGCCGCGGATGACGGACGGGCGCACGGTCGGCTCCGCGCGCGCCTTCGAGCTCCTTGAGCCCCTCGTCCAGGCGGCGACCGTACGCGTTCACGCCCCCTCCGCCGGGTATGACACCTCCGGGACCGGACCCACCTGGGGCAGCGGTTTCTTCATCGCCCCCGGCTGGGTCCTGACGTGCGCGCACGTGGTCGGTGAAGGGGGTGCTGCGGTGCGTCTGACGGGGCGCGAGGTCGGCATCACCTTCTCCTCCGGGGGCAACGGCGGCACGGGGACCGTCACCGGGCGCGTGGAATGCGTACTGCCCGAGCGGCTGGAGGAGCGGCGGCCCGGCCGGCGGGCCCTGTGGGACCTGCCCGACCTGGCGCTCATACGGGTCCTCGCCCCTGTCTCGCACGCCTGCGCCTGGCTGACCGACCGCTCCAGACCCCGCTTCGACGAGGTCGCCTACTTCGGCTGCACCGAGGACCTCGGCACCCCCGAGATCACCGGCCGCACCACCCGGCTGCGCGGCACCGCCGGCAACGGCGCCGCCATCCGGCTCGGCGACGACGACGAGATCGAGCCCGGAATGTCCGGCGGACCCGTGGTCGACCTGGCCCGCGGCGAGGTCGTCGGAGTCGTCAAGGCCCGCCGGCACACCGGCGGCGGCGGGCTCGCCGTCTCCGTCGTGCAGCTGCGCACCCTGCCCATGCCCGCCCGGGGGCAGATCGGGCTCTACCGCCGGGTCATGCAGGCCCACGACCGGCACCACTACGACCAGCACCTCAGCGACCTCAACAGCCGACGGACCTGGACGGACGTGCACGGCGAACTGCCCGCGGACACCGACCCGCACGAGGGACGCGGGCGCCTCACCCCCGGCGAGCGCACCACCCTGTACGGCCTGCTCGCCGAACTGCCCCCGCCCGGCTCCTCGGAGGTCGTACGGGGCCTCGTCGAAGCCGCGCGCGGCGAGGAGCCGGATCCCCATCCGCTCGCCCCGCTGAGCTGGCGCGACGGGCTCGGGCTGCTGCACGACCCGCCCGGCGGCACGGGCGAGGCCGCGGCCATGCTCCGCTACGCGACGGACGTGAGCGTGGCCGACTACCGCGAGCCGCCCACCCCGGGCGCCGACGAGGAACTGTGGGACTGGGTACGGGCCACGGCCGAACGGCTGTGGCGGCCGCTGCGCCGCGAGCTCGGCGAGCGCCACGAGCGGGGCCTGGCCGAGCGCGAGCGCCGCCGGCGGGCCTCGGCCGTGCGGGCGGTGCGCGGCCCCGTCCGGCCGGCGGGCGGCCTGCCGAACGGGGCGTCGGTCCTGCTGGAGTTATGGCCCCACGGCTGGGAGGACGTCTACGACTGGGCGGTGTCCGTCCTGGCCGGCCCGGCGCACCCCGGCCGGCTGACGCCCGTGGACTCGGGCGTACGGGTCCCCCCGCGCGCCCTGCGCGAAGCGCTGCGGGCCCCGCTCGCCGAGGGCTTCCGGCGCTGCGACACCCACGAGGCGGCGGCCCTGCTCGAAGTGGCCGTCGACCCCGAGCTGTTCGGACTCGCGGTGGACGAGTGGGTGATGGCGGGCGGCGTGCCGCTGGGGGTGCAGCGGCCGGTGGTGCTGCGTCACGCCCGCGGCACCGCGAGCCCCGCCGCGGCCGCCCGGTGGGCCCGCGTCCAGGCGGGACCCCTGCTGGACGAACGGTCCGACTGCATCCGCGGGCGCCCGCGCAGTCCGGCGGCGCCCTGGCTGGCCGGGCTCCCGGACACCACCGTCCCGGTGCACTGCCGGGCCCCCGGGCACGAGCCGACGCGCGGAGCGCTGCACGCCGTACGGGACGCCGGGTTCGGGGTGGTGGTGTGCAGGCGGCCCCCGGCGGATCCGGGGGTGTCCTGCGCGCCCTTCCACCGCGGGCTGCGGGAGGAGCTGGTCGAGGCCGGCCGGGGGGAGGCGCTGCCCCTGCGGTTCCAGGCCCTGCGGGGGCGGGCGTACGGGGCGGACCCGGACGCGTACTGGGCTGCGGGGATCGCGCTCGTCTGGGACGACCCCGCACGGGCCCTGCCCGAGGAAGAGCCGCTGCAGGGGGACCTGTGACCGGCAGGAGGGAGCAGCAACCGTGAACGACGAATGGCTCATCTACCGGGGTGTCGGCGAACCCCACGACGGGATCGACGCCCTGCCCGACCCGCCGCCGTGGCGGGACTTCGACGGCGGTCCGGTGGGGGAGGAGGGCGGCCCGGCCGCGGCCGCGGGCCCCGCCGACGGCAACATCGCCCGGCGGCTCGGCGCGCACCGCCAGGCCGCGGAGCTGCACCGCCCCGAGCCGGAGGAACTGGAGGCCATCAACGCCGCGCTGTACCTGCGGCGGCCGCTGCTGGTGACGGGCTTCCCGGGGACGGGGAAGTCCACGCTCGCGCACGCCGTCGCCCACGAGCTCAAGCTCGGGCGGGTGCTGCGCTGGCCGGTGGTCTCGCGGACCGTGCTCCAGGACGGGCTGTACCGCTACGACGCCCTGGCCCGGCTGCAGGACGTGCAGCTCGCGGCGAGCGGCGGGGCGCGGGCCGAGGCCGCCGGCGGGGTGCCCGGCATCGGGAAGTACATCCGGCTCGGGCCGCTCGGCACCGCCCTGCTGCCCACCGGGCGGCCCCGCGTCCTGCTCATCGACGAGCTCGACAAGAGCGACATCGACCTGCCCAACGACCTGCTGAACGTACTGGAGGAAGGGGAGTTCACCCTCCCCGAGCTGGAGCGGGTCGCCGACACCGAGCCCGAGGTGCAGGTCCTCACCGACGACGGCACGAAGGTGACCGTCCGGGGCGGCCGGGTGCGCTGCCGGGCCTTCCCCTTCATCATCCTGACCAGCAACGGCGAACGGGACTTCCCCGCCGCCCTGCTGCGCCGCTGCATCCAGCTCAAGCTGGGCCAGCCCGGCGAGAAACGGCTCGCCACCATGGTCCGCGCCCACCTCGGCGAGGAGGCCGCCCAGCTCGGGGCCGACCTGATCCGGGAGTTCCTCAGCCGCTCCCAGTCCGAACTGGTCGCCGCCGACCAGCTGCTCAACGCCGTCTACCTGACCCACTACGCCGCGCCGCCCACCCGGGAGGACCTCGCGGACCTGCTCATCCAGCGCCTCGACCGCCCGAGGTGACGGACCGTGCCACCACGCGCCGAACCGCCCGACCTGCCCCCCGCACTGCCGCCCGGCATCCGGGAACTGGCCGCGCTGCTGCGCCGCGCCGGGCTCGACCCGTCCGCCGAGGAGCTCGCCGACGCCCTGTGGCTGGCCGGGCGGATCCGCCGCCCCGGACCGGCCGAGCCGGGTACGCGCGAGCAGGCCCCGGAGCCGGAGCGGGAGACCGAGGAGCGGGCCGGCCCGCCCGAGGAGCCAGTACGGCCGGAGGCGGAGCCCGAGGACCCGGTCAGGCTGCACGTTCCCGGGGCGCGCCGCGCCGACGGGACCGAGGCCGAACCGTCCGGGGAGCCGCCCGGGGAGCGCGCCGTGCCCGTACGGGTCCCCGGGGCGGCCGCGCTGCCCCGCATCCTGGAGATCCAGCGGGCCCTGCGCGCCCTCCAGCGGCACCGGCCGCCCGGCCCGCCCACCCGCATGGTGCTCGACGAGGAGGCCACCGCCGAGGCCACCGCCCGGGCCCTGGGACCGGTCATCCCGGTGCTCCGGCCGGAGAGCCGGCGCGAGGCGACCGTACGCCTGGTGATGGACGCGTCGCCGTCGATGGCGGTGTGGCAGGACATGTTCGAGGAACTGCGGTCCGTGTGCGAGCGGCTCGGTGCCTTCCGGGACGTCCAGGTGCACTACCTGCACCGGCTCGCCGACGGCACGGCCGCCCTCGGGCGCAGCCCCGTCCCCGGGCCCGGACTGCGCTCCGGGGACCAGCTGCGCGACCCCACCGGCCGGGCCCTGACCATGGTGGTCTCCGACTGCGCCGGACCGCTGTGGCGCGAGGGCACCGCCCAGCGGCTGCTGCACCGGTGGGTCGAGTGCACCCCGTGCGTGGTCGTCCAGCCGCTGCCGCAGCGGCTGTGGGGGCGCAGCTGGCTGCCGACCGAGCGGGGCACGCTCTCCCGGGCCGAGGGGGGCATCGGCGGAAGCGGGGTGAAGCTGAAGTTCCGGTCCGACCGGCCGCCGTTGCCCGGGCGGCCCACCGGCGGGCTGACCGTGCCGGTGCTGCCGCCGAACGCCACCGCGCTCGGGGCCTGGGCCCGGCTCGTCGCCGGACTCGGCACCGGGCCGGTACCGGCCGAGGTGGGCCGGGTCCTGGCCGCCCACCCGGCCGCGCCGCCGCCCCCGCCGCGCGCCGTACGGCCGCCGCGCGAACTGGTGGCCCGGTTCCGCTCCCAGGCCGCGCCCCGGGCCGTACAGCTCGCGGTGTACCTGTCGGCCGCCCCGCTGACCCTGCCCGTGATGCGGCTCGTCCAGCGCACGATGCTGCCGGACTCCGAGCCCTCGGACCTGGCGGAGGTCCTGCTCGGCGGGCTGCTGCGGCGCAGCGCCGAAGTGCCCGGGCAGTGGTACGAGTTCGTGCCCGGGGTGCAGGACGTACTGCTGGGGCCGCTGGGGCGGGACGAGGCCGCGCTGGTGCTCAAGCACTGCTCCGAATACGTACTGGCCCACTTCGGCCGGGGCGTGCGCAACTTCCCGGCACTCGCCGTCTCGCAGCTGACCGGGACGCCCCCGACGGCGGCCGGCCCCGGGCCCGGCGATCCCGAACGGGCCCCCGCCGGGCGGCTCCCGCAGGCCTTCGCGCAGGTCTCGGCCAAAGTCGTACGGCGCTACCTGCCCGGGATGCCGGACGAGGGCCCGGCCGTCCGGGAGCCCGCACCCCCGGTGCCCGGCCGGGCCGGAGCGGTCCAGGCCGCCCGCGACCGGCTCGCCGACGGGGACGGGGACGGCGACGCCCGGGCCCTGTACGAGGCCGTGGCGGTGCTGCGCCGGGCCGTGGCGGCCCCCGCCGGGCCCGGCGACCCCCCGGAGGAGGCCGAGACCGAGCTGGCGGGCGCGCTGCTGCGGCTGTGGGCGGCACAGCACGACCCCGAACTCCTCGCCGAGGCCGAGCGGGCCCTCACCGGCCTGGGCACGGCCCCGGCGCGGGCCTTGCTCGGCCGGGTGTACCACGAGCGGGCCCTGGTCGCGGAGCCCGACGCAGAGCTGCTCGCCGCCGCGGACCGGGAGTTCGCCACGGCGGGCGCCGCAGCCTCGGACCCCGCTGTGCGGCGGGACTGCGCCGTGCGGCGGGCCGAGACCCTGATCCGGCTGAGCGCCCTGCGCGACGACCCGGGCCCGCTGCGCGAGGCGCGCGCCGCCCTGGAACCCCTGGCCGGCCCCGCCGACGGGACGGCGCCCCACCCGGAGCCCGGGCGGGCCCTCGGCCGTGTCCTGCTGGCCCTGCTGCCCCGCACCCCCGACCCGGCCGAGCGCACCGCCCTGGCCGAACAGGCCGCGGCCCGCCTCGCCCTGGACCCCGCCGCCGGACGCGGGGCCCGCGCCCGGGCCCGGGTGGAACTCGCCGGCGCCCTGCGCCACCTGCCCGGGCGGCTGGAGGAAGCCGCCGCCCAGCTGGAGGAGGCCCTCACCGAGGCCGGCGGGGACCCCGAACTGCGGGTGGCCGCCCTGCTGTGCCTGGCCCGGGTGCACCGGGCCCGCCACGGGCGGGACGCCGACCCGGCGGCCCTGGAGGACGCCGCCGAGGCCTACGGGCGGGCCCGGCGGCTGATCCCCCGGGACGGGGAGGCCTTCGGGGAACTGCTGCCCGAGTGGGGCGACGTACTCCTGGACCGGGCGCGGGCCGCCGACGGACGGCGGTTCACCGGAACCGCCGTCCGCGTCCTGCGCGAGAGCCGGGCCGCGGTCCCGCAGTCCGACCCCGACGCGGCGCGCCGGCTGCTGCGGCTGGCCACCGGGCTGCGGCTGCGGCACGCCTACGAGGGGGACCCGGTGGACCTGCGGGAGGCGGAGTACCTGCTGGAGCTGGCCGTCCGGCACAGCCGGGACCCGCTGGAGCGGGCCCGCGCCTGGCGGGACCACGGCGACGTACAGCAGGAGATCCACGGCCACACCCGGGCCGCCGACCGCCTCGACCGGGCGGCGGACTCCTACCGGCGGGCCTGGCGGTCCGCCCTGGAGGCCGACCGCGAGGAGCGGCAGGGCACCGCTGTCGAACTGGCCGCCCGCGTACAGGAATTGCGCGGGGAGGTGCTGGAGCGCCTGGCCCGGCCCCGGGCGGCCCTGGACGCGTACCGCTCGGCGCTGGAACTGTGGGCGCGGCTCGACGCGGGCTCGGGCGAGCGGTCCGAAGCGCTCCGCGAGCGGGTCCGGGCCCTGGAAGCGGGACTCTGACGGCGGCGCCGGTCTTGTTTCCGCGTACCGGCCGGAGGGAAAGGGCAGTGGACCATCGAACTCGCGAAGCAACGGGGGGACGGGCGGCTCATGGTGACGAAACATCAGGAAGTGGCGGCGGAGGCCCCCGCGTGCCCCGGCCGGCTCCCGGACCTCTCCGGGCTCGACCTGGCCGCGCTGCGCGGGATCGACCATCCCGTGCTGGCCCAGGTGATCGAGAACATGGTGGAGCGGGTCACCCACCCCGCCGAGATCCTCAACGCCTTCGACTCGGGAGTCGCCTGACCACACGCGGTGCGGCCGGAGTTGACCACTTTCCGCCGTTAGCCGGGACCGTCCGGAGGGCAGGGATGGACCGTCCGCAGGGGAGGGTGGAGGTGGAGCGATGAGGCACACGCACACGAGTGACGCCGTGCTGCCCGCGCACCGGACGGCGCCGCCGCGCTCCGTCCAGGACCGCCACGCCCGCCACGCCCCCTGGCCCTACACCCGGCTCGACGTCCCCGCCTTGCGCGCCGCCGGACACCGGCCCCATCCGATACGCCAGTTCGTGCTCAAGACCCGCAGCCGCTGCAACCTCGCCTGCACCTACTGCTACGTCTACGAGATGGCCGACCAGGGCTGGCGCGACCAGCCCGCCGCCATGGCCGAGGCCACCGCCGCCCGCGCCGCCGAGCGGATCGCCGAGCACGCCGCCGCCCACGCACTGCCCCGCGTCGACCTCGTCCTGCACGGCGGCGAACCCCTGCTCACCGCGCCCGCCCGGCTGGCCGAACCCGTCGACGCCGTACGGGCCGCCGTGGCCGCCGCCGCCCCGCGCACCCGGGTCACCGCCACCGTCCAGACCAACGGCACCCTGCTCACCCGCGGCCGCCTCGCCGCGCTCGCCGCCGCCGGGATCCGCGTCGGCGTCAGCCTCGACGGGGGCCTGCCCGCGCACAACACCCGGCGCGTCGACCACGCCGGACGCCCCGGATTCGGCGCCGCCGCCCGCGGCCTGCGCCTCCTGGCCCGGCATCCCGACAGCTACGCCGGGGTCCTGTGCGTCATCGACCTCGACCAGGACCCCCTGGAGACGTACGAGTCCCTGCTCGCCTTCGCCCCGCCCAGCGTCGGCCTGCTCCTGCCGCTGGCCAACTGGAGCTCCCCGCCGGCCGGCCACCGGCCCGGTGCGACCCCGTACGCCGACTGGCTCCTCGCCGTCTTCGAACGCTGGTGGCACGACGGGGTGCGGCGCACCCGGATCCGCACCTTCGAGGAGATCATCGCCCTGCTGCTCGGCCTGCCCGCCGCCACCGAGACCCTCGGGCTCGCACCCGCCGCCACCGCCGTCATCGAGACCGACGGCTCCCTCGAACAGGCCGACTCGCTCAAGTCCGCCTACGAGGGCGCCGCCGCCACCGGGATGACCGTGGCCACCCACAGCTTCGACCAGCTCCTCGACCACCCCGGGCTCGCCGCCCGCCAGCTCGGGCGCGACGCGCTCGCCGCCGGCTGCCGGGCCTGCGAGCTGGTGGAGGTGTGCGGCGGCGGCCACTACCCGCACCGCTACCGCGCCGCCGAGGGCTTCCACCGACCCTCCGTCTACTGCGCCGACCTCCAGGCCCTGATCCGCCACATCGCAGCGGCCCTCGCCACGGCGACCCGGCACCCGGGCCCGCCGCCCGAGGCCCTGCCGTCCGCCGCCCCCACCGCCTCGACCCACCCGTCGGCCGTCCCTGCGGCCCTGGCCCATCCGTCGGCCGTCCCGGTCGCCCTGGCCCGCCCGTCGGCCGCCTCTGCGGCCCTGGCCCACCCGTCGGCCGCCTCTGCGGCCCTGGCCCACCCGTCGGCCGCCTCTGCCGCCCTGGCCCACCCGTCCGCCGCCTCTGCGGCCCCGGCCCACCCGTCCGCCGCCGTTCCCGCCCCGGCCTGCCCCGCGGCCGCGGGCGGGGGTCCCGCCCACCCGGCGGTCGCCTCGTGACCGCCGTCGCCCTCGCCGCCTTCAGCGTCGACTCCCCGACCCTGCGCGCCCTCGCCTCCACCGAGCCCTCCGCCGACGGCACCCGCCTCGTGCGCGCCGTACGCCGCTCCAAGCGCCTGGTCCTGCTGCGCGCCGTACTCGACGCCGCCCCCGGCGGCCGGTCCGGCGAGACCGCCGACCACTGGGCCCTGCTGGAGGAGGCCGAACGGCACGCCCCCGGCGCCGTGCGCGACGTACTGCACTACCCCGCCACCGGGGTCTGGGCCGAGGAGACCCTGCGCCGACTGCACGCCCCGTACGGGCCCCCGCCCGACCTCGGCCACCTCGGCGCCCTCGCCGTCGCCGCCGCCCTGCGCGCCGGGATCGCCTTCACCCACACCCTGCGGCCCCTGCACGGCCGGCTCGTCCTGCCCACCCTCGGACTGCTGCGCCCCGAACGCCCCGGCCGGCTCGCCGTCACCGAACGCTCCTGGGACCCCCAGGACCCCGCCACCCTGCCCCTGCACACCCTCCCCGGAGGCAGGACCGCCCTCGACGACCTCGACCCCTACCGGGCACCCGGCCCCGACCGGCCGGCACCCGTACGCCCCGCCCGCCGGCTCACCGCCAAGGGGCACAAGCGCTGGGACACCCAGTGGACCGGCGCGCTCACCCTGCTCCAGCGGTACGACACCGCCCGCGCGGAGGAGACCGTCCAACTGCTGCGCTCCGTCGTCCCCCTGGCCGGCGGCTCCCGCTCCAGCGGCGCCACCCTGCCCGCGGCCGCCGGCTCCGTCCTGGCCCGCGCACAGGCCCCGCCCGCGCTCGCCGCCACCCTCGTCCACGAGGTCCAGCACGGCAAACTCACCGCCCTCGCCGACGTCCTGACCCTGCACACCGCCGACCGCACCCCCCGCCACTGGGCCCCCTGGCGCAGCGACCCCCGCCCCCTGGAGGGACTCCTGCACGGCGCCTACGCCCACCTGGCCCTGGCCGGGTACTGGCAGCGCGCCGCCCTCTACGGGGCCCGCGGCGCCTGGGCCCAGCACGCCCGGATCCGGGCCCAGGTGGCGGCCGTCCTGCCCGTCCTGCGCGCACACGACCGACTGACCGCGGCGGGCCGGGAGTTCACCGACGCCATGAGCGCCGCCGAGCGGGCCATGGACGACCTCCCGCCCCCCGGCGACCAGCACGCCACCGCCCGCCGGGCCGTCGACCGCGAGCGCCGCGCCTGGTGCGAGGAACACCCCGAACTCGCGCCGTTCGCGGCAGTCTGACGGGGCGTCCGCTGCGGTACCTTTTCAAACCCGTCCACCGCCCGGATTCAGGGAGACGGCCGCATGACCACCGGTAGTCGGCAGGACCGCGACGGCACCGCCCAGCCGCAGCGCTTCGTCATCAGCTTCGCGGGGTTCAACCGCCCCTGGGCCGTGTGGATCGCCCACCGCCTGGAGGAGCACGGCCACCGCGTCGCCCTCCAACGCTGGGACCCGCAGAACAGCCCCGGCCTCGGCCAGGCCCTCGACGACCTCGCCCGCTCCGGCAGCCGGGTCCTGCTCATCCTCAGCGAACGCTACTTCTCCGCCGGCACCCACAGCGACGAGGAGTGGAACACCGCCCTGCGCACGGTCACCGACCGCCACCCCGACCGGTTCGCCGCCGTCTGCCTCACCGACGCCCCGCTGCCCAGCGCCGTCGCCGTCCTGGAGAAGACCGACCTGTGGGGGCTGGACGCGTACGAGGCGGAATACCGCGTGCTGCGCCGCCTGGAGCTGCCCACCGACCGCATCGGCACCGAGACCGGCCGGCGCGGCCCCCGCTTCCCCAACGACCCGCCCGAGATCTGGGGCCGCGTCCCGCGCCGCAACCCCCGCTTCACCGGCCGCAACGACGTCATCGGCACCCTGCGCGCCGCCCTGGCCGAGGCCCCGCCCGGCGCCTCCACCGTCACCCTGCTGGGGCTTTCGGGCGTCGGCAAGACCCAGGTCGCCACCGAGTACGCCTACCGCTTCGCCTCCGAGTACGACGTCGTGTGGTGGGTCCCCGCCGAGGACCGGCCCACCCTGCGCGAACGCCTCGCCGACCTGGCCCCCGCCCTCGGACTGCCGCGCGGCGCGGGCAGCTACGGCGAGCAGATCCGGGCCGTCCTCGAAGCGCTGCGGCGCGGAACCCCGTACAACCGCTGGCTGATGGTCTTCGACGGCTGCGACAACCCCGACGACCTCACCGACCTGCTGCCCTCGGGCGCGGGCGACGTCATCATCACCTCGCGCAACCGCGAATGGGCCTCCCGGCACACCAGCCTCGTGGAGGTCCCCCTCTACGCCAGGCCCGAGTCCATCACCTTCATCCGCCGCCGGGCCCTGCGGCTCACCTCCGATGAGGCCGACCAGCTCGCCGAGGCCCTGGAGGACTACCCGCTCGCCCTCGACCAGACCGCCGGCTGGCTCGCCGACTCGCCGCTGACCGTCGGCGACTACCTGGCGCTGCTCCAGCGCCGGCTGGACTCCCGCGAGGCCGTCACCGTCTCCGACGACTACCCGCTGCCCTTCCCGACCGCCCTGGCGATACTGCTCAACAACGTCCGGGAGAACTTCCCCGACGCCCTCGCCCTGCTGCGGCTGTTCGTCTTCTTCGCCCCGGGTCCCGTGCCGCTGCGGCTGCTGCGCGAATTCCCCGTCGACGACGTGCCCGAACAGCTCGCCGGGCTCATCAACGACCAGATCCGCTGGAACGCCGCCCTCAACAAGCTCGTCCAGTTCTCCGTCGTCCGCCTGGAGTACTCCGACCTGCCCGTGGAGGAGGGCGGCGGCGGGCTGGAGACCGTACAGCTGCACCGCATGGTCCACGGCATCGTCCGCGAGAACCTCTCCGAGGACGAGGCCGAACCGCTCGCCCGCGCCGTCCGCCAGGTGCTGGCCGCCGCAGACCCCGGCCGGCCCTCCGACTCCCGGCTCTGGCCCCGGTACGCCGAACTCATCCCGCACCTCACCACCTCCGGGGTGCTGACCAGTGGCAACCCGCGGATCCAGACCTTCCTGCTGCACTGCCTGCGCTACCTGATCCTCGCCGGGGAGTACCGCACCTGCCTGCGGCTCAGCGAGGAAACCGACCAGGCCTGGCGCGGAATGCTGGGCGAGGACCACCCCAAACTGCGGGAGCTCAGCTACCAGTACGGCAGCGCCCTGCGCAACCTCGGGATCTTCCGCCGCGCCGAGACCCTGACGAAGGCCGTCGCCGACCAGATCGTCCGGGAGCGGGGCGAGCGCGACCTGGAGACCCTGCGCGCCACCAGCGCGTACGGCGGGGTCCTGCTGTGCATCGCCAAGTTCGAGCCGGCCCGCGAGATCTTCGAGCACTGCCTCGCCACGTACCGCGAACTCCTCGGCGAGGACGACTCCACCACCCTCGGCGCCCAGAACAACCTGGCCGCCACCTACCGCCTCCTCGGCCGCTACCAGGACTCCTACGACCTCGACCTGGACACCCTGCGCCGCCGCGAGCGCGTCCTGCGCGCCCAGCACATCTCCACCCTCTCGTCGGGGATCGCCTGCGCGATGGGGCTGCGGCTCATGGGCCGCTACCGGGAGGCCCAGACCCGGCAGGAGCAGGGCGTCAAACTCAACACCCAGGTGCTGGGCCCCAGCCACCCGCAGACCCTGCGCGCCGAGCACAACCTCGGGATGTGCCTGCGCCGCTCCGGGGACATCCCCGGTGCGGGGCAGCGGCTGCGGAGCGTGTGGGAGCGGGCCACCCGGGTGCTCGGGGTCGACTACCCGTGGACCTTGATGGTGGCCTCGGACTACGCCACCTACCTCAGGGAGTACGGGGACATCGGCGAGGCTCGCCGGATCTCCGAGGACGTGGTCCGCGGCTACCAGTCGCAACTCGGCCTCGCCCACCCGTACAGCATCGGCACGGTCGGCAACCTCGGCCTGGTGCTGCGCGCCCAGGGCGAGCGGGTGGAGGCGCTGAACCTGGCCGAGCAGGCCCTCGTCGGCATGCGGGGCGCCCTCGGCAACCGCCACCCCTGGACCCTGGGCTGCGCCCTGAACGCCACCGGGCACCGGAACATCACCGGACGCCTGGAGGACGCGCTGGACCTGAGCCGGGAGACCCTGCGCGCCTGCGAGCAGGTACTGGGCCCGGACCACCCGATGACACTGAGCGCCCAGATCGCCCTGGCGGCGGACCTGCGTTCCGTACGGGAGGACGTGGAGGCGGGCAAACACGAGGACGCGGGCATCAGGTCCCTGACCCGCACACTGGGCCCGCAGCACGTCCACACGATCGCGGCGAAACAACAGACGAGGCCGTACTGGGACTTCGAACCGCAGCCGTAGGGGTGGGGGCGGGGGCTTACGAGGCTTACGGGGCTTCGGCGCAGGTGCGTTTGGTGGGGGCGCGGTGGATTGTGCGCTCGGTCGGGGCCTTCGCCCCCCTCTCACCTCCGCAGCGGGGCGGCGGTTGCCCACCCGCCCCCCCTCGGTAGCGAGACCGAGACTCGGCAATCCGGTGATCGGGGTCGGCCCCATCGGTATTTCGCTCGGGCAAGTCGACCAGTGAGTCGGCAGCTTCGGGGTTCGGGGCCCACCGACTCTGTATCAGGGAGGGTTTGGGGGTTTCCCGTCAGTCTCATCGTCTCTCCGGTTCGGGCCGTCCTGTAAAGGGCGCTCCTTCGTCGCGTCGCTTACGCGATGGCCTTCGGCCCCCCTTGACAGGCCGTCCCGAACCGGAAATCCGAAGACCGACGGGAAGCCCCCAAAAGAACGGTCACGGGTCAGAGACACGGGCATGGGGAGGCCAGGGAGGCGCGGGCCCGTTCTCTGGGTCAGCCAAGCCACACCCGCCAGCCCGGGCGGCGCCGGGGGCCCGGGCACAAGGGAGACACCCAGCCGGGGCGCATGGGCATCAGATCCCGGGCCGGGGCGGCCCTACCCGCACGAGACAGCGGCTAGGGGCCCATCGGGAGCCGCCAGACGCGGCAGATAGCTACGCGCTTCGCATGTCTCGGCGTCCGGCGGCCGTTTAGGGCTGGACATAGGCCGCCCAAGATCGCTACAAGCGACCCTACGGCGGCGACAGCGGCCGGTTTATGCCTATTTGGCGGAAGATGGGTGTGGTCTAGGGGTCTGGCGGAGTGTGAGGTTGAGCGGCTCAACGGCACTGTGCCCCCTCCCAGCCCGCGGGCTGGGAGGGGGCACAGTCGGGTGTCCGGGGTCAGCCGAGCGGGAGGGCCTGGTGCGCGGCGACGATCGCGTCGATGCGTTCAGCGAGGTCGAAGTCGGCGGCGGTCAGCCGGTTGCCCGCGTCGTGGGTGGTGATGGAGGCGCGCAGGTGGTCGATGCGCAGGTCGAGGTCGGCGTGGTGCTGGATCCGCCGGGACCGGTCGGCGATTGTCACGATGGCAGCCACCGCCGCGTGGTAGCGGATCGGGTAGGTGCGGGTGATCGCGTTTCCGCTCTGCTCCCAGCCGGGCAGCTTCGCCAGATGTTCGGCGATCTGCTCATGCGTCAGCGGGTGCGGTACGCCCATGTCAGCTCCCCTCGGTCACGGGCGCCAGGATCTCGACGAGGTCCCGGCCTACGGGCGCATCCTGCCACGGCCGCATGGCCCGCTCCAGGCCGCGCAGTTCACGGAGCATGCGCGCTGAGCGGGTTTCTGCCGCGATCTCCGCAGCCGCACGGGCGATCTCGACGGCCTGCTCCGGTTCCCGCGCGCCGGCCGCGGCGGTGGCGTGCCGGGCGAGGTAGACCCCGCGGTCCCGGCGGGCGGTCGCGGGCACGGCGTCGAGGACCTGCGACCACAGGTTCTCGGCTTCCCGGCCGAGGCCGAGCCGCCCGTAGCAGGTGGCCCGCTGTACCTCCAGGTAGCCCGGGGTCCTGCGGCAGGCGTTGCCCCAGGGCAGGTCATCATCGACCCGGGAGATGAGCCCGCCCGCCGCATCGATGAGCCGGTCGACGGTGGCCCGGTCCCCGGTGAGGCTGGCTCCGTGGGCGTGCTGCTGCATGGCCATGACCCTCACCTTCGGGAAGATCCGGTCGTCGTCGAGGGCGGCCTCGCACAGGTCGATGACGCCGTACCCGTCACCGAGGTCGGTGCGGACCTGGGCCTGATTGACGAGTGAGTAGCCGATGAGGTGCGGGTCGCGGGACCGTACCGCGATCTCCTGCGTCACCCCCCTCCAGAAACTGGCGGCACCGACGTCTCCAGCATCCTGGTAGAGCCAGCCGACGAGCGCGGCGTATGCGGCCCCGACGCGCAGCAGGCTGCGTCGGGTCTCGCCCTTCGCGGAGCGGAGGAGCTTGTCGATGAGCTGGTACTGAGCGGACACCGTGCCGATGAGGTCGTGCGGGCCGAGGAGCATATCGGCCCTGTAATGGCCCTCCAGCTGCTGCTGAAAGTAGTCGATGAGCGCTGGGTCGACATGCTGACGAGCGACGGGGCCGGGCATGAGGGCGGCCACGGTGACAGATACGAAGGTGCGGCGCTTCACGTCTCCCTCTTGGTGTGCCTCAGGTCGGATCCAACCGGCGGGCACCGTGAACCCAAGCTCTTCGGGGTACCGGCCGAGCGCATCGTGCAGCACGGTTGCGGTTTCCTCCGGTGGCCAGCCGGGCTCGGTGCCCTCCCACCGGCGCCAAGTGCGCGCGCTTACGGTGAAGTGGGGGTCATCGAGGAATCGTTGCCCGTGGGCCTGTAGCGCGCGGGCGGCCTGGTCCATGCTGCGCCAGCCCGCCTTGATGCGGGCGGCCCTGAGAGCGTCATTGCGGTGGCCCATTGCCCCAGTGTGAGCTGTCATCGCGTCTGTCTCCGGCCGTGGCCGCTACGTGGCCACCGATGGCCACGTGATGGCCTATCCGGCCATCTGCGGGCCAGCCCATCATCCTCCTATGACGACGACCAGCGCAGATGAACGAGACCAGGGACGTGCTGAGTTGCCCGCGCCGCCTGCGGGACCAAGCCCCGAACTCCTCGCCCGCGCGGCGGCCGGGTGGGCGAGGTTCATGCGCTCGGCCTGGGACCAGCCCGATGCCTGAGCCGTTCGAGCACCTCGCCCACCCGCTGTTGCGGAAGCAGGTACGCGACATCGCCTCCGGCGCCGAGGGCGAACTCACGGCCGTCGTGCACGCCGAGGTAGGTCGCATGAACGGGGTCCGCACCTACGCCCCCATCGCGCACATTCGGATGCCGTCCGGTCTGGAGCTCACAACCGCCGTAGCAAACATCGCGGCGATCCGGTGACCGAGTGCCCACTGACCCCAGCTCTGGGCACCGTACCTTCCCAACCGAAAGGAAAGACGAGATGGCAACTCCCACCGCTCTGAAGACCTCCGCCCGACACCTACTGTCCGATGAGGGGTTTACCCGAGTCGTGCACCTCGTGCAGCGCGACAACGACGGCGTGGAGGAGGCGCTTGCAGTCCGGATCGTCGACGAGGCCCTCAAGTTCGTCGCTGCCGCGACCCAGGCCAGGGGCAGGCACCTGCGCCCCTCCAAGGCCGTGGACCTGGGCTGGCACGCCCTCATCCTGCACACGGCCCTGTACCGGGAGCTGTGCACCGGTCGAGGTAGGTTCGTCGACCACCGACCGGAGGGCCCGGAGTCGTTGCGACGTGACGCCGACACACTGAACCTCACGATGGAGGCGATCCGGGAGGCCGGGTACGAGCCGGACGCCTACCTATGGGGACCGCTGGCGGATACGGAGGTTCACGCTGGGGATTGCATGCACAGCGAGTGCACGGAGGGCGGGTCAGGGTGCGCCGCCCCGCCGTCCGTCTGACGCCATTCGGTCAGACCAGCTTTCACGCCCCTTCCGCTCTACTACAGTCGGCTACGTTCCGCGAGGAAGGGGTTGCAGTGAGCGAAGAAGCGCGAGGAGTGTGGATCGACCCTCGGTTCCGCGACGTAGCGGCGAGTTGGGACAAGATTCGAGTTGAGCGCCACCCAGGGAAGCGACCCCGCCGAGTCTGCCCCCACGGGTCCGGCGTGACCCTCATGGTCGATCTGGAAACGCGTACACCTCGAAACATCCAGTGTGGTGCGTGTTGCCCGCCTGAGGGTTGATCCCACTTGCCAATGGGTTTCGCAGCCCCTCACCGGCCGCGAAAGCAGAACGGACAACCTGCTGCTGCCGACTGTCCCGCAGCCACCGCACCGCCGTGGGGGTGGGTGGGCAACCGCCGCGTCCCGGTGGGGTGCGAGGGGGGAATACGCCGCCCGCGCGAAGCTTCGTACATGCCGAGAGGCCCGAACCCCTTCGGGGCCCGGGCCTCTCGGCGTCAGGTCAGCGCAGCGGTCAGGCCTCGAAGACCTCGTTCAGGAGGAGCTGCTGCTCCGCCTGGTGGCGCTTGGCCGAGCCGACCGCCGGGGACGAGCCGTGCGGGCGGGAGATGCGGCGCAGGCGCTCGCCGGCCGGGACGTCGGCGCCGACCGCCAGGTCGAGGTGGTCGATCAGGTTGAGGGCGATGAAGGGCCACGCGCCCTGGTTCGCCGGCTCCTCCTGGGCCCAGATGTACTTCGCCGCGTTCGGGAACTTGGCGATCTCCGCCTGGAGCTCCGCACCCGGGAGCGGGTAGAGGCGCTCGATGCGGATGATCGCGGTGTCCGTGATGCCGCGCTTCTCGCGCTCGGCCTCCAGGTCGTAGTAGACCTTGCCCGCGCAGAAGACGACCTTGCGGACCGCGTTCGGGTCCACCGTCGAGTCGCCGATGACCGGGCGGAACGCGCCGCTCGTGAACTCCTCCGCCTTCGACGCCGCGGCCTTCAGACGCAGCATCGACTTCGGGGTGAAGACGATGAGCGGCTTGTGGTGCGGGTTGTGGACCTGCCAGCGCAGGAGGTGGAAGTAGTTCGACGGGAGCGTCGGCATCGCGACCGTCATGTTGTTCTGCGCGCACAGCTGGAGGAAGCGCTCCGGGCGGGCGGACGAGTGGTCCGGGCCCTGGCCCTCGTAGCCGTGGGGGAGGAGGAGGGTGACGCCGCTCGTCTGGCCCCACTTCTGCTCCGCGGACGAGATGAACTCGTCGACGACGGTCTGCGCGCCGTTGACGAAGTCACCGAACTGGGCCTCCCAGAGGACCAGCGCGTCCGGGCGGGCCAGCGAGTAGCCGTACTCGAAGCCCATGGCCGCGTACTCGGAGAGCAGCGAGTCGTAGACGTTGTAGCGGGCCTGGTCGTCCGACAGGTACAGGAGCGGGGTGTAGTCCTCGCCCGTCTCCCGGTCGATGAGGACCGCGTGGCGCTGGCCGAACGTGCCGCGGCGGGAGTCCTGGCCGGACAGCCGGACCGGGGTGCCCTCCATCAGCAGCGAGCCGAAGGCGAGGGTCTCGCCCATGCCCCAGTCGATGGTGCCCTCGTCGATCATCGCCGCGCGGCGCTGCAGCTGCGGCAGCAGACGCGGGTGGACGGTGACGCCCTCGGGGATGTTGACCTGGGACTCGGCGATGCGCTTGACGACGTCCTGGGAGATCGCGGTGCTCACCGCGACCGGGAAGTCGGCCTGCGCGGCCGGGGCCACCGGCGGGGTGATCACGGGCTGCGTGGCGGCCTCGCGGACCTCCGCGAAGACCTTCTCCAGCTGGCCCTGGAAGTCCTGGAGCGCCTGCTCCGCCTCTTCGAGGGTGATGTCGCCGCGACCGATGAGGGACTCGGTGTACAGCTTGCGCACCGAGCGCTTCTTGTCGATCAGGTCGTACATCAGCGGCTGCGTGAAGGCCGGGTTGTCGGACTCGTTGTGGCCGCGGCGGCGGTAGCAGATGAGGTCGATGACCACGTCCTTGTTGAACGCCTGGCGGAATTCGAAGGCCAGGCGGGCAACGCGGACGACCGCTTCCGGGTCGTCGCCGTTCACGTGGAAGATCGGCGCCTCGATCATGCGGGCCACGTCGGTCGCGTACATGGACGAACGCGAGGACTCCGGCGCCGCCGTGAAGCCGACCTGGTTGTTGATGACGACGTGGACCGTGCCGCCGGTGCGGTAGCCGCGCAGCTGCGACATGTTCAGCGTCTCGGCGACGACGCCCTGGCCGGCGAAGGCCGCGTCGCCGTGGAGCGCGAGGGGCAGGACCGTGAAGTCCGTGCCGCCCTTGTTGATGACGTCCTGCTTGGCGCGGGCGACACCCTCCAGGACCGGGTCGACGGCCTCCAGGTGGGAGGGGTTCGCGACGAGCGAGACCTTGATCTGCTCCCCGTCGAGGCCCGTGAAGGTGCCCTCGGCGCCCAGGTGGTACTTGACGTCGCCGGAGCCGTGCATGGACTTCGGGTCGAGGTTGCCCTCGAACTCGCGGAAGATCTGCGCGTACGACTTGCCGACGATGTTCGCGAGGACGTTCAGGCGGCCGCGGTGGGCCATGCCGATGACGACCTCTTCGAGGCGGGCCTCGGCGGCCGAGTCGATGACGGCGTCGAGCAGCGGGATGACGGACTCGCCGCCCTCCAGGGAGAAGCGCTTCTGGCCGACGTACTTCGTCTGCAGGAAGGTCTCGAAGGCCTCCGCCGCGTTCAGGCGGCGCAGGATGCGCAGCTGCTCCTCGCGCTCCGGCTTGGTGTGCGGGCGCTCGATGCGGTCCTGGATCCAGCGGCGCTGCTTCGGGTCCTGGATGTGCATGAACTCGACGCCGGTGGTGCGGCAGTACGAGTCGCGCAGCACGCCGAGGATGTCGCGCAGCTTCATCATCGACTTGCCGGAGAAGCCGCCGACCGCGAACTCGCGCTCCAGGTCCCACAGGGTGAGGCCGTGCTCGGTGATGTCGAGGTCGGGGTGCTTGCGCTGCTTGTACTCCAGCGGGTCGGTGTCGGCCATGACGTGGCCGCGGACCCGGTAGGAGTGGATCAGCTCGAAGACGCGGGCGGCCTTGGTGACGTCGTCGTCGTGCGAGGCGTCGATGTCGCGGTTCCAGCGGACCGGCTCGTACGGGATGCGCAGCGACTCGAAGACTGCGTCGTAGAAGCCGTCCTCGCCGAGCAGCAGGTTCGCGACGATGCGCAGGAACTCGCCGGAGGCCGCGCCCTGGATGACCCGGTGGTCGTAGGTCGAGGTCAGGGTCATGACCTTGGAGATGCCCAGCTTGTTCAGGGTGTCCTGCGAGGTGCCCTGGAACTCGGCGGGGTAGTCCATGGAGCCGACGCCCATGATGACCGACTGCCCGGGCATCAGGCGGGGCACGGAGTGGACGGTGCCCAGGCCGCCGGGGTTGGTGAGGGAGCACGTCACGCCGGTGAAGTCGTCCATCGTCAGCTTGCCGACGCGGGCGCGGCGGACGATGTCCTCGTAGGCCTGCCAGAACTCGAAGAAGTTGAGGGTCTCGGCCTTCTTGATGCCGGCGACGACGAGCTGGCGGTCGCCGTTGGGCTTCACGAGGTCGATCGCGAGGCCGAAGTTCACGTGGTCGGGCTTGACCAGGGTCGGCTTGCCGTCCTTCTCCGCGAAGGAGTAGTTCATCGACGGCATGGCCTTGATCGCCTGCACCATCGCGTAGCCGATCAGGTGCGTGAAGGAGATCTTCCCGCCCCGGGCGCGCTTGAGGTGGTTGTTGATGACGATGCGGTTGTCGAACAGCAGCTTCACCGGGACGGCGCGGACGGACGTGGCCGTCGGGACGTCGAGGGAGGCGTTCATGTTCTTCGCGACGGCAGCCGCCGGGCCGCGGAGCGTCACCAGCTCGGGGCCCGTGGGGGCCTCGGTGGCGGGCGCGGCCTGACGAGGGGGCGCGGCGGCAGCCGCTCCGGTGGAGCCGCCGCTTGCGGCGGGGGAGGGGGAGGCGGGCGCGGCCGGTGCGGCGGCCGGGGCCTGGGAGGTGACAGTCACAGCAGGGGCACCAGAGGGGGTGGCAGGAGCAGGGGCAGGAGCTGACACAGGCGGAGGGGTCGGCGGCGCGGCGGCGGCGCGCGCCGCCCCCGTGGCGGCGGCGTCGGAGGCCTGCGGTGCTGCGGTGACGGTGGCGGCGGCCTGTGCGGAGGCGCCGTCCGTCGTCGCAGGGGTCTTCTTGGGCTCATCCGCCTTCACCGGAGCGGGAGCGACAGCGCCCCCCGGCTTGTAGTCGGCGAAGAAGTCCCACCAGGCCCGGTCGACCGAATTCGGGTCCTGGAGGTACTGCTGATAGATCTCGTCGACGAGCCACTCGTTGGCACCGAAGCCTGAGGCAGGGGTCTTCCCGCCTTCTGCTGCTTCGGTCGTGGTGCTCGGGTTACTGGGGGACTGTGGCGACACGGCGGCAACCGCCCTCTTCCGCTTCACAAGGTATGGACAGCGGGAATAAAGGCTACGCCTCCTCGGCCGCTGGATGCAGGCCGGGCGGGACTTCCGTCATGTAGGTCACACCGAACGGCGGGTTTCGCCGGTCTGAATGGCGGGAAACTAGCGTGGTTCGGGTAGGCGGCACCGTGGTTGCGGCCCCCATGGCTTCGCACCCCTGACGGACCCCGGGTACGTGTGGCCGAGATCATGTCCTTCCCGTTCGAACCCTACGTCAACGCGGCGCCTGGGAGCTGCCCGGGAGCGTGACGAGGATGCGGCAGCCCCGTGACGATTCGGCCACGCCGATCCGCCCGCCGTGCAGCTCAACGGCCCACCGCGCGATCGCCAGGCCCAGGCCCGTACCGCCGTCGCCGCCGCGCGCGCTGCCCCGGTTGAACCGCTCGAAGACCCGGTGCCGCTCCGCCTCCGGGATGCCGGGACCTTCGTCCCGTACCTCCAGAGCCAGACTCCCGGGCGCGTCGCCGGCCCGGGCACGGACGGTGACCCGGCCGTGCGGGGGGCTGTGCTTGACCGCGTTGTCGATCAGATTGGCCACGACCTGGTGCAGGCGCTCCGCGTCCGCGTACGCCGTCAGCTCGGGCGGGAAGACGTCCAGGTGCAGGTGTACGTCGTTGCGCGTGTGCCCGCCCGAACCGGAGAGCAGCCCCGGCCGGCCGGCGGCCGCCAGCCCCGATTCCTTCAGCACGCCCGACAG
Source organism: Streptomyces sp. NPDC048337 (assembly GCF_043201175.1). NCBI lineage: Bacteria > Bacillati > Actinomycetota > Actinomycetes > Kitasatosporales > Streptomycetaceae > Streptomyces > Streptomyces sp. NPDC048337. Next base: position 57,842 of record NZ_JBICYR010000034.1, read on the forward strand.
GTACGGCCACACCTCGAAGCGGCGGGCCTTCAGAGGGACCACCCCGTTGTCCACCCGGGACAGGTCCAGCAGGGTGTCCACGAGGCGGCCGAGGCGCTCCGTCTGCTTCAGCATCGTGCGCATGGTCTCCGGGTCGGCGGCCGAGACCCCGTCGACCACGTTCTCCAGCACCGCCCGCAGCGCCGCGATGGGTGTGCGCAGCTCGTGCGAGACGTTGGCGACGAGCTCCTTGCGGTGCCGGTCCACCGCCTCCAGGTCGTCCGCCATCAGGTTGATCGTGGAGGCCAGGTCGCCCAGCTCGTCACGGCGCCCGGCCCCGCGCACCCGGCGCGTGTAGTCCCCGTGGGAGATCGCCCGGGCCACCCGCGTCATCTCGTCCAGCGGCGAGGTCAGGCTGTGCGCCACGAACTGGGTGATCAGCATCGAGGCGATCACCGAGAAGACCGTGATGAACCGCAGTTCGGTGTCGGTGCGCAGGGCCACCAGCAGCAGCCCCGTCGTGATGAAGACCGAGACCACCACCAGGGTGCCCAGCTTGGTCTTGATCGAGAAGGGCGAGAAGGGCTGCAGCCCCCCGGCGGGATGCTGCCGCTGCCGTTGCAGGCGCTGCTGCAGCTTCCGCTGCCGCTCCTGCTCCCGCTGCCGCGCCGACGGGGTGCTCACGCCTGGGCCGGGGTCTCCAGGGCGTACCCGACGCCGTGGACCGTACGGATCCGCTCCGCCCCGATCTTGCGGCGCAGGGCCTTGATGTGGCTGTCGACCGTACGGGTCCCGGACGCGTCGGCCCAGTCCCACACCTCGGCCAGCAGCTGCTCCCGCGAGAGCACCGCCCGCGGCGTCCCGGCCAGGCACACCAGCAGGTCGAACTCGGTCGGCGTCAGGTGCACGTCCTCGGCCTGTACGCGGACCCGGCGCTGCGCGTGGTCGATCTCCAGATCGCCGAGGCGCAGGGTGGCCCCGCGAGGGGCGGTGGCGGCCAGCGTGGCCCGCTCCACGCGCCGCAGCAGTACGTGGACCCGCGCGGCCAGCTCGCGCATCGAGAACGGCTTCGTCATGTAGTCGTCCGCGCCGACCCCGAGCCCGACCAGCAGGTCGGTCTCGTCGTCCCGGGCGGTGAGCATCAGCACCGGCACCGGCCGCTGCGCCTGGACCCGGCGGCAGACCTCCAGGCCGTCGAAACCGGGCAGCATCACGTCCAGGACCAGCAGCTCCGGCAGCCAGCTCTCGGCCGCGGCGACGGCGGCAGGGCCGTCCGTGGCCGTCTGCACCTGGAAGCCCTCGGCGCGCAGGCGTGCGGCGATGGCCTCGGCGATGGTGTGGTCGTCCTCGACGACGAGTACCCGCCGCTGGGCGCCGGGGGTCGCCGAGGTGTTGCCATGGCTGGTGGTGTGCGTTTGTTCCATGTCCCGGTCCGCCCCTGAAGATCTGCGTGGTGGGGTGCAGCGTAGAGGAGGCACCGGCCTGCGGCTATGTCGGGTTCGGACAGGGTATTTGTACCGAACGCCCTGGTAGAGCGGGGGATGTACCGGGTGCCGCACCCCCCACGGGAACGGCACCCGGCGGGCGAGGCGGTCAGGCGCCTCGCGTTGTGCGGGCCCTACAAGGGCAGCCCGTGGGAGTGCGCGAAGACCGGGTCCTGCGTGTCGTTCGGCACATCCGGGCGGGAGGCGGCCACGGCCGCCATGGAGCGCGGGAGCTCGAAGGGGAGGCGGCCCTCGGGCACGGCGCGGCCGAAGGCCACGTCCAGCAGGGCGTCGTCCGAGGCGCCGAAGTCGGCGATCAGGGCCGCCGCGCGCTCGGCGATCTCCGGGATGACGGCGGCCCGCTCCAGGTTGATGCAGACCAGGGTCGGGACCCGGTCCAGGAGGGCCAGGATCTCGGCGAGCTCGGGCTCGGGGAAGGCCAGCGAGCCCGAGTGGAAGAAGGACTCGAAGAGGTTCTCGCGCGGCTCGTGGGGCGTCCGCAGGCGCAGGACTGCCAGGTCGGCGGCACCTACGCGGTGGGCGACGCCCGCAGGCAGAAGATCCTCGACATCGCCGTCGAGCACTTCGCGCAGTGGGGCTTCCACGCCTCCTCGCTCGCCAGGATCGCCGCCGGCTGCGGAATCACCCAGGGCGGGCTGCTGCACCACTTCCGCAGCAAGGAGGACCTGCTGCTGTCGGTCCTCGCGCAGAGCGAGCAGCACGACATCGACCGGCTGTTCAGCGAGCCGGCCCCGTCGGTCGCCGCGCACTTCGACACCGTCGTCGCCCTCGCCGCCGACAACGAGCGGCGGCCCGGCATCGTCCGGATGTTCAACACCCTGGTCGGCGAGTCCGGCAACCCCGGGCACCCCGCCCACGACTACTTCCGGCAGCGCTACGCCCGCGTGCTCGGCTACACCGTCGAGCTGCTGGAGGCGGGCGTCGTACGCGGCGAGCTGCGGCCCGGCACCGACTGCGAGGCCGTGGGCCGGGAGATCCTCGCGGTCATGGACGGGCTCCAGATCCAGTGGGTGCTGGATCCCGGGAGCGTGGACATGGCGGCGCGGCTGCGCGCGTACCTGGACCGGCGGCTGCGGGAGATCGCCGTCCCTTAGCCGTTCGTGTCCTAGCCGTTCGTGAAGGAGGGCAGGGCGGCCAGCACCTTCTCCAGGGCCGGGGACACGGCCCCCTGGTCGGCGGCCACCTCGTAGCCGCCGTGCACGAACGCGTAGAAGAACCCGTCGAAGATCCGGGGGCTGCTCGTCGCGATGCGCGGCAGGCGGGGGAAGTCCGCCTCCTTGAGGGCGGCGCGCAGGGCGTCGAGATCCGCCGGGTCGAGCGTGCCGGAGCCCTCCGGCTTCGCCTTGCCGTCCAGCCGGGTCCACGAACCGTCGCCCTTGACGATGAGGGTGTGCGTCTCGCCGGCGAAGCCGCCGCTGCGGCTGACCCGGACCAGGGTCTCCCCGGCGGAGGGGGGCTTGGAGGCGGCGGGCGCGGTGGAGGTCGCTGCCGGGGGCGTCACGCCCGGCGTCGTCGGAGGCGGCGTGGGGCTCGCTGCCGGGGTCGTTGCGGCGGGCGAATCCCCGTCGCTCCCGGAGCCGGAGCCGGAGGGTCCGCACCCGGCCAGGACCACCGCACTCAGCACCGCCGCCGTGGCCACGGCCACCGGCACCGCCCGCAACGCTCGCACACCCACCTCCGCAGGTACTCGGCCCGAACCCCGAGTATGGAGTGCCCACACCCGATACGACAGCACCAGGGAGGCCGCCATCCGCCGCCGTTTCGCCCCCTGGCGCGTGCTGCCCCCGCTGCTCGCCGTCCTCCTCGGCCTCTGGGGCCTGGAGCGCGGCGGCAGCATGTGGCGCGACGAATCCGTCACCTGGCAGGTCGCCCATCGGCCGCTCGGCGGGCTCTGGGAGCTGCTGGGGCAGGTGGATGCGGTGCACGGCCTGTACTACCTCTTGATGCACGGGGTGTTCCTGGCCTGGGAAGGCGGCCTGTGGGCCCTGCGTCTGCCCTCCGTTGCCGCCACCGCGCTCGCCGCCGCCGGGGTGGCCGCGATCGCTCACCGCCTCGCGGGGGAGCGGGCGGCGCTGCTCGCCGGTCTGGTGTACGCCGTGCTGCCGCCCGTGCAGATGTACGCCCAGGAGGGACGCTCGTACGCCCTGGTCGCCGCGGCCGTGGTGTGGGCGACGTACCTGATGCTGCGCGAGCGGTGGACGGCCTACGCGGTGGTGCTGCTGCTCGGCTGCTGGCTCCACGAGTTCGCCGCGCTGGCCCTGCTCGCCCACGGCTTCACCGCGTGGCGCTCGCGCGGATGGCGGATCGCCGCCGGGGCCGTCGTGGCCCTGCTGCTGCCGCTGGCCCTGGTCAGCACCCGCCAGGCCGCGCAGCAGCTCGGCTGGCTCGGGCGGCCGGGGTGGCAGGACTGGGCGGCGTACGGGGTGCTCGTCGGGGCGGTGGTGCTGCTGCTCCCGCGCCGGGCCGGGGATCGGGAGCTCGTACGGGTGGCCGTGCCGCTGGCGCTGCTGCCGCCCGGGCTGCTGATGGCGGTCTCGCTGCTGCACCCCTGGTATGTCGACCGGTACGTGCTCTACGCGCTGGCCGGGCTCGCCCTGCTCGCCGGGGCCCGGCTCGCGGCGGCGCGGGGGTGGGGGGCGTGGGTGCTGGTGGGCGTGCTGCTCGTGCCGTGCGCCTTCTGGTCGGTGTGGCTGCGGACGCCCGAGAGCCGCAAGGACGATGCGCTCGCCGTGGCCGCCGCCGTGCGGGAGAGGGCCCGGCCGGGGGACGCGGTGGTCTTCCTGCCGTCGCGGCGGCGCGAGTGGCTGTTGTCCTCGCCGGGGGTGTACGGGGGGCTGCGCGATGTGGCGCTGGACCGGTCCCCGGCGGCTTCGCGCAGCTTGCAGGGCACCGAACGGCCCTCGGCGGAGCTGCGCGAGGCGCTGATCGCGTCCCCGCGGGTCATCGCGCTGATGGACCCGGCGGACCAGCCGGTGGATCCGTACCCGCGCGAGGCGGTCAAGCGGCAGACGCTCGCGGCGTGGTTCGACCTGTGCTCGGTCACCGGGGTGCGGGGGGCGCGGGTTGCGGTGTATGCGCGGCCGGGGGCGTGTGGGTGACGGCCTTGCCTGTGGCTGTGGCTGTGGCTGTGGCTGTGGCTGTGGGGGCGGGGGGCCGGGGTCGGGGACGGGGTGGGGTGTCGTCCGGGACGGGCTTCGATGTTCGGCGCCTGTCCCGGGTCGGCTCTGTTGGAGCTGCCTT
>NZ_JBICYR010000035.1:0-42050 GCF_043201175.1 Streptomyces sp. NPDC048337
CCCCACCCCCCCCCCCGCCCCCCCGCGCTTTTTTTCTCCCGGCGGGGGGCCGGGGCGGCCCCCCCGCCCCCCCCCGGGGGGGGGCCGGGGGGGCGGCGAAACCCGGGGGGGGGGGGGGGGGGGGGGGGCCCCCCCCCCCCCCCTCCGGGCGGTTCCGCTACTGCTTGTGGGCCGCCCAGGCGTGCTGGATGACCAGGTCCGCCTTCAGCTCGGTCAGCTGGACCGCGACCGCCGAAGGAGCGGTGCCGCCGCGGCCGTTGCGGGAGGCCAGGGCGCCGGGCACGTTGAGGACGGTGCGGACCTCGGGGGTCAGGTGCTCCGAGATCTTCGCGAACTGCTCGTCCGTGAGCTCGTCCAGCTCGATGCCGAGGCCCTCGCACTCCTTGACGCACTCGCCGGCCACTTCGTGCGCCACCCGGAAGGGCACGCCCTGCTTGACCAGCCACTCCGCGATGTCGGTGGCCAGCGAGAAGCCCGCCGGAGCCAGCTCTTCCATCCGCTCCCGGTTCACCGTGAGGGTGGCCATCATGCCGGTGAAGGCCGGCAGCAGGACCTCGAGGGTGTCGCAGGAGTCGAAGACCGGCTCCTTGTCCTCCTGGAGGTCGCGGTTGTAGGCGAGGGGCAGGGCCTTGAGCGTGGCCATGAGACCCGTCAGGTTGCCGATGAGGCGGCCCGACTTGCCGCGCGCCAGCTCCGCGATGTCCGGGTTCTTCTTCTGCGGCATGATCGACGACCCGGTCGAGAAGGCGTCGTGCAGGGTCACGAAGGAGAACTCCTTCGTGTTCCAGATGATGATCTCCTCCGAGATCCGGGACAGGTTGATCCCGATCATCGCGGTGATGAAGGCGAACTCGGCGACGAAGTCGCGCGAGGCAGTGCCGTCGATCGAGTTGCCGACCGAGCCGCGCTCGAAGCCCAGGTCCGCGGCGACCGCCTCCGGGTCCAGGCCCAGCGAGGAGCCGGCGAGGGCGCCCGAGCCGTACGGGGAGACCGCGGTCCGGGTGTCCCACTGCCGCAGCCGCTCGGCGTCCCGGGACAGGGACTGCACGTGGGCCAGTACGTGGTGGGCGAAGAGCACCGGCTGCGCGTGCTGGAGGTGGGTCCGGCCCGGCATCGCCACGTCCGCGTGGCTCTCGGCGAGGCCGACCAGCGCGTCCTGGAGGTCGGCGATCAGCCCGCCGATGATCCGGGCGTGGTCGCGCAGGTACATCCGGAAGAGGGTGGCGACCTGGTCGTTGCGGGACCGGCCGGCGCGCAGCTTGCCGCCGAGCTCGGCGCCGAGCCGCTCCAGCAGGCCCCGCTCCAGGGCGGTGTGGACGTCCTCGTCGGCGATGGTGCCGGTGAAGGAACCGTCGGCGACATCGGCTTCGAGCCGGTCGAGGCCGGCGATCATGCGCTCCAGCTCGTCGGCCGTGAGCAGACCCGCCTTGTTCAGCACGCGGGCGTGGGCGCGCGAGCCGGCGATGTCGTACGGCGCGAGGCGCCAGTCGAAGTGGACCGACGCGGAGAGCTTCGCGAGGGCCTCGGCGGGGCCGTCGGCGAAGCGGCCGCCCCAGAGCCGGACGTCACCGTTGTTGCTGCTCACAGCTGCTGCTCCTCAAGACTGCATGGCTTCGGGTGTGCAACGGCCTCCCCGCCGCGGAGGTAACGGGGAGGCCGTTTCGGTCCTGCGCGTGACGACTCAGGCGGCACATTCAACGACAGGCATAACTATGCACTGCTCTGTATGTTTCGTCAATCGGCGCCCGGTGGAGTACCCCCGACCAGGCCGCATATTGGGGAGCACCACCCCATGGCCAAAGCCTACGATCGGCGCTCTGCACCGAATGGGGAGGGAACATGGGAGCCGCGCTACGGCAGCAGATCGAGGAGGGCCGGGCCGCGGCGGCGGGGCTGCTGCGCGGAGAGCGCCTGGGCATCGGCGGCGTCCGCCGCCCCGTCCTGCCCCTGTCCTGGCTCGCCTTGGACTCGGAGATCCGGCGCGGACACGCCCCCTGGCAGCCGGGGCCCCGGGCCGCCGACCGCATCGAGGTCCGCCTCTGCCACCCCGACGGCCGGATACGCGAGGCCGCGCTCCACGCCCCGCGCCCGCCGCTCCCGCTCGTCGCGATCCGGTGCGCCGACTGGGTCCCGGCGGTGCGCGAGCGCGCCCGGCAGGTGCTCGCCGAGGCCCTGGCGGCCGACCCCGCGCGCACGCTCGTCGAACTCACCCCGCTGGTCCTGCGGCTGGCCCGGCGCGAACGTGGTGCCTGGGCGCGCGACCTGTTCGCGGCCGCCCTCCACGCCGAGGACCCGGTCGTCGCCCCCTGGTGGCGCCCCGCGCGTCCGAAGTCCTGGTGGCGCCCGGCCCGGCCCGCGATCACGATGACCGGCGAGGAGCCCGACACCGTCCTGGCCTGGCTGCGGGGCAGCGGTGACCTGCCGACCCGGCGGTTCGCCGCCCGCGTCACGCTCGACGCCGGGCTGTTCGGCGTACGGGAACTGGCCCGGCGGGCCGGTGCGGAGCGGGACCCGGCGACGGCCGACCTCTGGACGAAGGCGGCGATGGCGGCGCTGGCCGCCGACGGACCGGACGACGAGGCCGTGGACACCCTGGTACGCGGGCACCTCCCCCTGGTGCGGGCCGCCGGGGTCACCGCCCTGCGCCGGGCCGGACGCGCCGCCGAGGCCGCGGATCATCTGGCCGACCGCTCGGGCCCGGTGCGCGCCTGCGCCCGCTGGCTGGTCCGGCAGGACGGCGGGGACCCGTACGCCGCGTACCGGACGCTGATCGCGGACCCGGACCGCGTCACCCCGTACGCCGTCGCCGGCTTCGCCGAGTGCGCCCGTCGGGAGGACGCCCCGCTGCTGCGCGCGCTCCTGGCGCATCCCGCGGGCGCGGTCCGGGCCGCCGCCGTGGCCGGGTTGCGAGTGCTGGACGCCACCGACGTGGACGTGCTGCGGCCGCTGCTAGAGGACCCGTCGCCCGCGGTCGCCCGGGAGGCCTCGCTGAGCCTGGCCCCGTACGCGGAGCGGCTGCCCGCCGACCGACTGCGGGACCTCATGGCGCCCGGGCGCCCCCCGCACACCCGCCGGGCCGCGTACCGGGTGCTGCACGCGCGTGGTGGCGTCGCCGGACTGCGGGCTTCCGTAGAGCTGCTGACGGACAGTGACCCGGCACTGCGGCGGGTCGCGGCGCAGCGCGTGCAGAGCCTGTGGTCCCCCGCCCGCCCGCCTGCTCTGCCCTTGCGTGACCCTGAGGTCGGCGCCCTCCTGGACCGCTGCACCGGGCTGTTCAGCGACTACGTCATGGCACGGTTGCGTTCGCGGCTCGGAATTCCTCCCTCGAAATCCGGCCAGACCTGATAATGATCCCCATGGGAAAGCTTCACGAACGCATAGACGGCCGGCTGCGCAAGTTCATCGAGGACCAGCCGGTCTTCTTCACGGCCACCGCCCCGCTCACCGGTGACGGCCACATCAACCTGTCCCCCAAGGGCCGCGCCGGCACCCTCGTCGTCATCGACGAGCAGACCCTCGCCTACCTCGACTTCGGCGGCAGCGGCGCCGAGACCATCGCGCACGTCCGTGAGAACGGCCGGATCACCCTGATGTGGTGCGCCTTCAGCGGCCCGCCGAACATCGTGCGCATCCACGGCGAGGGCGAGGCGGTCTTCCGTGACGACCCGCGCTGGGCCGAGCTGGTCGGGCTGTTCGGCGACGCCGACGGGCCCGCCGCCCGGGCCATCATCCTCGTCCACGCCCGGCGGATCGCCGATGTGTGCGGGTACGCCGTCCCCTTCATGGAGTACCAGGGCGAACGCACCCTCCACGCGGAGTACTTCGGCCGCAAGACGGACGAGGAGTTCGGGGAGTACTGCGAGAAGAAGGTCGCGACGAGCCTCGACGGCCTGCCTGCGCTGCCCATGCCCCTTCCGCCCCGTACCGTCTGACATGTGCTGCGTACCGCTCTTGTCACGGGCTCACTGATCGTCACCACCCTGCTCCCGCCGGGTCCCTGGAGCCACCACCCGCTGCCCGCCCGCCTGGCCGATACCGGCGGCGGCAGCCAGCTCATCATCGCCGTCGCCCCCGCGCCGGGCTCCACCACCGGACGCCTGACCTGGTGGGACCGGTGGGCGGGGCTCTGGTTCGAGGCCGGGAGCGCGGAGGCCCGCTTCGGGGCGAACGGCCTCACCGAGGGCGCGACCCGTACGCAGGGCACGAACACGACGCCGACGGGCCTGTACGACCTCCCGTACGCCTTCGGGATCCGGCGCGCGCCGGCCGGGACGGAGTACCCCTACCGGCGGGTGACCGGCGGCTCGTGGTGGTGCCAGGACAACGCGTCCGCCGCCTACAACCGCTGGGTGGAGCCGCTGCCGGCGGACTGCAGGCCGGGCGAGGCGGAGCACCTGGTGGCCTACGAGTCCCAGTACGCGCACGCGCTGGTCATCGGCTTCAACTACGCCGAGCCCGTACGGGGCCGGGGCGCGGGCATCTTCCTGCACGTCAACGGCAGGGGGGCGACGGCCGGTTGCGTGTCCGTCCCGGCGCGGACGATGCGGGAGATCCTGCGCTGGGCGAACCCGCGCCGCCACCCCCACATCGCGATCGGCACCGCCTCCGGGGCCCTGGACGTCACCCGGTACTAGACCGGGCTAGCCCTCCTTCTGGGCCAGCCGCAGCAGGTGGTCGGCCAGGGCCTGGCCGCCCGCCGGATCGCGGCTGATCAGCATCAGCGTGTCGTCGCCCGCGATCGTGCCGAGGATCTCCCGGAGTTCGGCCTGGTCGATCGCCGAGGCGAGGAACTGCGCCGCGCCGGGCGGGGTGCGCAGGACCACGAGGTTCGCGGAGGCCTCCGCCGAGATGAGCAGTTCCCCGGAGAGGCGCCGCATGCGCTCCTCCTTCGCCGACTCCCCGAGCGGGGCCTGCGGGGTGCGGAAGCCGCCCTCGCTGGGCACCGCGTAGATCAGCTCGCCGCCGGTGTTGCGGATCTTCACCGCGCCCAGCTCGTCGAGGTCGCGCGAGAGCGTCGCCTGGGTGACGCTCAGCCCGTCGTCGGCGAGCAGCTTGGCCAGCTGGCTCTGGGAGCGGACCGGCTGCCGGTTGAGGATGTCCACGATCCGGCGGTGGCGGGCGGTGCGGGTCTGCGGTACGGCCGGGCCGCCGTGCTCGTTGTCCTGCGCCTGACTCATCGTCGTCTCATTCTCCGGATCGGTCCCCGTTGGCTGCGTCGAGGACGCCGGGCAGGGCCCGGAGGAACGCGTCCACCTCGGCCTCGGACAGTACGTAGGGTGGCATGAGCCGTACGACGTCGGGGGCGGGCGCGTTGACCAGGAAGCCGGCGGCCTGAGCCGCTTGCTGCACCTGGGGTGCGAGCGGCTCGGTCAGCACGATACCCAGCAGCAGACCGGCCCCCCGAACGTGGGAGACCAGCCCATGCCCGGAAGCCTCGATTCCGGCGCGCAGCCGCTCGCCCCGCGCCTTGACCTGGTCGAGCAGGCCTTCGGCGGCGATGGTCTCGATGACGGCGAGGCCGGCGGCGCAGGCGACCGGGTTCCCGCCGAAGGTGGTGCCGTGCTGGCCCGGCTGGAGCAGGTCGGCGGCCGGTCCGAAGGCGGCCACGGCGCCGATCGGCAGACCGCCGCCGAGCCCCTTGGCGAGGGTGACGAGGTCGGGCTCCACGCCCTCGTGGGCCTGGTGCTCGAACCACTGGCCGCACCGCCCGATGCCGGTCTGCACCTCGTCGAGGACGAGCAGCGCACCCTTGGCCCGGGTGATCTCGCGGGCGGCCGTCAGGTACCCGGCGGGCGGCACGACGACGCCGTTCTCGCCCTGGATCGGCTCGATGATCACGAACGCCGTCTCCTCCGTGACGGCGGCCCGCAGGGCCTCCACGTCGCCGTAGGGGACGTGCGTGACGTCGCCGGGCAGGGGCAGGAAGGGGTCCTGCTTCTTCGGCTGGCCGGTGAGCGCGAGGGCTCCCATGGTCCGGCCGTGGAAACCGCCGCCGGTGGACACCATGTGGCTCCGCCCGGTCAGCCGGCCGATCTTGAAGGCGGCTTCGACGGCCTCGGCGCCGGAGTTGCAGAAGAAGACCTTGCCGGGGCGGCCGAAGAGCTGGAGCAGCCGCTCGCCGAGCGCGACGACCGGCTCGGAGGCGTAGAGGTTGGAGACGTGGCCGAGCGTGGAGATCTGGCCGGTCACGGCCTCGACGATCGCCGGGTGGGCGTGGCCGAGCGCGTTGACCGCGATGCCGCCGACGAAGTCGGTGTACTGCCTGCCGTCCGCGTCCCAGACCTGGGCGCCTTCGCCGCGTACCAGGGCCAGCGCCGGGGTGCCGTAGTTGTTGGTCAGCGCGCCCTGCCAGCGGGCGCGGTACTCCTCGTTGCCGGTCACTGCGCTCCCCCTTGCTGCTCGTCCGGCACGACCATCGTGCCGATTCCCTCGTCCGTGAAGATCTCCAGCAGGATCGAGTGCTGGACCCGCCCGTCGATCACGCGGGCGGTGCTGACGCCGCCGCGCACGGCGTGCAGGCAGCCCTGCATCTTGGGCACCATGCCGCTGGACAGCTCCGGCAGCAGCTTCTCCAGCTCGCTGACGGTGAGCCGGCTGATGACCTCGTCGCTGTTGGGCCAGTCCGCGTAGAGGCCCTCGACGTCGGTGAGGACCATCAGCGTCTCGGCGCCGAGGGCGGCGGCGAGGGCCGCGGCCGCCGTGTCGGCGTTGACGTTGTACACGTGGTGGTCGTCGGCGCTGCGCGCGATGGAGGAGATGACCGGGATGCGGCCGTCCGCCAGCAGCGCCTCGATCGCGCCGGTGTCGATGGCGGTGATCTCGCCGACCCGCCCGATGTCGACCAGCTCGCCCTCGATCTCGGGGGTGTGCCGGGTGGCGGTGATGGTGTGCGCGTCCTCGCCGGTCATGCCGACGGCGAGCGGCCCGTGCTGGTTGAGCAGCCCGACCAGCTCGCGCTGGACCTGGCCCGCCAGGACCATCCGTACGACGTCCATGGCCTCGGGGGTCGTGACGCGCAGGCCCGCCTTGAACTCGCTGACCAGGCCCTCTTTGTCGAGCTGGGCGTTGATCTGGGGGCCGCCGCCGTGCACCACCACGGGCTTGAGGCCGGCCTGGCGCAGGAAGGCCACGTCCTGGGCGAAGGCGGCCTTGAGGTCCTCGTCGATCATGGCGTTGCCGCCGAACTTGATGACGATGATCTTGCCGTTGTGGCGGGTGAGCCAGGGCAGCGCCTCGATCAAGATCTCCGCTTTCGGCAGTGCCGTGTGCTTCCGTGCAGTGCTCATGAGGAGTAGGCCGAGTTCTCGTGGACGTAGTCGGCGGTCAGGTCGTTGGCCCAGATGACAGCCGACTCGCTGCCGGTGGACAGGTCCGCGGTGATGCGGACCTCGCGGTCCTTCATGCTGACCAGGTCGCGGTCCTCGCCGACCGAGCCGTTCTTGCAGACCCAGACGCCGTTGATGGCGACGTTGAGCCGGTCCGGGTCGAAGGCGGCCTTGGTGGTGCCGATCGCGGAGAGCACCCGGCCCCAGTTCGGGTCCTCGCCGTGGATGGCGCACTTGAGCAGGTTGTTGCGGGCGATGGACCGGCCGACCTCGACGGCGTCGTCCTCGCTGGCCGCGCCGATGACCTCGATGCGGATGTCCTTGCTGGCGCCCTCGGCGTCGCCGATCAGCTGGCGGGCCAGGTCGTCGCAGACCGTCCGTACGGCCTCGGCGAACTCCTCGTACGCGGGCACCTGGCCGGAGGCCCCGGAGGCGAGCAGCAGCACCGTGTCGTTGGTGGACATGCAGCCGTCGGAGTCGACCCGGTCGAAGGTGGTGCGGGTGGCCGCGCGCAGCGCCTTGTCGAGGGTGGAGCTGTCCAGGTCGGCGTCGGTGGTGAGGACGACGAGCATGGTGGCCAGGCCCGGTGCGAGCATGCCCGCGCCCTTGGCCATGCCGCCGACGGTCCAGCCGCCCTGCGAGACGGTGGCCGTCTTGTGCACGGTGTCGGTGGTCTTGATGGCGATGGCGGCGGCCTCGCCGCCGTCCGCGGTGAGGGCGGCGGCGGCGGCCTCGATGCCGGGCAGCAGCTTGTCCATGGGGAGCAGGACGCCGATCAGGCCGGTGGAGGCGACCGCGATCTCGCCGGCGTTGAACTCGCCGCCGAGGGTGGCCGCGACCTTCTCGGCGGTGGCGTGGGTGTCCTGGAAGCCCTTGGGGCCGGTGCAGGCGTTGGCGCCGCCGGAGTTCAGGACGACCGCGCTGACGGTGCCGCCGCGCAGGACCTGCTCGGACCAGTGCACGGGCGCGGCCTTGACGCGGTTGGAGGTGAAGACGCCCGCGGCGGCCAGACGCGGCCCGTTGTTGACCACGAGGGCCAGGTCGGGGTTGCCGTTTGCCTTGATTCCGGCGGCGATGCCCGCCGCCGTGAATCCCTGTGCTGCCGTGACGCTCACGGTGCCACTCCGATCGTGGAAAGGCCGAGGCTCTCGTGGAGCCCGAGGGCGATGTTCATGCTCTGTACGGCGCCGCCGGCCGTGCCCTTGGTCAGGTTGTCGATGGCGCTGATGGCGATGATCCGCCGGGCGGACTCGTCGTAGGCGACCTGGACCTGTACGGCGTTGGAACCCTGGACGGACTTGGTGGTCGGCCACCGGCCCTCGGGGAGGAGCTGGACGAAGGGCTCCTCGGCGTAGGCCTTCTCGTAGGCGGCGCGGAGGGATTCCGCGGTGGTGCCGGGGAGGGCCTTGGCGGAGCAGGTGGCGAGGATGCCGCGTGCCATGGGCACGAGGGTGGGGGTGAAGGAGACGGAGACCCGCTCCCCGGCCAGCGGGGTCAGGTTCTGCACCATCTCGGGGGTGTGCCGGTGCCCGCCGCCGACCCCGTACGGGGTGACCGTGCCCATGACCTCGGAGCCGAGCAGGTTGGTCTTGAGCGCCTTGCCCGCGCCGGAGGTGCCGGTGGCGGCGACGATCACGGCCTCGGGCTCGGCGAGCCGCGCCTGGTAGGCGGGGAAGAGCGCGAGCGAGACGGCGGTGGGGAAGCAGCCGGGCACGGCGACGCGCTTGGACCCGGCCAGGGCGGCGCGGGCGCCGGGGAGCTCGGGGAGGCCGTAGGGCCAGGTCCCGGCGTGGGTGCCGCCGTAGAAGGCGTCCCAGTCGGACGGGTCCTTGAGCCGGTGGTCGGCGCCCATGTCGATGACGAGGACGTCCTCGCCGAGCTGGGCGGCGACGGCGGCGGACTGGCCGTGCGGAAGCGCGAGGAACACCACGTCGTGACCGGCGAGGACCTCGGGCGTGGTCGCCTCCAGGGTCCGCCCGGCGAGCGGCCCGAGGTGCGGCTGCAGGTTGCCGAAGAGCTCTCCGGCGTTGGAGTGGCCGGTCAGCGCGCCGATCTCGACCTCGGGGTGGGACAGCAGCAGGCGCAGCACTTCACCGCCCGCGTACCCACTCGCTCCGGCCACCGCTACACGTACCACCATCGGACCCTCCTCCTCGATGGCATGACTATACGTATCGCCGCAGTTTTATGCAAAGCCCTTCCGCGACTCCACGGCCCCCGACCCGACTGCTCCCATCCTCCCTCCCCGGCCCGGAATTGTGCCGAGGCGAGGGGGCGGGCGATGCTGACCGGCATGCGTCACGCGCTCGCCCACCAGGACAGTCCGTTCGTCAACTTCAAGCACTTCGGCTTCCCGGGCGGGCGGGGGCACGGGTACCGGTGGGTGCACGTCAAGCGCTTCCGCCTGCCGGCCGGGCCGGTGGCCGACCGCGACGTGCTGGCGGCCCTGATCGCGCACCCGGAGTTCCGGGACACCTACGACGGGGCCGGCGTCTGGCTCGAACCGCGCCACGGTCAGTGGTGGTCGGACCGGATCACGCCCGACACCTACACCGCCGTCGACGAGGCGACCGCGACCCGGACGATCCGCACATGGGCCACCGACGGTGTCCCGCTGCCCGCGGACCTCGTGGCCCGGCTGGACGAGGAGGCCTACGCCCCCATCCGCCGGGCGACGAGCCGGTACGCGCTCGGCGAGCTGCCCGAGGACGCGCGCCACGACTACGGCCCCATCCACATCGAGTTCCACGAACTCGTCCTCATCGACCGCCGCGCCGGCACGCTCGCCCTCCTCGTCGCCGCCGACGACTGAGGCCGGGCGGGCCCCGGCGGGGCGCTACGTCAGCGGGTGGCGGACCCAGACGTTCGGTTCCACGTAGACCGCGTAGCCCTGGTCCGGGTCGCAGTGGACCGGGGTCAGGGCGCCCGGGACGTGGACCGGGCCCGAGGTGGTGAAGGGGAGGCCGGTCCACTCGCGCCATTCGGCGAGCGAGGCGGTGATCGTCATCGAGAGCGGGGCCACCGAGTCGATCACCGCGCCCGCGCGGACGTGGACGCGCAGCCACGGGTCGTGCGGGAGGCCGTCCTCGCGGGTGCGGTACGCGTACTCGTGGATGGAGGCGTCCGGCTCGGCCGGCTTTCCGCTGGGGCGGACCGGGGCCACGACCTCGGCGAAGCCGCGCGCCCGGGCGTTGTCGCGCATGGCGGCGAGCATCCGCCCGGACAGGCCCTCGCCCTGCCGGCCGGCGGCGACGCTGATCTCGATGGCGCTCACCGTGTCGGGCCGCACCCCGCGCCGCAGGTCGGAGAAGGCCCACATCAGGACCCGGTCCCAGCCCTGCGCGGGCAGCACCCCGTCACGGCCGGCCGCGTGCTGTGCGAAGGGCACGCTGAAGCCCCGGGCGACCACCGTGTCCCCGTCCGTGGCGACGAGGACGTACTCCGGCAGCTCGGCCACCATCCGCGGGTACAGCAGCCAGGCCAGCGCGTCGTGCGCGGCGAAGGCGGGCCAGGAGTCCTCCATGTCCCAAAGCCGGCCGGCCAGTTCGGGCCGCTGTGCGAGTGTGGTGATCAAGATCCCGGTCATGGCCGCAGGCTAGGCGCGGCTCGCGGCGGCCTCAACCGCTTTACACGGGGGCCTGCAGGGAGAGGTGCCAGCGCCCGGACCAGCCCGTCAGGGTCATCGTCGACAGCGGCCGGACGTCCACGTTCCAGTAGGTCAGCGGCGGCGCCTTCAGGGCGTAGACCAGGGCCGCCCGGACCACCGAGGGCTCCGCCACGGCGACGATGGCGCCCCCGTCGTCCGCCGGCCGGGTGTCGAGCCAGCCACCGATGCGGGAGATGAAGGCGAGCAGGGACTCGCCGCCGTGCGGGGCCGCGCGCGGGTCGGTGAGCCAGAGGTCCACCGCCCCCGGCTCGTACGCGGTCACCTCGGCCAGGGTCCGGCCCCGCCAGCGGCCCATGTCGCAGTCGCGCAGCGCGGGCTGGGCGAGGGGCGCGTACCCGAGGGCCTCGCCCGTGGCCCGGCTGCGCGGGGTGGGCGAGCAGTAGCGCAGCTCGGCCGCGCCGAGCGGGACGAGGCCGCGCGCGGCGGACTCCACCGCCCGCCAGCCCGCGCCGTCCAGCGGCCGGTCGTCGTCGAAGCGCTCGGCGAGCAGCGAGGAACCACGGGCTGCGGCGACGAGCGAAACCCGAACATGCATGCGGCGATGGTGAGCCGCCCGCCGCACGGGGTCAAGCGTCTGGACCGACCCCGCCCGCCAGGGCTCCCCGCAGCCGCTGGACCGCCTCCACCAGCTCACCGGGGCCCGACACCCCGGCGAAGCTCATCCGGACGTACGGTCCCGGCGGCTCCGCGCAGAAGTACGGTCGGCCGGGCGCGACCGCGACCCCGGCGCGCAGGGCCGTGGCCGCGAAGGCGGCGTCGTCGCCCGCGCCGTCCGGCCGTACCCACAACTGGTATCCGCCGGACGGCAGATGGGGCAGTTCCAGGGCGGGCAGCTCGCGCCGCAGGGCTCCCGCGAGCACGTCCCGCCGGTGCCTCAGCTCGGCGGCCACGGTCCGCAGGTGGCGCGGCCAGGCGGGCGCGCCGACCAGTTCCAGGGCGGCTTCCTGGAGCGGCCGGGACACGAAGAAGGTGTCGACGACCTGGATGGCCCGCAGCCGGTCCACCACCGGGCCCCGGGCGGCCAGGGCGCCCACCCGCAGGCTGGGCGAGGTGGCCTTGGTCAGCGAGCGGACGTGCACGACCACCCCGTCGGGGTCCTCGGCGGCCAGCGTCGCCGACAGCGGCCCGGCGTCCTCGTGGGCCAGGGACCGGGCGTAGTCGTCCTCGACGACGAAGGCCCCGGCGGCCCGCGCGATCCGCAGCACCTCGGCCCGCCGCCCGGGAGCCAGCACCGCCCCGGTCGGGTTCTGGAACAGCGGCTGGCATACGAAGACCCGCGCCCCGGTCGCTTCGAAGGCGGCGGCCAGCAGCTCCGGCCGGACCCCCTCGGCGTCCACCGGGACCGGCACGGGCCGGCATCCGGAGGCGCGGGCGATGGCCAGCAGCCCGGGGTAGGTCGGCGACTCCACCAGGATCGGCGCCCCGGGCGGGGCGAGGGCCCGCAGGGCGGTGGCCAGCGCGCTCTGCCCGCCCGCGGTGACCAGGACGTCGGCGGCGACCACGGCCCCGCCGATCTCCCGGGCGAACCAGTCGCGCAGCTCCGGCAGCCCCTCGACGGGCGGCCGCCCCCAGGCCCCGGGCCGCCGCCCGGCCCGGGCCAGCGCGGCCGCCATGGCGCGCTCGGGCTGGAGGGAGGGGTGCAGGTAGCCGCCGTTGAGCTCGATCACCCCGGAGGGCGGCACGGTCAGCGAGCCCATGACCCCGGTGGCGTCCACCGAGCGCGGGACCACCTCCCCGACGGTCTCGGCGCTCAGGGCGACCTCCTGCCAGGAGGTGTCCCCGGAGGCGGGCGCCGAGGCACGCGGGCTGGCCCGGAAGACCCCGGCTCCGGGCCGGGTGACGACGAGGCCTTCGGCGGCGAGCTGCGCGAGGGCCCGGGAGACGGTGACGGGACTGACGCGGTAGTGCTCGACCAGGGCCCGACTCGACGGGAGCTTTCCACCTACCGAGTAGCGGTTGAGCTGGGCCCTCAGGGATTCTGCCAGCTCCGCCACACTGCTACGCTCGTACATGACAGCACAGAATAGCGCTACTCTCCGGAACACGATAGCGGTTGGCGGCACTGCGACCTCCGGCACCGCGACCCGCACCCGGGGCACCCTGCTCGCCTCCCTCGGCGTCGTCGCCTTCTCCCTGACCTTCCCCTCCACCGCGTGGGGCCTGGAGAGCTTCGGCCCCTGGTCGCTCGTCGCGCTGCGCAGCGTCCTCGCCGCCCTCATCGCCGGCGGCTTCCTGCTGGCCGTGCGGGTCCCGCTGCCCGGCCGTGAGCACTGGGCGGGCCTGGCTGTCGTCGCCGCCGGCGTGGTCGTCGGCTTCCCGATGCTCACCACCCTCGCGCTGACGACCTCCACCACCTCGCACGCCGCCGTCGTGGTCGGCCTGCTCCCGCTGACCACCGCCGCGCTCTCCGCGCTGCGCACCGGGGCCCGGCCCTCGCGCCGGTTCTGGGCCGCGGCCCTCTCCGGGGCCGCCGTGGTCATCACCTTCACCGTGGCGCAGAGCGGCGGCTCCCTCTCGGCCGGCGACGCCTACCTCTTCGCCGCCCTGCTGGTGTGCGCCGCCGGATACACCGAGGGCGGGCGGCTGGCCCGGATCCTGCCCGGCTGGCAGGTGATCGGCTGGGCACTGGTGCTGTGCCTGCCGATCAGCCTCACGGGATCCGCGCTCGGGCTGGCGTACGAGCCGGTGCACCTGACGGGCCACGGGGTGGCGGGCCTGGTGTGGGCGGCGGCCGGCTCCACCTTCCTCGGCCTGTACGTCTGGTACCGCGGCATGGCCGAGATCGGCGCCCCGCGGGCCAGCCAGCTCCAGCTCGCCCAGCCGCTGCTGACCCTGGTGTGGTCCGTGTTCCTGCTCGGGGAGCACCTGTCCCCCGCCGTGCCGCTCGCCGCCTGCGCGGTCCTCGTCTGCATCGCCGTGACCCAACGGGCCAAATAGCGCAAAAACGACCTAAACTGCAAGCACCGGATCGGACCGCCACCGAGGAGGTCGGACATGCGCGCAACCGAGGGCGACCAGCTGGTGCAGCACGGCAGAGTCGTGGGCCAGCACGACAGGGTGGGCGAGATCGTCGAGGTGCTGGGCGAGAACGGCGCGCCCCCGTACCGGGTGCACTTCCCGGACGGGCACGATGCCGTGATGTCACCCGGCCCCGACTGCGTCGTACGTCATCCGGCCGAACCCGAGGCCAAGCCCCAGACCTGGCGCTGATCAGCGCGGGGGCACCGCCGTCGGGTAGTGGTCGGCGACGACCCTGGCCATCGCACCGTTGGGGTCCGCGGCCACCTGCTTCGCGGAGAAGTAGGAATGGCCGCGGACCTCCGGGTACCGGCGGGCCAGGCTCACGTGCCGCGACAGCTCCGCCGGGTCGCGCCAGGCCGCGGTCGGGCTGTCCGCGTCGCAGCGGTACAGCGCCTCCCCCACGTACAGCTCCACGCCCGTGCCCGCGACCGTCCGCGCCCACCACGGGACGATGTCGGCGTAGTCGGCGGTCGGGTGCCCGATCTGCCAGTAGGCCTGCGGCACGACGTAGTCGATCCAGCCCTGGGTGACCCACTTGCGGGTGTCCGCGTACAGGTCGTCGTAGGTTCCCAGGCCCGCCCGCGTGGGCGAACCGGTCGGGTCCTTGTCGGAGTTGCGCCAGACCGCGAACGGGCTCACCCCGAAGCGGGCCGCGGGCCGGGCCTTGCACAGCCGCTCCGACATCTCGCGGACCAGGGTGTCGGTGTTGTGGCGGCGCCAGTCCCCGCGGCTGTCGAAATCGGCCCCGTACTCCTCGTAGGCCCCGTCGTCGTCGAAGTACTCGCCCTCCACCGGGTACGGGTAGAAGTAGTCGTCCCAGTGCACCCCGTCCACCGCGTAGCGGGTGATGGCGTCGAACATGGCGTCCTGGACGAAGAGCCGGACCTCGGGCAGACCGGGGTTGTAGAAGAGCTTCCCGCCGTACTCGACGGTCCACTCGGGGTTGCGCCGGGCCGGGTGCCCGGGCGCCAGCAGGTCGAGGTCGGTGTGGTTGGCCACCCGGTACGGGTTGAACCAGGCGTGCAGCTCCAGCCCGCGGGCGTGCGCTTCGGTGACGGCCGTGCCCAGCGGGTCCCAGCCGGGATCCACCCCCTGCTCCCCGGTCAGCCACTGCGACCAGGGCTCCAGCTTCGAGGGCCACAGCGCGTCGGCCGCGGGCCTGACCTGGAGGATCACGACGTTGAGCCGGCGCCGTACCGCGCTGTCGAGGAGGCCGAGCAGCTCCGCGCGCTGCTCCTGCGCCGACAGCCCGCTCTCGGACGGCCAGTCGACATTCGACACGGTGGCGATCCACATCCCCCGGAATTCGGCGGCCGCCGCCTTCCGGGAGGGGCCCGGCCGCTGCGTCGCCCTCGCCGTTCCCGCGCCCCCCGCCGTGACCGCGGCCAGCGCTCCCGCGGCCCCCGCCAGCAGCCCACGCCGTCCGATGTACGCCATGTGATCACTCCCTCTCTCTCCGTGACACATCTCCGCAAGTTGACAGCATGCCCGCCCCGGCCGGCCGCGGGGGTCAAGCTCGGGGGTAACGTCGGGGGGCGTGGCGGGCGCCGGAATCGCACGGGGGACCCGCCGACGGATGAGCAGCGAAAGGCACGAAGTGACTGACCTCCCTTCCGACATCACCCGAGTCGGCGTAGTGGGCTGTGGCCAGATGGGTGCGGGCATCGCCGAGGTGTGCGCTCGCAGCGGCCTTGAGGTGAAGGTCGCCGAGACCACGGGCGAGGCCCTGGAGATCGGACGCACCCGGCTGCACAACTCCCTGACGAAGGCCGCCGAACGCGGCAAGATCACGGAGGAGGAGCGGGACGCCACCCTGGCCCGCCTCAGCTTCACCACCGACCTCGGCGAGTTCGCCGACCGCGACCTCGTCATCGAGGCCGTCGTCGAGAACGAGCAGGTCAAGACGGAGATCTTCCAGGTCCTGGACCAGGTGATCACCCGCCCGGACGCGATCCTCGCCTCCAACACCTCCTCGATCCCGCTGGTCAAGCTGGCCGTCGCGACCTCGCGGCCCGACCAGGTCATCGGCATCCACTTCTTCAACCCGGCCCCGGTGCAGAAGCTCGTCGAGCTGATCCCCGCGCTGACGACCGGCGACGAGACGGTCAAGCGCGCGGAGGCCCTGGTGCGGGACGTGCTGGGCAAGCACGCGGTCCGCGCCCAGGACCGTTCCGGCTTCGTCGTCAACGCGCTCCTCGTCCCGTACCTGCTCTCCGCGATCCGGATGTTCGAGTCGGGCATCGCGAGCCGCGAGGACATCGACAACGGCATGGAGCTGGGCTGCGCCCACCCCATGGGCCCGCTGAAGCTGTCGGACCTGATCGGCCTGGACACGATCGTCTCGATCGCCGATTCGATGTACGCCGAGTACAAGGAGCCCCTGTACGCCGCTCCCCCGCTGCTCCAGCGGATGGTCGACGCGGGCCGCCTCGGCCGCAAGACGGGCTCTGGCTTCTACCCGTACGGCTGACCCCTACCCGAGCCGCAGGTGATGCAGCAGGAGCAGCCCGGCCGCCATGTTCGCGGCCGGGATCTCCCCGCGCGCGATCATGTCCGGCACGAGTTTCAGCGGGACCCATTCCCGGCGTGAGGACTCGAAATCGTCCTCCGGGTGACCGATCCAGGTGGCCCCGTCCGCCCAGTAGAGGTGGTGGCGGGCGTCGGTCAGCCCGTTGGAGGGCTCGACGGTCATCAGGTGGTGGAGCGGGCCGGGCCGCCAGCCCGACTCCTCCTCCATCTCCCGCGCGGCGGCCGTCTCGACGGACTCCCCGTCCTCGACGACCCCGGCGGGCAGTTCCCAGCCCCAGCTGCCGGTGATGAAGCGGTGCCGCCACAGCAGCAGCACCTCGTTGGCCTCGTTGACGGCCGTGGCGACGGCGACCGGGCGCAGCCGGATCACGAAGTGGTCCAGGTGCCGGCCGTCGGGGAGTTCCACGTCGGCGAGATTCACATCGAACCAGCGGTTCTTGTACACAGTCTGCTCACTCAGGTTCATCCACTGCACGGCTGTGCCACCTTCCGATCGGGTTGGTGGCAACATGGCAGCAGTTCGAGCCGTCACAGGGGAACGCGCAATGCCCCGTCGATGAGCCGGGCGGTCTCCTCCGCACCCGAACAACCGCTGGTCAGCAGCTGTTCGCGGACCGCCCGCAACCGGTCGCGCAGGCGCAGCGACTCCATCCCCTTGGCCCGCTCGGCCATTTCGGCCGCTGCCGCCACCGCCCGGTCCGCCTCGCCCTGGCGCAGCTGGATCTCGCACAGCATCGCCAGGCGGTGCACCCGGCCGCGGTCGTGCGCGGGCGTGCCGACGGCGGCCGTCGCCTGCTCGTGGGCCGCCGCGAGGTCCCCCAGGCTGAGCAGCGCCTCGGCGACCTGGACGTTGACCAGCCCGGGCTGTACGTAGCCGGTCTCGTCCGGCTCGGTGCCGGGGTGGATCCGCGCGGCCGCCTCCTCCGCATGCCGGATGCAGGTCAACGCGGCCCGGGTGTCTCCGAGTTGGGCGTACGCCTTGGCCTGCATGGCGTAGAGGTCGGCGGCCAGGGCCGGAGTGGTGTGCCGGCCGGCGGCCCGCAGCGCGGCCTCGGCGAAGGCGACGGCCTGGCGGTACTCGCGCAGGTGCAGGGACTGGTTGACGATGAGCGCGATGACGTACGCCCCGAGCCCGCGGTCGCCGCTCGCCTTGGCCAGCCGCAGGGCCTGGTGGAAGTAGCGCTGGGCGAGCCCGTGGGCGTCCGAGTCGTACGCGCAGATCCCCGCCACCGCCACGAGGGACCCGGTGGCCCGGTGCAGCCGGCGGCCGAGTTCGTCGGGGTAGCTCCCGCGCAGCATGGGGGCCGTCTCGCTGCCGAGGAAGCGCACGATCCGGTCCCGGGTGGCCACCCCGCCGGCCCGCCGGTACATCAGCTCGTAGTGGGCGCGGGCGGCCCGCAGGATCTCGATGTGCTCGGGCCCGATCCGGTCCGGGCCGTCCCGGGACACGTCGACGTCCTCGGGCGGGTTCTCCCACTCCCAGACCGGGATGACGGCGGGCGTCCCGGTGACCGCCTGCGCGGTGAGCAGCCGGTGCCGGGCCTGCCCGTCCGAGCGCCACAGGGCGGCGGCCCGGTCCACGAAACCGCTGAGCGGGGAGGCCTGCGGGGACGCCGGCAGGCCGGGCACGCCGAGCCCGATGTCGTCCAGGCCCAGGGGCCGCCGCAACCGGCCGCCGAGCACCTCGCAGATCAGGTCGGGGACCTGGCCACGCGGGCGCTGGCCCTTCAACCACCGGGCGACGGCGGTGTGTTCGTAGCGCAGGGCGAGTCCGCGGGTGCGGCCCGCCTGGTTCACGTACGCGGCGAGTCCGGCGTGTGACATGCCCGCCTCGGCGAGGAGGGCGTCGAGCAGGACATTGGGCTGCATGGGCCGCTCCAAGGGCTCGTCGGTCTCAGGCTAATGGGTGCGCGGTTCACACGGGGTGTGAACCAAGTACGCGCATAAATGCGATACGCACTCTGCCGCCGGGGACCCCGCGAGCGCTTCACTTAAGGGCCTCGCCAAGAGGCAGCTCGGGTCGTCGGCTCCCCCTCGTACAGTGCGACGACCCGTCACCGCGCCGCCCGTTCTGCTGTCTGCCCGACACTCCACGGCAGGCGGGCGGCGTGTTCCGGCTCCGCCGGGGCCCGGTTGGTCGCCGGGCCCCGCGGGGCCGGCCTGTCGGTCAGGACCGGTCGTCGCGCAGCACCAGCAGGGCGACGTCGTCGGCGAGCCGCCCTCCGGTGTGCCGGAGCAGCGCGGCGTGCACGCCCGCCACCAGCCGCGCGGGCGTTCGCGGGGCCTCTGCGAGGACGCTCCGCAGGGGGAAGAACGCACCGGCGGCGTCGCGGGCCTCCTCGGCGCCGTCGGTGTGCAGGAACAGGGTCTCCCCGGGGCGCAGTTCCCCGACGCGGTCGGGCCCGGCGTCCGCCGGTACGGGCAGCACCCCGAGCGGGGGCAGTGTCTCGCCGTCCAGCGCCTGCACGTGCGTGGGCCGCTGCGCGGGGTCGCTTCCCCCACCCCGCCCCTTCCCGAAACCGTGGGCTCCGCCCCCGGACCCCCGCGCCTCAAACGCCGGCGAGGCTGTTCCGTGCGGCGCCGTTGCGGGGGCTCCGCCCCCGAGCCCCCGCGCCTCAAACGCCGGCGAGGCTGAATTTGCCTCCAGCGGGGCTGACACGGCCGCTGCACGGCAATCACGCCCGCCCGGCGGAACTGTTGAGCGCAGCTCAGCCAAATCCAGCCCCGCCGGCGTTTGAGGCGCCGCCGGAGGCAAAACCAGCCCCTCCGGCGTTTGAGGAGCGAGGTCTGGGGCGGGGCCCCAGCTGCGCGGAGCGCAGTCCTCGGCGGGCGCCGAGGGACGCAACAGGTACGGCCAGGGGTGGCCGCAGTTCAGGGCCAGCAGGGTGCCGTCCGGGGCGATCTCAAGGAGGAGGACCGTGACGAACTCCTCCGCCGCGGGCGACTCCGGTTCGGCCGGACAAGCCGACGGGTGCTCGGACCGGGCTCGGTCGCGGACGTGGCGGCCCAGCGCCCGTTCCATCCGCCGCAGCACCTCGCCGAGGCCCGCCTCGTCGTACGCCGCTTCGCGGAACGCCCCGAGGACCGCCGCCGCCGCGCCCAGCGCCGGCAGCCCGTGGCCCCGTACGTCCCCGATGACCACCCGCACCCCGTACACCGTAGGCACGGCCTCGTACAGGTCCCCGCCCACCACCGCACCCCGGCTCGCGGACAGCTGCGCCGCCGCCAGCGTCAGGCCGTCGATACGCCCCGGCAGCGGCCGCAGCAGCGCCCGCTGCGCCGCGCCCGCGATCTCCTGCGAGCGGCGCAGCTCCGCCACGAGCCCCCGCCGGATGTGCAGCGCGCAGCCCGTCGCCAACAGCAGGAACGCCGCGCACGTGGCCAGACTCGGCACCAGCTGCCCGGGGGTGGCCAGCTCCCAGGACACCGCGGCGCCGCCCCACGCGAAGACGCACACCCGGCGCACCTGGGGCATCTCCCCGATCATCGCGGTCTCCCCTCGGCCGCAACGATTGTGCCGACGACCCGGCGCCCCGGACACGGGTCGCCGGCCTTCTCACCCGAATGAGTGAGGGGCGCACCCGGTAGTCCGGACGCGCCCCTCAACTGGCCTTACTCAGGTGCGGCTACGCGCCCCGGAGCACCGCCCCGGTCCGCTCGGCGGCCAGGGCCACCGCCGCGTCGCGCGCGGCCGTGGACTCCTCGGCGGTCAGCGTGCGGTCCGCCGCGCGGAAGCGCAGCGCGTACGCCAGGGACTTCTTGCCCTCGCCGACCTGCTCGCCGGTGAACACGTCGAACAGCCGCAGCGATTCGAGGAGTTCGCCCGCGCCCTTGCGCAGCGCCGCCTCGACGGAAGCCGCCGGGACCGACGCGTCCACGATCAGCGCGACGTCCTGGGTCGCCACCGGGAAGGAGGAGATCCGGGGCGCCTGGAGGGCCTCGCCGCCGGCCGCCGCGAGGCGGTCCAGGTCGAGCTCCATCGCGCTGGTGCGGGCCGGCAGGCCCAGCGCCTTGACCACGCGGGGGTGCAGCTCACCGGCGTGGCCGATGACCTGCTCGACACCGTCGATGGTGACGACCAGCTCGGCACAGCGGCCCGGGTGCCAGGGGCCGTACTGGCCCTGGCGCACCACGAGCTCCGTACCGGCCTCGACGGCCAGCGAGCGGGCCGCCTCGACGGCGTCCGCCCAGTCGGCCGGGCGGCCCTTGCCCCACCAGCCGGCCTGCTCGCGCGCACCGGCCAGCACGACCGCGGCGTACCGCGGCTGCGCGGGCAGGGCCGCGTTCAGGGTGGCGATCTCCTCGTCCGTCGGACGCCGGTCGACGGGCAGCCGTACGGCGACGCCCGGCTGCGCGGCGGCCCGGAAGACCGACCCGGTCTCGAAGAGCGCGAGGTCGTGGCTGCCCCGGCTGTCGTTGCGGCGCAGCGCGCCGAGCAGACCCGGCAGCAGCGTGGTGCGCAGCGCCGGCTCCTCGTCGGAGAGCGGGTTGACGAGCTTGACGACCTGGCGGCTCGCGTCGTGCGCGGGCAGTTGGAGCTGGTCGAAGACGCCCTCGCCGATGAACGGGTAGCTGAGCGCCTCGACGTAGCCGGCGCCGGCCAGGGCGCGGCCGACGCGGCGGTGCAGCTGCTGGCGCGGGGTCAGGCCGCGGCCGGAGGGCACCTGCGGGAGGGTCGACGGGAGGTTCCCGTAGCCCTCCAGCCGGATGACCTCTTCGGCGAGGTCGTTGGGCGCGGCGAGGTCGGGCCGCCACGAGGGGACGGTGACGACGAGCTCGTCCTGCCCGTAGACGTCGCAGCCGATCTCCTGGAGGCGGCGGACGACGGTCTCGCGGCCGTACTCCATGCCCGCGACCCGGTCGGGGTGGTCCGCGGCCATCGCGATGGTGCGCGGGGCGCCCGGGGCGACGACCTCGGTGACGCCGGCCTCGGCGGTGCCGCCCGCGAGGAGCACGAGCAGGTCGACGGTCCGCTGCGCGGCCGCGGCGGCGGCCTGCGGGTCGACGCCCCGCTCGAAGCGCTTGGAGGCCTCGGAGGAGAGCTTCAGGCGGCGGGCGGTGCGCGAGATCGACACGGAGTCGAAGTGCGCGGCCTCGATGACCACGTCGGTGGTCCCGGTGACGACGCCCGTCTCGGGGTCGGTGACGGGGTCGGCGATCTCGGTGTTGGCGCCGCCCATGACACCGGCGAGCCCGATCGGGCCGCTGTCGTCGATGATCACCAGGTCCTCGGCGTCGAGCGTGCGCTTGACCCCGTCGAGGGTGGTGAACTTCTCGCCCTGCTCGGCACGGCGGACACCGATGGCGCCGTCGATGCTGGAGCGGTCGTAGGCGTGCAGCGGCTGGCCCAGTTCGAGCATCACGTAGTTGGTGATGTCGACGGCGAGCGAGATCGGGCGCATGCCGGCCTTCTGGAGGCGGCGGGTGAGCCAGATCGGGGAGCGCGCGTCGGGGTCGAGCCCGGTCACCGTGCGGGCGGTGAAGCGGTCGCAGCCGGCCGGGTCGTCGATCTTGACCGGGTAGCCGTACGAGTTGGGCGCGGGCACGTCGAGCAGCGCCGGGTCGCGCAGCGGCAGGCCGTAGGCGGTCGCGGCCTCGCGGGCGACACCGCGCATGGACATGCAGTAGCCGCGGTCCGGGGTGATGTCGATGTCGAGGACCTCGTCGACGAGCTGGAGCAGCTCGATCGCGTCGGTGCCGACCTCGTGCTCCGGCGGCAGCACGATGATGCCGTGCGTGCCGTCGTCGCCCATGCCCAGCTCTTCGCCGGAGCAGATCATGCCGTGCGAGGTCCTGCCGTACGTCTTGCGCGAGGCGATCGCGAAGTCGCCGGGCAGGACGGCGCCGGGCAGGACCACGACGACCTTGTCGCCGACGGAGAAGTTCCGGGCGCCGCAGACGATCTCCTGCGGCTCGCCGGTGCCGTTGGCCTGGCCGACGTCGACCGTGCAGAAACGGATCGGCTTGCGGAAGCCCTCGAGCTCCTCGATGGTCAGCACCTGGCCGACGACGAGCGGGCCCTTCAGCCCGCCGCCGAGCTGCTCGACGGTCTCGACCTCGAGGCCGGCGTCGACGAGCTTGGCCGCCACGTCGCGACCGGTTTCACCCGCGGGGAGGTCGACGTACTCCCGCAGCCAAGAAAGCGGGACCCGCATCAGATCTCCATCCCGAACGGCCGGGTGAAACGGACGTCACCCTCGACCATGTCTCGCATGTCTTCAACGTTGTGGCGGAACATCAGCATCCGCTCGATGCCGAAACCGAAGGCGAACCCGCTGTACTTCTCGGGGTCCACGCCGCAGGCGACGAGCACCTTGGGGTTGACCATGCCGCAGCCGCCCAGCTCGATCCAGCCCTCGCTGGAACAGGTACGGCACGGGCGGTCGGGGTTGCCCACCGACTCGCCGCGGCACACGTAGCACTGCATGTCCATCTCGGCGGACGGCTCGGTGAAGGGGAAGAAGTGCGGGCGCAGGCGCGTGGTGGTGCCCTCGCCGAACAGCTCCTGGACCATGTGGTCCATGGTGCCCTTGAGGTCCGCCATGGTCAGGCCCTCGTCCACGGCGAGCAGCTCGACCTGGTGGAAGACCGGGGTGTGCGTCGCGTCGAGCTCGTCGGTGCGGTACACGCGGCCGGGGCAGACGATGTAGACGGGCGGCTTGCGCTCCAGCAGCGAGCGCGCCTGCACCGGGGAGGTGTGGGTGCGCAGCACGACGCCGGACTCGTCGCCCTCGGTGCCTTCCGGCCCCCGGACGAAGAAGGTGTCCTGCATCTGGCGCGCCGGGTGGTCGGGCGTGAAGTTGAGGGCGTCGAAGTTGAACCACTCCGCCTCGACCTCGGGGCCCTCCGCGACCTCGTAGCCCATGGCCACGAAGATGTCCGCGATGCGGTCCATCAGCGTGGTCAGCGGGTGCCGGGCGCCGGCGGGGGTGCGGTCGTGGGGCAGCGTGACGTCCACGGCCTCCTCGACCAGCACCCGCTCGTCGCGCTCCGCCTCGAGCTCGACCGTGCGGGCCCCGAAGGCCTTGTTCACGGCGCCGCGGGCCTGGCCCACGCGCTTGCCCGCCTCGGCCTTGGCCTGCGGGGGCAGCGCGCCGATCTCGCGGTTGGCGAGCGCCAGGGGCGAGCGGTCGCCCATGTGCGCGGTCTTCGCCTCACGCAGCGCGTCGAGGTCGCCGGCGGACGCGAAGGCGGCGAGCGCCTCGTCCCGCATGCGCTCGATCTCTTCCGGTTTCAGTGCCTCGACCTCGACAGGGTCGTACGACTTGTTCGGTGCCGACATCTCTTCCCGTACTTCCGATGGCTGGCTGGTGGGTCCCCGTACGACTCGATCGGCACAAGGACACAAAGGTGCCAAAGGACGAGTCTAAAGGTCGCCGGGGGTGAAGGAGCCCGTGGGCCGCCTGGCGAGACGCTCCGCAGTGCTACTGCGTGAGGTAGGCCGGGGCGCTCACGGGCAGGATAAATCGGAACTCGGCGCCGCCGCCGGGGCCGCGGCCGACCGTGATGGTGCCGCCGTGGGCCTCCACGACGCCCTTGACGATGTAAAGGCCCAGGCCGGTGCCGCCGCGCTTGCTCCCCCGCCAGAAGCGGGTGAAGACGCGTGCCATCGACTCCTCGGGGATCCCGGGGCCTTCGTCGGTCACGGTGACGGCGGTTCCCTTCTCATGCGGCGATACGTCGATGGTGACCGTTCCGTCTCCGTGGCGCACCGCATTTTCGAGGAGGTTGCCGAGAATCTGGTCGATCTTGTCCGGATCGGCCCACAGGTCGGGAAGCGGGCGGCTCACTCGTACGAGGAACCGCTCGGGGGCCTGACCGTTCGCGGTGAGCGCCTGGACGTGGCGGCCGACGGCGGTGGCGATGTCGACGGGCTGGCGGCGCACCTCCAGCCGGCCGGAGTCGATGCGGGAGATGTCGAGGAGCTCGGCGATGAGGCGGGTGACGCGGTTGGCGTCGGCGTCGACCGTCTCCAGCATCAGCCGCTTCTGGTCATCGGTGAACCGCTCCCACTTGGCGAGCAGGGTCGCGGTGAAGCCCTTGACGGAGGTGAGCGGTGAGCGGAGCTCGTGCGCGACGGTGGCGATCAGCTCGGCGTGGCTGCGCTCGGTGCGGCGGCGGGCCTCGGTGCCGCGCAGGGTGATGACGAGGCGGCTCAGCGGGCCGGTGGGGTGGGTTCGGACGTAGCGGGCGGAGACCAGCACCTCGCGGCCACCGGGGAGCAGCAGGTTCCGCTCGGGCTGCCCGCGGCGGGTGGCGAGGCCGCCGTAGGGGTCGGTCAGCGTCCACCAGCGACGGCCGTCGAGGTCTTCGAGCGGCAGCGCGCGGTCGATCCGGGTGCCGAGCGCCTGTGCGGGGTCGGTGGCGGTCATCCGGGCCGCGGCCCGGTTGAAGCAGATGACGACCCCGGCGTGATCGGCGACGACGAGCCCGTCGGGCAGCTCGTCGGGATCGATCCCGAACCCCTCGCCTGCCGTGCCGCCTGCGGCGTCGCTCGCGTGTACCGGGCCGGTGCCGGTCACCTGCGGAGCCCTGCCGCCTGCGGCGTTGCCCGCGCGCGCCGGGCCGCGCGCGCCGACCGCACGCGGGGCGTCCCCTGTGTGCGGGCCGGTGGCGGCGTCCTGCGGACGGACGCCCGTACGGACCGGGCCGCTCGGGCTGCCTGCGGGCGGGGGGGCCGCGGCGCGCGGGCCGGTCGCCTGCGGAGCGACTCCGGCGGGGGCGGGGCGGGTTTCGACGCGTGCGGGCGCGGTGGGGGCCTGCCGCGGCGGTGCGGGGTGCCCGGCCGCGCCGTCCGCAGCCCT
This sequence comes from Streptomyces sp. NPDC048337, assembly GCF_043201175.1. Lineage (NCBI taxonomy): Bacteria > Bacillati > Actinomycetota > Actinomycetes > Kitasatosporales > Streptomycetaceae > Streptomyces > Streptomyces sp. NPDC048337. The sequence goes on from NZ_JBICYR010000035.1 coordinate 25,347, forward strand.
TGCGGCGGACGCCGACTGCGGCGGTACGGCGCGCAGGGCGGCGGCCTCGCCGGGGCGGCCGGGGCCGAGGGCCGCGCGGGTGTCCGGGAACTGCGCCTCGGCCGCGCCCCCGGCCCCTGGTGAGCTGTTCCTGCCGACGGTCATCTCCCCGTACCCCACATCTCCGGGTAGCGCAGTGGGCCCCCGGGCCGCCACATTACTAGCTGAGGGTCACAGAGCGGCACCCTCCGGGCGCCCGCTGTGCACGCGCGGACGCGTACAGGCACACCGCGGCGGCCGTCGCCAGGTTCAGGCTCTCCGCCTTGCCGTGGATCGGAACCCGTACGACGGCGTCCGCCAGCGCCCGGGTCTCCTCCGGCAGGCCCCAGGCCTCGTTGCCGAAGACCCATGCCGAGGGGCCGCCCATGGTGCCCGCGTCCAGCTCGGCGTCGAGGTCGTCCTCGCCGGCCCCGTCGGCCGCGAGGATCCGTACGCCCGCCGCCCGCAGCCCCTCGACGGCCTGCTCCACGGGGACGCCGACCGCGACCGGGAGGTGGAAGAGGGAGCCCACGGAGGCCCGTACGGACTTGGGGTTGTAGAGGTCCACGGAGGCGTCGGTGAGCACCACCGCGTCCGCGCCGGCGGCGTCCGCGCAGCGGAGCACCGTACCGGCGTTGCCGGGGTCGCGGACGTGCGCGAGGACGGCGACCAGCTTGGGACCGGCGGCGAGGATGTCCTCGAAGGGCGAGTCCAGGAAGTGGCAGACGCCGACGAGCCCCTGCGGGGTGACGGTCTGCGAGACCTCCGCCAGCACCTCGTCGGAGGCGTAGTGCACCCGGGCGCCCGCGGCCAGCGCGGCGTCGATGATCTCGGCGTAGCGCTCGGCGGCCTCGACGGTGGCGAACAGCTCGATCAGGGTCGACGCGCCGCCCGCGCCGCGGTGCTCGACGGCCTCGCGGACCGCCTGGGGGCCCTCGGCGATGAACCGGCGCTCCTTGGTGCGGAAATTGCGCCGCGCCAGTCGCCTGGCGGCGGCCACCCGCGGGGATCGGGGGGAGATCAGCTCGGCGGGGTGACCCATGGTGTCTGCGGTTCTCTCTCGGGGTTCCGGTGCTGGGGAAAGCACACGGACCCGCAGGCGAGAGGCCTGCGGGTCCGTGGGGGCCGACCTGCTGGACAGCGGGCCGGCTGAGCCTTACGCGGCAGCCTTGGGGGCGTTGACGTCGGCCGGGAGGGCCTTCTGCGCGACCTCGACGAGGGCGGCGAACGCGTTGGCGTCGTTGACGGCCAGCTCCGCGAGGATCTTGCGGTCCACCTCGATGTTGGCGGCCTTCAGACCCTGGATCAGGCGGTTGTACGTCATGCCGTTCTGGCGGGCAGCGGCGTTGATGCGCTGGATCCACAGCTGACGGAAGTCGCCCTTGCGCTTCTTGCGGTCGTTGAAGTTGTAGACCAGCGAGTGGGTGACCTGCTCCTTGGCCTTGCGGTACAGGCGCGAACGCTGACCGCGGTAGCCGGAGGCCGCCTCGAGGATCGCCCGGCGCTTCTTGTGGGCGTTTACTGCCCGCTTGACGCGTGCCACTTTTTAACTCCTTGTAGCGGGGCCGTGGTTGTCTTCACACGGCCCGAATTCGATGGGGTCCCGGTCTCGACGCTCATCCGCTCCCTGCGGGGGAGCGGAGAACATCACTTGCCGAGAAGCTTCTTGATCTTCGCGGCGTCGCCGGGGGCCATCTCCGCGTTGCCGGTCAGGCGGCGGGTGATGCGCGACGACTTGTGCTCGAGCAGGTGGCGCTTGCCGGCGCGCTCGCGGAGCACCTTGCCGGAGCCGGTGATCTTGAAGCGCTTCTTGGTACCGCTGTGCGTCTTGTTCTTCGGCATAGCGCCGTTATCTCCTCGTCGGTGGCGCCCCCACCGGTCCGGTTCGGGACCGGATGGCGGGAGCGTCATGTTGTGTCGGTGATTTCGAGACAGGCTGCCTCGGAATCAGGCCTCGGCGTTCGCCTCGTCGGCGGCGGCCTCGGTGACGTCGGCATCCTCGGTGGTCGTCGCCTCGGCGGCGGCGGTCTCCTCGGAAGGAGCCGCCTCGTCGGTGGCGGCGACACCCTGGCGCTCCGCCTTGCGGGCGGCCTGCGCCTCGCGGGCTTCGGCCATCGCCTCGGTCTTCTTCTTGTGCGGACCGAGGACCATGATCATGTTGCGGCCGTCCTGCTTCGGGTTCGACTCGATGAAGCCGAGCTCCTCGACGTCCGAAGCGAGACGCTGCAGCAGTCGGTAGCCGAGTTCCGGCCGGGACTGCTCGCGACCACGGAACATGATCGTGATCTTGACCTTGTCGCCCTGCTTGAGGAACCGAACGACGTGACCCTTCTTGGTGTCATAGTCGTGCGGGTCGATCTTCGGCCGGAGCTTCATTTCCTTGATGACCGTGTGCGCCTGGTTCTTGCGCGCCTCACGGGCCTTCATGGCCGACTCGTACTTGAACTTGCCGTAGTCCATGAGCTTGCAGACCGGCGGGCGTGCGGACGCCGCGACCTCGACCAGGTCGAGGTCGTACTCCTGCGCGAGCTCAAGCGCCTTCGCAAGCGGCACGATGCCGACCTGCTCGCCGCTGGGACCGACGAGTCGTACCTCGGGAACGCGAATCCGGTCGTTGATGCGGGGCTCGGTGCTGATGGATCCTCCTCGGTAGCACCACACGGCTGCCTGGCAGACAGTCGCTGACGTGTATTTCCGTCAGACCGACGGCGGGAGAATCAGAAAAGCCCCGCCGGGCACAGGCAGGGGCTCCAAAACAACCGGAGCACCGCCGCGTGCGAACCGCGGGGCGCAGCATCGGGCAGCTTTCCATCGTCCGTACGGAACGATGGATGCCGCCTGACCGGTGACCCGCCGCCCCGGAGGGTGGTCGGGTGGGAGATCGGAGCCTCCACTTGTGGGCCGGGGACATAGGTCTCCGGCCGGTCGTAGCCCAATATAGCATTCCGCGCCAGGGCCGCTCACCCGGTGCTCGGGTCGGGGGTCTGGCCCGCCCGGCTTATCGTGTTGAGCATGACTGACGCGACCCTCCCCACCGACGCCGCTGCCGACGAGGCCCCCGATTACGACGCCATGACCCGCGACATCGCGGACGTCCCCGCCGTCGAGGTGATCACCACGGTGGCCGTGCACCTGCTGAGCGCCGCGGCGGTCAACCTGGGCCTGGACAAGCCGGACTCCGAGTACAAGGACCTCGACGAGGCCCGCAAGCTGATCACGGCCCTGGCGGGCCTGGTCACCGCGAGCGCCACCGAGATCAGCTCCTTCCACGCCGCCCCGCTGCGCGACGGCCTGAAGTCGCTCCAGTTGGCCTTCCGCGAGGCCTCCGTGGTCCCGGACGAGCCGGGCCAGGGCCCGGGCGAGAAGTTCACCGGTCCCGTCTTCGCCTGATCCCCACCGCTCGCGCGAGAGGCTGCCGGGTACCTTCCCGGCAGCCTCTTCGTCGTTCGGTCGCCCGGCCGCCCGGCCGCTCAGCGGGAGAACAGTGCCTCGCCGGGCGGGGCCGGGGCCTCCGGCGGCAGCAGCGCCAGGTCCAGCCCGCGCACCAGCCGGGCCCGCAGGGTCTCGTCCGCGGCGAGGGCCTCGGCCACCCGGCGGGCCGCGGCCGGGGCCTGCTCGCCCGCGGCCAGCACGATCGCGAGGGTGCCGTCGGCGTCGGCGCTTCCCGGGCCCAGGTGGGCGCGGAGCACGGCCGGCTCCGCGGCCACCGCGGCCCGTACGGCTTCCCGTACGGCGGGATCGGCCAGCGGGCCCGCGTCCGTACGGCCCTCGGCGAGGGCGAGCAGCGCGGAGCCGGTCAGCTGGTAGGTGACGGGCCCTGCCAGGTCCAGGACCACGGTGTCGGCCTTCTCGTGCGCGGCGGCCGCCAGGGCCTGGTGCAGCGGGACCGCCACCGGCCGGGCCGCCGGGTCCCAGAGCGCGAGCGAGGCGATGGAGGTGAAGGCGGGCAGGGCCCGCCGGTCGCCCGCCCGCAGGGTCGGGACGGCCATGTCGCTGGTCTTCTCCCGCTTGAGGCCGGTCTCCGGGTCGGTCTCGACCTCGCCGAGCACGGCGACGACCGGGACCAGCAGGCGGGCGTCCTTGAGGGCGGCCAGCACCTGCGGCTCGTTCGCCCGGTCCTTCGACCACGCGGCCAGGGCCTCGCTCAGCCGCGGATCGGCCGAGCCGTCGTCGTCGGAGAAGCCGGGGTCGGGAATGTTCTTGTTCGCCATGTTCGCCACAGTTACCCGACCCTACTGTGCCGCGACGGGTCGGCCGCCCCGGGCCCGGGTGCCCCGGCGCGGGCGCCGGGCCAGTACGGCGGCCAGTACGAGCAGCACCGCGCCCGCGACCGCGGCCTCCGGGGCGCCCGGCCGGGCGTGGCGCTCGGGCGGGCGCGCCGGGTCGGGGCCGGGGCCGAAGTACGGCCGCTCGGCCGCGGCGGGCGCCGGTACGGCCGCCTCCGGCTGTACGGCCTCGGCCACCTGGAGGGCGGCGACGGGGTCCACCAGGCCGTGGCCGCGGGCGTCGTCGCGGCCGCCGGCGGGGCTGTCGGAGGCGGTGTCCTCCAGCAGCTTCTTGATCTGGGCCGGGGACAGGTCCGGGTGGGCGGCCTTGACGAGGGCCACGGCGCCGGAGACGAAGGCCGCGGCGGCGCTGGTGCCCCAGCCCTCGTAGTACGAGCGGTCGGGGTCGGCGATGACGATGTCGACGCCCGGGGCGCTGACGGTGGCGTACCAGTTCCGGGTGGAGAAGCGCGCCTTCCTGCCCTTGCGGTCGACGGCGGTGACGGCGATGACGCCGGGGTAGGCGGCCGGGTAGGAGACGCGGTCGCCCGCCTCGCCGCCGTTGCCCGCGGAGGCGACCACGACCACGCCCTTGGCGAGGGCGTACTGGACGGCCTCGTCCTCCCCCGCCTCGTGGTGGGCGGAGTCGCTGTCGTCGCCGAGGGACAGGTTGATCACGTCGGCGCCGTGGTCGGCGGCCCAGCGGATGCCCTCGGCGAGGGCGCCGCCCTTGCTGTCGCGGGCCTGGGCGCGGCCCGGGTCGCCCTCCTCCAGGATCACGCGGACCGGCAGGATCCGGGCCTGCGGGGCGACGCCGAGGACGCCCTGGCCGCGGCTGGAGCCGTGGCCGTGCCCGGCGATGATGCCGGCCATGGCGGTGCCGTGGCGGGCCCAGGCGCGGTCGCCGCGGCCGGCGCCCATGCCGACGAGGTCGGTGCCGTCGAGGACCTGGCCGGCGAGGTCGGGGTGGGAGGCGTCCACGCCGGTGTCGAGGACGGCGACGGTGACCCCGTCGCCGCGGGTGGTGCCCCAGGCCTCCTCCGCGCGCAGGGCCAGCAGGCCCCACTGGCGGTCGCGGATGGCATCGGCGGCCGCCGGGGGTGCGGCGGCGACGGCGAGGAGGGCGCCGGCGACCAGGGCGGCGGCGCCCTGCCCGAACGCCGACCGGCGGGGCCTGCGGGGCGTCATCTGGCCTCCGGGGTGGGCGTGGCGGGTGGTGCGGCGAGGAGGGCCAGGGCGGTGCCGATGCGGTCGGCGACCGCCTTGGCCTCGTGGCCGAGGCCCGCCTGGGCGACCGCGCCCGTGGCCTCCTTCTTCATCAGGTCCTCCGCGGGGCGGGGCGCGTCGAGGGGGCGGCCGTCGGCGAACGCGGAGACGGTGTAGACGACGACTGGGGCCTCGGCGCGTACGGAGGCGGTCCAGGCGGCGCGCTGGGCGTCGGCGAATCCGTAGGCGGGCGGGGCGGTGAGCCGGGCGGTGAGGGCGGCAGTCGCGGGGGCGTCGGCGGGGGTGAAGACCATGCCGACGGTGATCAGGGAGCTGCGGGTGGCGTCGGTGTAGGTGGCGCGGAGTACGCGGGTGCAGCCGGTGCCGGTGGATGCCAGGAGGCCCTGCCAGTCGGGCGGGAGGGCGGCGGGGCAGTCGGCGTCGGGGGCGAGCGCGATCCGGGTCCAGACGCGGTTGGAGCCGCCGGGGCCGGTCGCCTGGCCGGCGAGGACGGGCGGGAAGAGGCCGTCGACCGGGGCGGTGTGCCAGAGGGAGGCGGCCTTGCGGTAGACGGCGTCGGCGGGCAACGGGCGGTGGGCGGCACGCTGTTCGAGCCATGTGTCGATGCCGGCTCCGGTGAGGAGGCCGAGGCCGAGGAGCCCGCTGAGGACGGCGGCGACGACCCGCTTCGCCCTGACGGGCGGGGACGGGGACGGGCTCGGGGACGGGGTCGGCGGTGGCGGATCGGGCTCGCCGAGAACCGCGATCCGCGGTGTCGTCGTGGTCATCCGGCGGCTCCGCCCCCCGTTCCGTACGGCTGCCTGCCCGTACTCTACGGGGTCCCCGACCGGGGGCTGGGCCGATCCCCTGGCCGCGAGCCCGGCCGGTCCCCTGGCGGGGGTTCGCGGGCTCGGGGTCGATGCCCTGCCGCGAGCCCGGCCGGTCCCCTGGCGGGGGTTCGCGGGCTCGGGGTCGATGCCCTGCCGGGGGCTCGGCCGGTCCCCTGGCGGGGATTCGCGGACTCGGGGTCGACGCCCTGCCGGGGGCTCGGCCGGTCCCCTGGCGGGGATTCGCGGGCTCGGGGTCGATGCCCTGCCGGGGGCTCGGCCGGTCCCCTGGCGGGGGTTCGCGGGGCCGGGGCCGGGGCCGGGGTGGGGTGTCGTCCGGGACGGGCTTCGATGTTCGGCGCCCTGGGGTGGTTGTCTTGCGGGGCGGCGGCTTGCGCCGAATTCATCTCGTTTTAGTCCCGGCCAACACCCCACCCCGTCCCCGACCCCGACCCCGACCCCGGCCAGCTGCGTCGAGCCCCCGCAGCATCATCCAGCCCACCTGGCACCTTTCACCCCCGGCCGGCAACTCCAGCCCTCCGGCGTTTGAGGAGCGGGGCACGGGGCGGAGCCCCGGTCTTTGACCCGCACAGAGCCCAGCCACACCAGGCAACTTCAGCCCCTCCGGCGTTTGAGGAGCGGGGTACGGGGTGGAGCCCCGAATCCTTGACCCACACCCAACCCAGCGACGCCAGGCACATCCAGCCCCTCCGGCGTTTGAGGAGCGGGGTGCGGGGCGGAGCCCCGGGGTGGGCGGGGCCTACCCATCGGTAGCGCGGTCTGGCAAGCTCCCGCCATGAACTCCCCCGCCGCCGACCGCGCCCGGTACGACCGGGCGACCGCGCACCTCGAAGCGCCGCTGGCCATCGTGGATCTCGAGGCGTTCGACGCCAACGCCGACGACCTCGTGCGCCGGGCCGGCGGGAAGCCCGTGCGCGTCGCCAGCAAGTCCGTCCGGTGCCGTGCGCTCCTCGAACGGGTCCTCGCCCGGCCCGGGTTCGCCGGGATCATGTCGTACACCCTCGCCGAGTCGCTCTGGCTGGCCCGTTCCGGGTTCGAGGACGTGCTGCTCGCCTATCCCTCCGCCGACCGCGGCGGATTCGCCGAGCTGGCGGGAGATCCGAAGCTGGCCGCCGCCGTCACCGTCATGGTGGACGACGTGGCGCAGCTGGAGCTCATCGACCGGTCGCGGGACGGCGGCACCCAGGAGATCCGCGTCTGCCTGGAACTGGACACCGCGCTGCAGCTGTTCGGCGGCCGGGTGCGCATAGGGGCGCGGCGCTCGCCCTTGCGGGAGCCCTCGCAGCTGGCCGAGTTGGCCCGGACGGTCGCGGCCCGGCCGGGGTTCCGGGTGGTGGGGCTGATGGCGTACGAGGGGCACGTCGCCGGGGTCGGGGACGCGCTGGCCGGGCGGCCGGTGCGGTCGCGGATGATCCGGCTGATGCAGGGCGCGGCCCGCAAGGAGCTGGCGGCGCGGCGGGCCGAGGTGGTGCGGGCGGTGCGGGCGGTGGTGCCGGACCTGGAGTTCGTCAACGGCGGCGGGACCGGGAGCGTGGGCGAGACGGCCGCCGAGGAGGCGGTCACGGAGATCGCCGCCGGGTCCGGGCTGTACGTGCCGCGGCTGTTCGACAACTACACCTCGTTCCGGGGGCGTCCGGCCGCGCTGTTCGCGCAGCCCGTGGTCCGGCGGCCCGGCGTGGGCGTGGTCACCGTGCTCGGCGGCGGCTATCCGGCCTCGGGCGCGCCGGGCGCCGACCGGCTTCCGGTGCCGTACCTGCCGCAGGGGCTGCGCTACGACCCCCAGGAGGGCGCCGGCGAGGTGCAGACCCCGCTGCTCGGCAGCCCGGCCGACGATCTGCTGATCGGCGACCGGGTGTGGTTCCGCCACGCCAAGGCGGGTGAACTGTGCGAGCGATTTGATGTTCTGCACCTGGTCGAGGGCGATCGGGTGACGGCCACCGCCCCGACGTACCGGGGCGAGGGCCGCACCTTCCTCTAGAAGACCGTGTCCGTCTGGTCGGAGATGATGCTGGTGTCACCCCGGCGGACGGGGGCGGCGGTGCCGTCGTGGTCGACGTAGCCGGTCGTGGAGCACGGGTAGGGGTTGTTCTTCTGCTTTTTGGGCTCGATGAACATCGGGTTCACGATCCACTTGCCGTCGCTGTTGTCGTAGGCGCGGCACATCAGCTCGTTCTTGTTGCGGTTGACCACGAGGCGCAGGGTGGTGGCGTCGCGCAGGAACGAGATGTCGGTGTCCGAGTCGCCCGCGGCGAACACCTGGCGTCGGGCGGCCGGCTGGACCTTCTCGGCGGCGGCGCCTCGCACGCCGAAGATCTCCTTGTTGATCCAGCAGCGCTTGCCGTCGATGTACGTGATCATCGTGTCGGCGCCGTCCGCGACGGATCCGCAGCCCTGGAGGTGCGCGGTGTACGTGCCGCCCCGGGTCGTGGTGTTGCGGATGCCGATGACGTGGTCCGCCGCGATGTCGACGCCCTGGGCCCAGACCTCGACGACCGGCTGCGGTGAGGCGGAGCTGATCCAGACGTCGAAGCCGGCCTTCCGCAGGGCGTTGATCAGGTCCTGCTGCTGGTCGTAGTAGCGCACCCAGCCGGTGGCGGTGCCGGTGCCCACCTGCTGCTTGGTCCCGATGGGCGCGGCCAGGTTCTCGGTGCGGGCGGCGGCGGCGAAGCCGCGGATCTCGCGGGCGGTCCAGCCCTGCATCAGCTGGGGCAGCCAGGCGTACGCGGGCTCGATCGTGCGGCGGTCCCAGCCGGCGAAGGCAGCGGCTGCGGCCCGGGTGGCGCCGGTGCCGTAGACGGCGGCCAGTTCGTCGGCGCAGGCGGCGCCCTCGGGGGTGCCGGTGGGCAGCGGGCTGCCGGGGCGGGCGAGGGTGCCGCAGGCGTCGGCCAGGGCCCGGGCGGCGGCCGGGGTGAGGTAGCGGCTGGTGGTGGTCCAGTCGCCGCCGGCGGGCTGGCGGATCTTGCCGTTGCGCAGCAGCCAGTACATGGTGGCGTCGCCCACGTCGTTCTTGACGACGGTGTTGTCCCAGTCGAAGACGGCGACGGGCTTGGTGCGGCTCGGCCGGTACGGGTTGCACTTGCCGTACTGGTCGATGAGCTGCTGGAGCCGGGCCTGGTTGTCCCCGTACCAGCCGGCCTTCAGCTGCGGGGCCGTGCAGGGTGCGCCGGGGCGGGCCGCCTCGGCGGTGGGTGCGGTGGCCAGGAGGGCGCCGGCGGTTATCGCGGCGGCCGCGACGGCCTGGAGGCGCCGCGTGGTGCTTCGTGGGGTCACTGAGGTGAACGCTCCTTGCTGATGGAGATCGTCGCGGACGGTAGAGCACGACAGCCGGGCGTCGTGCGACGCCCGGCTGTCGGGAGGGTGGTGCTGGGGTGAACGTTTGGAGGGCCCGCCGGCGGAGCCGGCTACAGGGGCGTCACGTACGCGCCGGAGATGCCGCCGTCGACGAGGAAGTCGGTGGCGTTGATGAAGGAGGAGTCGTCGCTGGCGAGGAAGGCGACGGCGGCGGCGATCTCGGTGGGCTCGGCGAAGCGGCCCAGCGGGATGTGCACGAGCCGGCGGGCGGCGCGCTCGGGGTCCTTGGCGAACAGTTCCTGCAGGAGCGGGGTGTTGACGGGCCCCGGGCACAGGGCGTTGACGCGGATGCCCTCGCGGGCGAACTGGACGCCGAGCTCGCGGGACATGGCGAGGACGCCGCCCTTGGAGGCGGTGTAGGAGATCTGCGAGGTGGCGGCGCCCATGATGGCGACGAAGGAGGCGGTGTTGATGATCGAGCCGCGGCCCTGGCGCTGCATGTAGGGCAGGGCGGCCTTGCAGCAGAGGTAGACGGAGGTGAGGTTGACGTCCTGGACCCGCTTCCAGGCCTCCAGGCCGGTGGTGAGGATCGAGTCGTCGTCCGGGGGCGAGATGCCGGCGTTGTTGAAGGCGATGTCGACGGAGCCGTAGGTGTCGAAGGCGGTCTTGAAGAGGGCCTCGACCTCCTCCGGGCTGGTGACGTCGACCTTCACGAAGGTGCCGCCGACCTCTTCGGCGGCTGCCTTGCCGGCCGTCTCGTCGATGTCGCCGCAGACCACGTTGGCGCCTTCGGAGGCGAGGCGGCGGGCGGTGGCCAGGCCGATGCCGCTGCCGGCTCCGGTGATGACGGCGGTACGGCCGACGAGGCGGCGGCAGACGATCTCTTCGTTGGTCATGCTGTTCAGGCCTCCGTGCTGATGAAGACGTTCTTGGTCTCGGTGAATGCGGTCAGGGCGTCGGGTCCGAGCTCGCGGCCGAGTCCGGACTGCTTGTAGCCGCCGAAGGGGGTCCAGTAGCGGACGCTGCTGTGGGAGTTGACGGAGAGGTTGCCCGCGGCGACGGCGCGCGAGACGCGCAGGGCGCGGCCGATGTCGCGGGTCCACAGGGAGCCGGAGAGGCCGTATTCGGTGGCGTTGGCCAGGCGTACGGCGTCCTCCTCGTCCTCGAAGGGCAGGACGACGGCGACCGGGCCGAAGACCTCGTCGGCGGCGACGGGCGCCGTGGGGGCGACGTCCGTGACGAGGGTCGGCGGGTACCAGAAGCCGGGGCCTTCGGGGGCGGTGCCGCGGATCGCGGTGAGGTCGTCGGTGACGTAGGACCGTACGCGCTCCAGCTGTGTGCGCGAGATCAGCGGGCCCATCTGGGTCTTCTCGTCGGTGGGGTCGCCGACGACGACGCCCTCGATGCCGGGGGCGAGGAGGGAGAGGAACCGGTCGTAGGCGGAGCGCTGGACGAGGATCCGGGTGCGGGCGCAGCAGTCCTGGCCGGTGTTGTCGAGGAAGGCCATCGGGGCGGCAGCTGCGGCGGCCTCCAGGTCCGCGTCCGCGAAGACGATGTTGGGGCTCTTGCCGCCGAGTTCGAGGGTGACGCGCTTCACCCGGTCGGCGCACTTGGCCATGATCTGCTTGCCGACGCGCGTGGAGCCGGTGAAGACGACCTTGGCGACGCCGGGGTGCTCGACGAGGGCGTCGCCGGCGACGTCCCCGCGGCCGGGGAGCACCTGGAAGAGGTGCTCGGGGATCCCGGCTTCGAGGGCGAGTTCGGCGAGGCGCAGCGCGGTGAGGGGGGTGGTCTCGGCGGGCTTGAGGAGGACGGCGTTGCCGGCGGCCAGGGCGGGGGCCAGGCCCCAGGCGGCGATCGGCATGGGGAAGTTCCAGGGGGCGATCACGCCGATGACGCCGAGGGGTTCGAGGAAGGTGACGTCGATGCCGCCGGCGACGGGGATCTGCCGGCCGGAGAGCCGTTCCACTCCCCCGGCGGCGAATTCGAGCAGGTCGCGGACGTTGCCGGCTTCCCAGCGGGCGTTGCCGATGGTGTGGCCGGCCTCGCGGACCTCCAGCTGGGCCAGTTCCTCGATGTGGCCGTCGACGACCGCGGCGAAGCGGCGCAGCAGCCGGGCCCGGTCGGCGGGGGCGGCCGCCGCCCAGGCGCGCTGGGCCGCGGCGGCCCGGGCGACGGCGGCGTCGACATCGTCCCGTGTGGCGGCCGGGACGATGGCGACGAGTTCCTCGGTGGCCGGATTCAACACTTCCAGCACATCGGACACGTGGTGCCTCACAGACGTTCGGTCGGTTCGGTCGGATCAGGGGGTTACAGGCGTTCGAAGGAGCGGCGCAGCTCCCAGTCGGTCACCGCGGAGTCGTACGCGTCCAGCTCGACGCGGGCCATGTTGCGGTAGTGGGCGACCACTTCGGGGCCGAAGGCGGCCTTGGCGATCTCGCTGTTCTCCCAGAGCTCGGCGGCCTCCCGCAGGGTGGCGGGGACGTGCGCGTAGTCGCCGGTGTAGGCGTTGCCGGCGCAGGCCTCGGGCAACTCCAGGCGGTTCTCGATGCCGTAGAGACCGGCCGCGACCAGGCCGGCGACGGCGAGGTGGGGGTTGACGTCTCCGCCGGGGAGGCGGTTCTCGAAGCGCATGGAGCGGCCGTGGCCGACCACTCGGAGCGCACAGGTCCGGTTGTCCACGCCCCAGGCGACGGCGGTCGGGGCGAAGGATCCCGGCCGGAAACGCTTGTACGAGTTGATGTTGGGGGCGTAGAGAAGGGAGAAGTCGCGCAGCGCGGCCAGCTGACCCGCCAGGAAGTGCCGCATCACCGGTGACATTCCGCCTGGCCCGTCGCCGGCCATCGCGTTGCGTCCGTCGGCGTCGGTGAGCGAGAGGTGGATGTGGCAGGAGTTGCCCTCGCGCTCGTCGTACTTGGCCATGAAGGTGAGCGAGACACCCTCCTGGGCGGCGATCTCCTTCGCCCCCGTCTTGTAGACGGCGTGCTGGTCGCAGGTGGTCAGCGCCTCGTCGTAGCGGAAGGCGATCTCGTGCTGGCCGAGGTTGCACTCCCCCTTCGCCGATTCGACGGTCAGGCCCGCGGCCTGCATCTCGTTGCGGATGCGGCGCAGCAGGGGCTCGATGCGGCCGGTCCCGAGGATGGAGTAGTCGATGTTGTACTGGTTGGCGGGGGTCAGGCCGCGGTAGTGGGAGTTCCAGGCCTGCTCGTAGGTGTCCTGGAAGACCATGAACTCCAGCTCGGTGCCGACCATCGCGGTGTACCCGTGCTCGGCGAGGCGCTCCAGCTGGCGGCGCAGGATCTGCCGGGGCGCGGCGACGACGGGCGAGCCGTCGTTCCAGGCGAGGTCGGCGAGGAGGAAGGCGCTGCCGGGGTTCCAGGGGATGCGGCGCAGGGTGGCCGGGTCGGGGTGCATGGCGAAGTCGCCGTAGCCCCGGTCCCAGGAGGACATCTCGTATCCGTCGACGGTGTTCATGTCGGTGTCGACGGCGAGGAGGTAGTTGCAGCCCTCGGTGCCGTGCGCGAGGACCTCGTCCAGGAAGAACTGTGCGGCGAACCGCTTGCCCTGGAGCCGCCCCTGCATGTCGGGGAAGGCCAGGACGACTGTGTCGATCTCACCGCTGGCGACGAGGGAGCGGAGCTCCTCGGGCGCGAGCGGCGGCTTGCGGTCTACCACGGGAATCTCTCCTTCGGTGAGCCGAGGAGGCCTAAGGTATTGAACAGAACCATTGCTTGGGAAGGGGAGGAGCCGAGATGACCGACACGGCGAGCGAGGGCGACGCGATCGCGCGGCTGAATCCCGTGCTGCGGCAGGTGCGGGCGGGCAACGGTTTCGAGGAGGCACTGGAGCAGATCCTCCAGGTGGTCCGGCTGGGCCTGGTGCCGGGTGGCGAACGGCTTCCGCCCGAGCGCGAGTTGGCCGAGCGGATGGGGATCAGCCGGGTCACCCTCCGCGAGGTGCTGAAGGTGCTCCAGGACCAGGGGCTGGTGGAGGCCCGGCGCGGGCGGTACGGCGGAACGTTTGTGCTGCCCCGGCCCGACACCCCGGCGGGCGGCTCCGAGCAGGAGCTGCGCCGGCGGGTCGCGGGGGTGGACATCGAGGACGTGCTGCGGTTCCGCGAGGTCCTCGAGGTGGGGGCGGCCGGACTGTGCGCCTCCCAGGGGCTGACCGACGAGGGCGCCGACCGGCTGCTCGCGGCGCTCGCCGCCACCCACGACGCACCGCTCGCCGACTACCGCCGCCAGGACACCCTCTTCCACCTGACCCTGTGCGAACTGGCCGGGTCCGCCAGCCTGACGGCCCAGTACGCGGCCGTCCGGGCCACGGTCAACGACCTGCTCGACTGCATCCCGCTGCTCGTGCGCAACCTCGAACACTCGCAGCAGCAGCACACCGCGCTGGTGGAGTCCGTCCTGGAGGGGGACGCGGCCGGGGCGCGGGAGACCATGCGCGAGCACTGCTGCGGCACGGCGGCGCTGCTGAGGGGGTTTCTGGCCTGAGCGCAGCGGGGAGGTCTGGGGAGGTTTTCGTAACGCCTGTTTAACGCGGGGGTCTTGCGCACTCCACTCCACTGCGGCAAAGGTACGCCCCACAACCATTGCCCCGAGGCAGGAGCGCACGATGGCCGACGACATCGAGGCACGGCTCAAAGCCGTGCCCGCACCCACCAAGTCCACCAAGGGCGACTACCTGGAACGCCGCACCCTGCGCCGCGGCAGCGCCGGCTGGCTGCTGCTCACCGGTCTGGGTGTCGCGTACGTCGTCTCCGGCGACTTCTCCGGCTGGAACGTCGGCCTCGACAAGGGCGGCTTCGGCGGCCTCGCCATCGCCACCGTCCTGATGGGCGCCATGTACGCCTGCCTGGTCTTCTCCCTGGCCGAGCTGTCCACCATCCTCCCGACCGCGGGCGGCGGTTACGGCTTCGCCCGCCGCGCGCTCGGCCCCTGGGGCGGCTTCCTCACCGGCACCGCCATCCTGATCGAGTACATCCTGGCCCCGGCGGCGATCGTCATCTTCATCGGCGACTACGTCGAGTCCCTCGGCCTCTTCGGCCTCACCTCCAGCTGGCCCGTCTACCTCGGCTGCTTCGTCGTCTTCATCGGCGTCCACCTCTGGGGCGTCGGCGAGGCCCTGCGCTTCAGCCTCATCGTGACCGCCATCGCCGTGGCCGCGCTGCTGATCTTCGCGGTGGGCGCCCTGACCGACTTCGACGCCGGCAGCCTCGACGACATCCCGGTCGACACGACCGCCTTCGGCTCGAACTCCTGGCTGCCGCTGGGCGTCCTGGGCATCTGGGCCGCGTTCCCCTTCGGCATGTGGTTCTTCCTCGGCGTGGAAGGCGTACCGCTGGCGGCGGAGGAAGCCAAGGACCCCGTCCGCTCCATGCCGAAGGCCCTGGCCATCTCCATGGGCATCCTCGCCCTCCTGGCACTGATCACCTTCTTCGCAGCGACCGGCGCCCAGGGCGCCGACGCCGTCAAGGCGGCCGGCAACCCCCTGGTCGTGGCCCTGGAAGGGGACGACGGCCCGACCGCACTGAGCCGCTTCGTGAACTACGCGGGCCTGGCCGGCCTCGTGGCCTCCTTCTTCTCCCTCATCTACGCGGGCTCGCGCCAGCTCTTCGCCCTCTCGCGGGCCGGCTACCTCCCGCGCTTCCTCTCGCTCACCTCCAAGCGCAAGGCCCCGTACCTGGGCCTGGTCATCCCCGGCGCGATCGGTTTCGCCCTCGCGGCGGCCACCGGCAACGGCGCCCGCATGCTCAACATCGCGGTCTTCGGCGCGACCATCTCCTACGCCCTGATGGCCCTCTCCCACATCGTGCTGCGGCGCCGGGAGCCGGGCCTGGAGCGTCCGTACCGCACGCCCGGCGGAATCCTGACCTCCTCGGTGGCCTTCGTACTCGCCCTGTCGGCCCTGGTCGCCACCTTCCTGGTGGACAAGGACGCGGCATTCATCGCACTGGCCGTGTACGCCGTCGCCCTCGCCTACTTCGCGATCTACAGTCGGCACCACCTCGTGGCCTCGGCCCCCGAGGAGGAGTTCGCGGCTCTGGCGGAAGCCGAGGCGGAACTGACCCGCGACTGAAACGCTGTCACCACCTCACCCCTCACCCCTCACCCCTCATCGGAGGTAAGAACGTGCCCAGGCCGCTCATCGGCATCAGCACCTACGTGGAGGAATCCACCCGCTACGGGGTGTGGGACGTGCCCACGTCCCTCGTGCCCACCGGGTACTACGAACTCGTCCAGGCGGCGGGCGGTGCGGCCGTGCTGCTGCCGCCGGACGAACCCGGGGCGGCGGCCGAGGTGTTGAGCCGGGTGGACGGCCTGGTCATCGCGGGCGGCCCGGACGTGGACCCGGTCCACTACGGCGCCGCCCGCGACCCCCGCACGGGCGCCCCGGCCACGATCCGCGACCACTGGGAACTGGCCCTGATCGCGGCAGCCCTCGACTCCTCCCTCCCGCTGCTGGGCATCTGCCGGGGCATGCAGGCGCTGAACGTGGCCCTCGGCGGCACGCTGATCCAGCACATCGACGGCCACGTCGACACCCCCGGCGCCACCTCCTGGCACCCGGTCCGCCCGGTCCCCGGCACGCGCTACGCCTCCCTCGTCCCCGAGGAAGCGGACGTACCGACCTACCACCACCAGGCCGTCGACCGCCTGGGCCGCGGCCTGATCGCCTCGGCCCACGCGCTCGACGGCACGGTGGAGGCCATCGAAGACCCGACCCGCTGGGTCCTGGGCGTCCAGTGGCACCCCGAACGCGACAAGGACACCCGCGTCATGTCCTCCCTCATCGAGGCCGCCACCCTCCCGGTCCCGGTGGCCTGACCCGGGGCTCGATGCACCCGGTCGGGGTCGGGGACGGGGTGGGGTGTCGGCCGGGACCAAAACGAGATGAATTCGGCGCGAGCCACCGCCCGACAAAGCCGACCCGGAACAGGCGCCGAACATCGAAGCCCGTCCCGGACGACACCCCACCCCCGGCCCCGGCCCCCCCCCCCCCCCCCCCCCCCCCCCGGCGCCGCCCGGGGGGGCCCCCCCCCCCCCCCGCCGCGCCCGCCCGGGGCCGGG
>NZ_JBICYR010000035.1:42060-59425 GCF_043201175.1 Streptomyces sp. NPDC048337
AGTTGTCCGGGCCGCCCTGCGCGCCACCCGACCCACGGCCCTCCTCGTCACCCACGACCCGCAGGAAGCCCGGCCCCCCCCCCCCCCCGGGGCCCCCGCCCCCCACCCCCGCGCAACCCCCGCCAGGGAGCCGGCAGGGCAGCTACCCCTGCCCCCGCGTCAGCGACAGCAGGTCCCGGGCCGGCCCCGCCGGGCGGGCCCCCGTGGGCCAGACCGCCCGCAGGGCCCGCCCCAGCTCCGCACCGGCGACCGGCACCTCCACCAGCCGCCGCGCCGCCAGCTCGTCAACCACCGCCAGTTCCGACAGCACGCACGGCCCCGCCCCACTCAACGCCGCCGCCTTCACCGCGGTGGTCGACGCCAGCTCCAACAGCGGCGCCGCCAACCCCCCGCACCCGGCCAGCGCAGCGTCCAGCACCTGCCGCGTCCCCGACCCCCGCTCCCGCAGTATCAGCGGCGCCGAAGCCAGCTCCGCCGCCTCCACCCCCCGCGACCGCCGCGCCCACGGATGGCCCGGCGCCACCGCCACCACGAGCCGGTCCTGCGCGATCACCGCCGAGTCCAGCCCGTCCGGCACGGTCAGCCCCTCCACGAAGCCGAGGTCCGCCTCGTGCGCGAGCACCCGTTCCGCGACCGCCGAGGAGTTCCCGGCGTGCAGGGACACCGCCGTGTCCGGCCGCTGCCCGCGCAGGGCGATCAGCCAGCCCGGCAGCAGGTACTCCGCGATGGTCATGCTGGCGGCCACCCGCAGCCGCGAGTCCCGCCGCCCCCGCAGCGCCTGCGCACCCGCGTCGAAGGCCTCGGCCGCCTCCACCACCCGCCGCGCCCAGTCGGTGACCAGCGCACCTTCCGCCGTCAGCGTCGACCCCCGCGGCGAGCGGTCCACCAGGGCCACCCCCAGCCGCGTCTCCATCGCCCGGATCCGGCTGCTCGCCGCCGGCTGGGTGATCCCCAGCCTCCGGGCCGCCCCGCTCAGACTGCCGACGCGCGCGACCGCGAGCAGCAGTTCCAGCGCGCCCAGATCCGGCACGCGGTGCGCCAGCGGAACCCACTCCTCATTACCCATAAAACCAGTTTATGGCCTCATAGGAAGATGACCTCTGCCACCCGCCCCGCCCCCACGGGACTCTGGACCCATGGCCACCACCGTCGTACGCCCCCGTCCCACCCAGCGGACCCCCCAGGCCCACAAGGCCGACAACGCCCACCACAAGGCCGACAAGGCCGACAAGGCCGGCAAGGCCGACAAGCCCTTCCCCACCCTCCGCCACCTGGGCCCCAACTGGTACGCCTCAGTCATGGGCACCGCGATCATCGCCAACGCCGGCGCCACCCTCCCCTACCAGCTCCCCGGCCAGCGCGTGGCCGGCCAGATCGTCTGGGCGCTGTCCGCCATCGCCCTCGCGACCCTCCTCAGCGCCCGCGCCGGCCACTGGCTCCACCACCGCGACCAGGCCCGGGCCCACCTCCTCGACCCCGCCGTCGCCCCCTTCTACGGCTGTCTGGCGATGGCCCTGCTGGCCGTGGGCGGCGGCACCCTCATCGTCGGCAAGGACCTCATCGGAACCGGCGCCGCCGTCGCCGCGGACGCCGTGCTCTTCACCGCCGGCACCGTGATCGGCCTGGTCATGGCCGTCGCCGTGCCCTACCTGATGGTGGTCCGGCACAAGGTCGAGCCCCGCCAGGCCACCCCCGTCTGGCTGCTCCCCCTCGTCGCCCCCATGGTCTCCGCCGCGCTCGGCCCCCTCCTGATCCCCCACCTCCCCGCCGGCCAGCCCCGCGAGGCCATGCTGCTCGCCTGCTACGCCATGTTCGGCATCAGCCTGCTCGCCACGCTGCTGATGCTCCCCCTGGTCTTCGGCCGGCTCATCGTGGGCGGCCCGCTCCCCCTGGCCCTCACCCCCACCCTCTTCCTGGTCCTCGGCCCCCTCGGCCAGTCCACCACCGCCGTCAACCAGCTCGCCGACATGGCCCCCCAGTCCATCGGCGCCCCCTACGCCGGAGCGCTCGGCGCCTTCGCGGTCGTCTACGGGGTCCCCGTGATGGGCTTCGCCCTGCTGTGGCTGGCCCTCGCCGCGTCGATGCTGGTCCGGGCCGCCCGTAACGGCATGGGCTTCGCGATGACCTGGTGGGCGCTGACCTTCCCCGTCGGCACCTGCGTCACCGGCGCCGCCGGACTGGCCCGCCACACCGGCCTGACCGCCTTCGCCTGGCTCGCCTCGGCCCTGTTCATCGCCCTGCTGACCGCCTGGCTGGCGGCCGCCGCCCACACCCTGCGCGGCCTGTTCACCGGCAAGCTGCTGCCCCGCTAACGCGCCCGGCGCAGCGCCCCGGCCAGTACGGCCGGGGCTTCGGCGAGCGAGGGCCCGTACCAGGTCAGGTGCCGCCCGCTGACCAGCGCGGCGGGCAGGCCGGGGAAGGCCTCCGGACCGTCCTCGGCCGTGAACCGGTAGGGCTCGTCCGGGAGCACCACCAGATCGCAGCCGGCGGCGGCCAGCTCCTCCACCGGGATCCTCGGGTAGCGCTCCGCGTGGCCCGCGTACACGTTGCGCACCCCCAGCCGGGCCAGCAGGTCCCCGGCGAAGGTGTCCCGGCCGAGCACCATCCACGGCCGCCGCCACACCGGTACGAAGGCCCGCAGCTCACCGGCCGGCTCCACCGGCTCCACCCGGGCCCACGCGGCCTCCGCGTCCGCCAGCCACCCGGGCCGCTTCAGTCCCAGCGCCCCCACCAGTACCCGGTCCAGCTCGCGCAGCGCCTGCGGCAGGTCGCGGATCTCGGTGAGCAGCACCTCGATCCCGGCCGCCCGCAGCGCCGCGAGGTCGGGGGCCCGGTTCTCCTCCTCGTTGGCGATCACCAGATCCGGGCGCAGCTCCGCGATCCCGCGCACATCGGGGTTCTTCGTCCCCCCGATCCGCGCCGCGTCCCCGAGATCCGCCGGGTGCGTGCACCAGTCCGTGACCCCGACCAGGAGGCCGGGCGCGCTCACCGCCACCGCCTCGGTCAGCGACGGCACCAGCGAGACGATCCGCCGCATGCCGTTCAGTGGCCGGTCGGGCCCGGCGACGGCGGCTCGGACGTCGCGTGGATGTGGTCGCCCACCGCGACCACCAGGATCCGGGTGTCCTCGGTGACGGCCCGCCAGCGGTGGCGTACGCCGCCCGACAGGAACAGCGCGTCCCCGCTCTCCAGCCGGTACGCCCGCCCCTCCGCCTCCACCTGGCAGGCGCCCGCGACCACGTACATCAGCTCGTCGTTGCGGTGCTGGTACTCCCGCCCGGCGTCCTGGTCCCCGGTGAACTCGAGCGCGTGCAGCTGGTGGTGCCCCCGGACCAGGGGCCGTACGCCGGGGACCGGGGTGAGCCCGGATTCGTCGCCGGCCCGTACGAGGTCCACCGTGCGCGCGGTGTCGGACGCGGCCAGCAGCTCGACGGCCGTGGTCTCCAGCGCGTCGGCGACCCGTTCGAGGGAGCGCATGCTGGGCCGGGCCCGCTCGTTCTCTATCTGGCTGAGGAAGGGGACCGACAGACCGCTGCGCGCCGATACGGCGGCAAGGGTCAGATGGAGCGCGCGGCGCCGCTTGCGCACGGCCACGCCCACCCGAAGCGGTTCCTTGCCGTCCTTGTCTTTGTCCTTGTCCCTGTCGTTCATTTCGGGGCTGCCCTCCCCTTGTCCGTCGCACATCGGTGTGCTGTAAGCACCTTACGCAGCAACGGCCCCATGTTTCGCGTGCACGGGTGTTCCCGTACAGGCGCACTCACTGTCCGTGGCCGCCGAGCGGGGTTGCGGCATCATCGTCTGCGTGACGACACGACGCCTGATGCTCCTGGATACCGCCTCCCTCTACTTCCGCGCCTACTTCGGTGTGCCGGACTCCGTGAAGGCCCCCGACGGCACCCCCGTCAACGCCGTGCGCGGACTGCTCGACTTCATCGGCCGGCTGGTCCAGGACCACCGCCCCGACGATCTGGTGGCCTGCATGGACGCCGACTGGCGGCCGCACTGGCGGGTGGAACTGATCCCCTCCTACAAGGCCCACCGGGTCGCGCAGGAGACGGAGACCGGCCCGGACGCGGAGGAGATCCCCGACACGCTCGCCCCGCAGGTGCCGATCATCGAGGCGGCGCTGGACGCCTTCGGCATCGCCCGCGTCGGGGTCGCCGGCTACGAGGCCGACGACGTGATCGGAACGCTAACGGCCCGCGCTCGAGGCCCGGTGGACATCGTCACGGGCGACCGGGACCTCTACCAGCTGGTCGACGACGCCCGGCAGCGCCGGGTCCTGTACCCCCTCAAGGGCGTCGGCACCCTCCAGGTGACGGACGAGGCCTGGCTGCGCGAGAAGTACGGGGTGGACGGCCCCGGCTACGCGGACCTCGCGCTGCTGCGCGGGGACCCGAGCGACGGGCTGCCGGGCGTTCCCGGCATCGGCGAGAAGACGGCGGCGAAGCTCCTCGACGCCTACGGCAGCCTGGCCGGGATCATCGCGGCGGTCGACGACCCGAAGTCGAAGCTGACCCCCACCCAGCGCAGGCGCCTGGACGAGTCCCGGCCATATCTGGCGGTGGCCCCGAAGGTGGTCCGGGTGGCCTCGGACGTCCCGCTTCCGGCCTTCGATCCGGCGCTGCCGAAGGCACCGGCGCAGCCGGAACTGGTCGACGCGCTAGCCCATCGGTGGGGTCTGGGGGGAGCAGTCTCCCGTCTCAGCAGTGCACTTCGCCCCTGAGGTGCTAACTTAGGTAAGGCTAAGTTTCTGGGGAGTCAGGGGAGACACCGTGGCAGAAGGACGCGCCCGCACCGTCGGCACAGCCGTCGTCGTTCGCACCGAGCGGCTCACGCCGCACATGGTGCGCATCGTGCTGGGCGGTGACGGGCTGGCCGGATTCGGCGCGGGCGAGTTCACCGACCACTACGTCAAGATCCTCTTCCCCCCGCAGGGCGTCGCCTACCCCACGCCGTGGGACCTGGAGCGGATCCGCGCCGAGTACCCCCGGGCGCAGTGGCCGCGCCAGCGCGCGTACACCGTGCGGGGCTGGGACCCGGTGCACCTGGAGCTGACCCTCGACTTCGTCGTCCACGGCGACGAGGGCCTGGCCGGCCCCTGGGCCGCGCGGGTGCAGCCGGGCGAGCTCGTACGGTTCCTCGGCCCGGGCGGCGCCTACGCCCCGGACCCGGCGGCCGGCTGGCACCTGCTGGTGGGCGACGAGAGCGCGCTGCCGGCGATCGCGGCGGCGATGGAACGGATGCCGGTGGGGGCGCGGGTGCACGCCCTCATCGAGGTCGAGGGCCCCGAGGCCGAGCAGAAGATCGCCACCCCGGACGGGGTCGTCCCGCTCTGGCTCCACCGCGGCGACCGCCCGATCGGCGAGGCGCTGGTGGAGGCGGTCAAGGCCCTGGAGTTCCCGTCCAAGGACGTCCACGCCTTCGTCCACGGCGAGGCGGGCTTCGTCCGCGAGCTGCGGCGGCACCTGCGGCTGGAGCGGGGGGTGGCACGCGAGCGGCTGTCGATCTCGGGCTACTGGCGGCTGGGCGAGACGGACGAGGGCTGGCGGGCGATCAAGCGCGACTGGAACGCCGCCGTGGAGGCCGAGCAGGAGCACCCCGCCGCCGCCTAACGGCTCCGCCGCACCTGCCCCGCCCCGCTCATGCGGCGCCGCCGCCGGGGTCCGGCCCGCAGGCGCGGCGCCGCTGCGGGGGGGGCTCCGCCCCGACCCCCCGCGCCTCAAACGCCGGCGAGGCTGGTTTGCCTCCGGCGGCGCCTCAAACGCCGGCGAGGCTGAAATTGCCCTACGGGCAATCCAGCCGCAACTGGCGGACGGCACCAGCCGAAATCCAGCCCCTCCGGCGCTTGAGGAGCGGGGCGCGGGGCAGAGCCCCGATCCTTGAGCCGCGCGAGCCTACCCGGCCGAACCACCATCCAGCCCCTCCGGCGCTTGAGGAGCGGGGGCTCGGGGGCAGAGCCCCCGCAACGGCGCCGCACCGACCCACCCGGCCGCACCCACCTCCAGCCCCGCCGGCGCTGCAGGCGCGGTACCCGAATCCGGCCCCGCGGGGGCTGGGGCGGAGCCCCGGGGCCGGCGGGCGGTGGGGGCCGGTCGGCGGGACAATGGCGGCATGCGTACGCTCCGCGCACTCGGAGCGGCCGGCACCGCGCTGCTGCTGGCCGGAACGGCAGGGGTGGCCACGGCCGCCCCCAGCCCGCCCCCCGCCCCGAAGCCCACCCTCACCGACGCCCAGGTCGACAAGGCCGTGGCCCGCCTCGACCAGACCATCACCGACCTGATGCGCCGCACCGGCGTCCCCGGCCTCTCCGTGGCCGTCGTCCACGACGACGAGGTCGTCCACCTCAAGGGCTTCGGCATCCGCCGCACCGGCGAGCCCGCCAAGGTCGGCCCCGACACCGTCTTCCAGATCGCCTCCGTCTCCAAGCCCGTCTCCTCCACCGTCATCGCCGGCGCCTTCACCACCCCCGACGAGTGGGACCGTCACGTCACCCTCCCCGGCTTCGCCTTCAAGGACCCCTGGGTCACCGACCACGTCACGACTGCCGACCTGTTCTCCCACCGCAGCGGCCTGCCCGACCACGCCGGCGACCTCCTCGAAGACCTCGGCTACGACCAGTCGTACATCTTCGACCACCTGCGCCTGGAGCCCCTCACCCCCTTCCGCGCGAGCTACGCCTACACCAACTCCGGCCTCACTGCCGCCGCCGAGGCCGTCGCCCGTGCCAAGGGCACCACCTGGCAGAAGCTGAGCGAGGACACCCTCTTCAAGCCCGCCGGCATGACGCACACCAGCACCGAGTTCTCCGCCTTCGTGAATTCCCCCGACCATGCCGCCACCCACGTGAAGAACCCCGACGGCACCTGGAGCCCCCGCTACGTCCGCGACCCCGACGCCCAGGCCCCGGCCGGCGGCGTCAGCTCCACCGCCCGCGACATGTCCCGCTGGCTGCGGCTCCAGCTGGCCGACGGCACCCTCGACGGCAAGCGGATCATCCCCGCCGCCACGCTCGCCCGCACGCACGTTCCCGAGATCGTCTCGCAGCCGCCCACCTCCCCCACCGGCCGCGCCGGCTTCTACGGCCTCGGCTGGAACGTGTCCTACGACGACTCCGGCCGACTGCGCCTGAGCCACTCCGGCGCCTTCGAACTCGGCACCAACGCCAACGTCACGATGCTCCCCCTCGAAAAGCTCGGCATCGTCGTCCTCACCAACGGCGCCCCCGTCGGCCTGGCCGACGCCGTCGCCCTCGATTTCTTCGACGTCGCCCAGCACGGCAAGGCCACGACCGACTGGCTGCCCCTGCTGGCGTCCGTCTACGCGAAGGAGGTCGACGAGGCCCGGTCTCCCACCGACTACGCCCACCCGCCCGCCTCCGCAAAGCCCGCCAAGGACAGCGCCGCCTACACCGGCACCTACGACAACCCGTACTACGGCAAGGCGACCGTGACGGCCGACGACAAGGGCGCGCTGACCCTCGCCCTCGGCCCCAAGCCGATGCTCTTCCCGCTCACCCACTACGACGGCGACACCTTCAGCTTCGAGACCACCGGCGAGATGGCGGCCGGCCGCACCGGCGTGACCTTCTCCGACGGCACGGTCCGCGTCGAGTACCTGGACGCGAACCACCTGGGCACCTTCACCGAGCAGTAGCCGCATAGCCTGTCCCCGATGAGACGCAGAGCCCAGCCACCCCCCTCGCCCCTCCCCCAGCGCGCCGGCATCGACCCGGTCCGGTTGCGCCTGCCACCCGACCCGGAGGGAAGCTGGCCGGATCTCGGCGACTACCTCCGCGCGCACTACGCGGGCGGAGCGGGCGCCGAGCCCATCGCCCGCCTGCTCGACGCCGGGCGGGTGCTCGGCCCGGGCGGGCGGGTCCTGAGCGCGCACGACCCGTACGAGCCGGGCGCCTACCTGTGGTTCCACCGCGATCTCCCCGAGGAGCCGCCGGTGCCCTTCGCGCCCCGCGTCGTGTACCGCGACCCGCACCTGCTGGTCGTGGACAAGCCGCACTTCCTGGCGACCACCCCGCGCGGCAGCCACGTCACCCAGACCGTGCTGGCCCGGCTCCGCGCGGAGCTGGACCTGCCCGCCCTCAGCCCGGCGCACCGGCTGGACCGGCTGACGGCTGGACTGGTGATGTTCAGCATCCGGCCCGAGGACCGCGGGGCGTACCAGCTCCTCTTCCAGGGCCGCCGGGTGCGCAAGGAGTACGAGGCGCTCGCGCCGCACGATCCGGAGCTGGCCTTTCCGCGTACGGTCCGCAGCCGGATCGAGAAGACCCGCGGGGTCATCGCGGCCACCGAGGTCCCGGGCGGCGAATCCAATGCCGAGACCCTCGTCGAACTCACCGACACCCGGGGCGGCCTGGGCCGCTACCGGCTGACCCCGCACACGGGCCGCACCCACCAGCTGCGGGTGCACATGAACAGCCTGGGCCTGCCCATCCTCGGCGATCCGGTGTACCCGCGGGTCACCGACCCCGCCCCGGACGACTACCGGCGGCCGCTGCAACTCCTGGCCCGGGTACTGGAGTTCACCGACCCGGTCACCGGGGCCTCGCACCGCTTCGAGAGCGGGCGCACCCTCCGGGCCTGGGACGACCGCGCCGCCTGGGAGGCCGGCACCGGCGATCGGTAGGCACGGCCGGTCAGCAGGCCGGGACTCCCGCGACCCGCAGCGCCGCGTCGGCGGTGGCCTCCGCGAAGGCGGCCACCGGGCGCGCCGGATCGGCGCGGTGGATGAGCATGACCCCCTCGATCAGCCCGAAGAGCAGGTCGTTGCGGAGCTCCAACCCGGCCTTGTCCTCGGCCAGTTCGGCTCCCAGAACGGTCCCCCCCAGCAACATCCGGTAGGCGTCCTTGAGTTCGCTCCGCATCCGCCGGAACTGCGTGAACCGCGAGCCGCCCACCTCGGGCAGCAGGTAGAGCGCCCCCAGGTTGTACGGACCCCCGCACAGCAGCAGGACGTCGGAGCGGCACAGCTCCCACAGCCGCCGCGCGGCGGGCCGTCCGGTGTCGGTAAGCAGCTCCCGGGCCAGCACCAGCGAGGGTGCGACCGTGGACTCCAGCAGTTCGGCGAGGAGTTCCTCCTTGCCGTCGAAATAGTGATACATCGTGGCCTGGCGCATTCCGGCCCGTTCGGCGACGGCGCGCGTGGTCGTCGCCGCGTATCCCTTCACGGTGAAAAGCTCGGCCGCCGCGTAGAGGAGTTCCTCCCGCGGCGGCCGACCGCTCTCCGGTCTCAGCCGGTCGGCGCGCGGCCGACCGACCCGTCTCGGCCCTTCGTCTGGTCCCCCACTCATGGCCCGAATCGTCGCACACAGCACGCCGATCTGATCATGGCAAGAGATGAGATCAGGCCAACCCCCCTTTCGGAGGAAGCCCCAAAAGCGCCTATCCGACGGAGCTGTAGGCCACTACACCCCGCAACAGCGCGTCAACGGCCTTGCGGGCATTGCGGGCCACCGTGCTCCCGCTGTCGCCGGTGGCCGAGGGAGCCGCGGCCGCGATCTGCCCGAGCACGTCGATGACCTGCTTGCACCAGCGTACGAAGTCACCCGCCGGCATCTCCGCCTCGCGCAGCACCTCGTCGAGGCTCTTCTCCGAGGCCCACTGGTACGCCGCCCACGCGAAGCCGAGGTCCGGCTCGCGCTGGCCCACGCCCTCGGCCTGGTTGATGCCGTGCTCTTCCTCCAGCGCGTCGAGCCGGCCCCAGATGTGCACCATCTCGCCCAGCGCCGCCTTCGCCGCGCCGCCCGGCACCTTCGGCGCGACCGCGTCGTCCGACTGCCGGGCCTCGAAGACCAACGCCGAGACGCAGGCGGCCAGTTCGGCCGGGCTCAGGCCCTCCCAGATCCGGGCGCGCAGGCACTCGGAGGCCAGCAGGTCCAGCTCCCCGTACAGCCGGGCGAGCCGCCTGCCGTGCACGGTGACCTCGTCCTCGCGCAGGTAGTCCAGCTCGGTCAGCAGCGCGTGGATCCGGTCGAAGGTGCGGGCGATGGTGTTCGTCCGGCCCTCGATCCGCCGCTCCAGCTGCACGGTGTCCCGCTTGAGCCGGTGGTAGCGCTCCGCCCAGCGCGCGTGGTCCTCGCGCTCGTCGCACCCGTGGCAGGGGTGCGCCCGCAGCTCGGCCCGCAGCCGGGCGATCTCGCGGTCGTCGGCCGCCGCGGCCCGGCCGCCGCGCATCCGCCGCTCCGGCGTGATGTGACCGGCCTTGCTCCGCAGCTGCGAGGCCAGGTCCCGACGCGACTGCGGGGAACGGGCGTTGAAGGTCTTGGGGATCCGCATCCGGTCGAGCGCCTCCACCGGGACCGGGAAGTCGATCGCGGCGAGCCGCTTGACCTGCCGCTCGGCGGTGAGCACCAGCGGACGCGGGCCCTCCGCGTACTCGTACCCGCGGTGCCCGTGGACCCGCCCGGCCGGCACGCCAGGGTCGAGGACCAGTGCGAGCCCGGCGAACTTGCCCGTCGGCACGTGGATGATGTCGCCCGGCTTGAGCTTCTCCAGCGAGCCGGCCGCCTGCGCCCGCCGCTGGGCCGCGCCCTGCTTGGCCAGCTCCGTCTCACGGTCCTTGAGGTCGCGCCGCAGTTGCGCGTACTCCTCGAAGTTGCCCAGGTGGCAGGTCATGCCCTCCCGGTATCCCTCCAGGCCCTCCTCGTTGCGCTGCACCTGCCGGGAGATCCCGACGACCGAGCGGTCGGCCTGGAACTGCGCGAAGGAGGTCTCCAGCAGCTCGCGCGAGCGGTGCCGCCCGAACTGGCTGACCAGGTTCACGGCCATGTTGTACGAGGGCTTGAAGCTGGAGCGCAGCGGATACGTACGGGTACCCGCGAGCCCCGCCAGGCCCACCGGGTCCATGCCCCGCTGCCACAGCACCACGGCGTGGCCCTCGACGTCGATGCCGCGCCGCCCGGCCCGGCCGGTCAGCTGCGTGTACTCGCCGGGGGTGATGTCGGCGTGCTGCTCGCCGTTCCACTTGACCAGCTTCTCCAGGATCACCGTGCGCGCGGGCATGTTGATGCCCAGCGCCAGG
This sequence comes from Streptomyces sp. NPDC048337, assembly GCF_043201175.1. Classification (NCBI taxonomy): domain Bacteria; kingdom Bacillati; phylum Actinomycetota; class Actinomycetes; order Kitasatosporales; family Streptomycetaceae; genus Streptomyces; species Streptomyces sp. NPDC048337. The sequence continues at coordinate 53,098 of NZ_JBICYR010000035.1, forward strand.
GTCTCGGTGGCGAAGACGGCCTTCACCAGGCCGCGTACGAACAGCTCCTCGACGACCTCCTTGAAGGTGGGCAGCATGCCCGCGTGGTGCGCGGCGATGCCCCGCTCCAGGCCTTCGAGCCACTCGTAGTAGCCCAGGACGTGCAGGTCCTCGGTGGGGATGGAGGCGGTCCGCGCCTCGACGATCTCGCGAACCCGGAGGCGGGCGGATTCGTCGTTGAGCCGCAGGCCCGCGTACAGGCACTGCTGGACGGCGGCCTCGCAGCCGGCCCGGCTGAAGATGAAGTTGATCGCGGGCAGCAGCCCGTCGTTGTCGAGGCGGGCGATGACCTCGGGGCGGGAGGGGGTCCAGATCCGGCCGCGGGAGCGCCGCTCGCGCTCGCGGTCGGCCTCACGGACCATCTTGCCGCGCCGCCGGTCCTTCGGACTGTAGGTGCGGCTGTTCTCCTCGCGGGCCATGCGCAGCAGGTCCGGATTGACCTCGCGGCGCGCGGAGCCGCGGCCTCCGTGGTCGGACTCCTCCTCGAAGAGGTCGAAGATCCGGCGCCCGGCCATGACGTGCTGCCACAGCGGCACGGGCCGCTCCTCGGAGACGATCACCTCGGTGTCGCCGCGCACGGTGTCCAGCCAGTCGCCGAACTCCTCGGCGTTGGACACGGTGGCGGACAGCGACACGAGGGTCACCGACTCGGGGAGGTGGATGATCACTTCCTCCCAGACGGCTCCGCGGAACCGGTCGGAGAGGTAGTGGACCTCGTCCATCACGACGTAGCCGAGGCCGCGCAGCGACTGGGAGCCCGCGTACAGCATGTTGCGGAGCACCTCGGTGGTCATCACGACCACCGGCGCCTCGCCGTTGACGCTGTTGTCACCGGTCAGCAGGCCCACCTTGTCGGCGCCGTAGCGCTTGACGAGGTCGGCGTACTTCTGGTTCGACAGGGCCTTGATCGGCGTCGTGTAGAAGCACTTGCGGCCCTGCTGGAGCGCCAGGTGCACGGCGAACTCGCCGACGATGGTCTTGCCCGAGCCGGTCGGGGCGGCGACCAGCGCGCCCTTGCCGGCCTCCAGTGCCTTGCAGGCCTCGATCTGGTACGGGTCCAGATCGAATTCGTACAGCTCGCGGAAGGGGGCCAGGGCGGAGGCCTCTTCGGCGGCGCGGATCCGGGCAGCGGCGTACCGCTCGGCGGGAGAAAGTTCCTCGGTCATCTTGCTGTCGAGCCTACCCGCCGCCTCTGACAACAGTCGCGATCATTTAAGTGAGCAGTCGGACCGCCCCGGGCACGCACTCGGCGGTCACCGGCAGCGGCCCCAGGGGCTCGCCGTCCGCGTAGGCGGTGAGCCCGGCCGCCTCCAGCGTGACCTTGGCGGCCCGGTGCACGGTGACCTCGGGATGGCCGAGGTGGGTGCCCTTGTAGACCCGCGGGAAGACCTTGAGCAGGGTGGCGCGGCTGCAGTCGCCGACGACCACGACGTCGAAGAGCCCGTCGTCGGGGACGGCGTCCGCGCAGATGCGCATGCCGCCGCCGTACGAGGAGCCGTTGCCCACCGCCACCAGCGTGGCCTCGGTCTCGATCACCGGGCCGTCGTCGAGGGTGATCCGGTACGGGAAGGGCCGGAAGGCGGCCAGCTCCGCGACCATGGCCAGGTCGTACTTGAACCGGCCGGCCGGGATCCGCATCCGGTTGCCGCGGTCGTTGACCCGCGAGTCGAAGCCGGAGCACAGCACGGTCCCGAACCAGCTGCCGCCCGCGCGCCCCAGGTCGATCTCCCGGATCCGCCCCTCCTTGAGGGCCCCGGCGGCCAGCCGCCCCGCCCGCCCGGGCTCCCGTACGGGCAGCCCCAGCGCCCGCGCGAAGTCGTTGCCGGTGCCCGCCGCGACCACCCCGAGCGGCACCGGCGTCCCCGCCAGGGCCTGCAGGGCCAGCGAGACCATGCCGTCGCCGCCCACCGCGATCACCGCTCCGGTGCCCTCACGGACGGCTTCCCTCAGCCGGGCCAGGGCGTCTGGCCCGTCCGTACCGACGACGGTCCGCACGGAGAAGCCCGCGGCCCGCAACGCGGAAGCGGCCGGCTGCGCGGCGTGCGCGCCCCGGCCGCGTCCCGCGGTGGGATTGACGAACAGCGTGATCTCAGAGCTCACGCCTCGGAACCTACCTGTCAGGTCGCGTCGTCGTAACCGTTGATCCGATCACGCCCGCCGTCGGACTGCCCGGGCAGCGCGGCGGGAGCGGAGACCGCTTCCATCTCGCCGATCGGCGCCGGGGTGAGGTCCAGCTCGGCGGCCTCGTCGTCGTCGAGGTCCGCGTCGGGGTTGTTGCGCTTGCGCCTGCGGTCGTTGATCAGGCAGATGCCGAGCGCGATGAAGTACAGCGCCACGATCGGGGCGGCCAGCGACAGCATGGTGAGCGGGTCACCGGTGGGCGTCGCGAACGCGGAGAAGATCGTGATGCCGAGGACCATGGCACGCCACCAGCTCGCCAGCCGCTTCGCGGTGAGCACCCCGGTGAAGTTGAGGAGGATCAGCAGCAGCGGCAGCTCGAAGGCCAGGCCGAAGACGACCACCATGCGCGCGACGAGGTCGAGGTAGTCGTCGACCGGGAGCAGGTTGCGCGCGTTGTCGGGCGTGAACTCCAGCAGGATCGTCGCGGTCTGCGGGAGGATCTTGTACGCGAGCACCGCGCCGGCGCCGAACAGCGGCGCGCCGACCGCGACGAAGCTCATCGCGTACTTCTTCTCGTGGTTGTGCAGGCCGGGGGCGGCGAACGCCCACAGCTGGTAGAGCCACACCGGCGCGGACAGCACGGCACCGGCCATCAGCGAGACCTTCAGGGAGATCGAGAACGCCGAGATCAGGCCGTTCACGGTCATGTCGGCGCAGGGGCGGCCGTTGCGCTGGGTCACCACACCGCCGGTACAGCCGACGGAGTCCAGCATCGGCTTCAGCAGGAAGTTGATGATCTCCCGGTAGAAGAACGCCGCGACGATGGTGATCACGATGATCGCCAGGACCGACTTCAGCAGACGGTTTCTCAGCTCACGCAGGTGCTCGACGAGAGGCATCCGCCCTTCGGCGTCCTTCGCCTGTCGTCCTTGTTTCCCCTGCTTGCGGGCAGACTTGAGCAACCCACGTCCCTTGTCTCGTTGCAGATGACTGGCGCGTCGGGCTGGTGTCAGCCCTGGGTGGTGCGGTTCGGCTCGTTCACGGGCCGGGAGCTGGTGACGTCACCGGGCGCGGCCTGGATGGTGCGCGGGGCGACGGGCTGCTGCGGAGCCTGGTCGGCGACCGGGGCGGCGGCCGCGTCCTCGTTCTCGCCGTCCTTCTTCATGGCCTTGGCCTCGCTCTTGAGGATGCGGGCCGACTTGCCGAGCGAACGGGCCATCTCGGGAAGCTTCTTGGCGCCGAAGAGCAGCACGATGACAGCGATGATCAGAAGGATCTCGAGGGGCTTCAGATTGCCGATCATGTGTGTCTTCCTTCTCACCGGAGCAGGCTGGTTGTGGTCGTTCTGGGCGGTTCGGACAGAGATCCGGTAACCGCTCAGGCAAGGATCGTAACCCCCGGGGGTAAACGCCCGGCAATCCCCCGGGGTACCTCCGATTGCGCGGTACCCGGCTAAGGCCGCAGGCCGCGGCCCGCGCGGGCCAGGTCGGTGGCCGCCCGCTCCAGCTCTCCCGAGGCGTCCGAGATCCGGCGGCCGGCCTGCGCGACCTGGCCGGAAAGTCTGCGGACCTCCACGAAGACCCGTACGGCCAGCACGGCGAGGACGGCGACCCCCAGGAAGCCCAGGGCAATTGCGAGCATCGGCCACAGCATGGGACGAGCCTAGGCCACCGGCCCGCTCACACGCTGCGCAGGGTGCTCACGCCCCCGCCGGTCAGCAGTTCCACGATCCGTTCACCGGCGGGTTTGCGGACGGCGGCGCCGCACTCGGGACAGGTGAAGGAGTAGAAGGTGGTCCGCCGGCTGCCCCCGATGGCCAGTCTCAGGGCACCCGCGTCCAGCTCGAAGCGGGCGCGGCAGTCGGGACAGGACGCCTTGAAACTGACCGGCCCGGGCCCAGATGGTCGAGACATCGCTCCCCGCTCTCTCTAGACCTTTTCCCCATACCCCGCGAGTGCCTCTCGAGCGGCGCTCCGCGCACTTTCCGCCAATTCTCCGGGAGCCACGATCCGCCCCTCGCGGCCCAGCCGCAGCGCGAGCCGGCGCAGCGAGGCCGGGTCCGGGCTGCGCAGCGTGATCCGCAGCCCGCCGTCCTCCAGCTCCTCGGCGCTGTCGTGCGGGTAGTACTCGGCGACCCAGCGCCCGCCGGGCCCCACCTCGACCACGACCTCCGGGTCCTCGGCGGCCGGCTGGACCAGGCCCTCGGACAGGTCGCGCGGCTCGATGGCGGGCGGTTCTGCCCGCTCGTCGAGCAGGCGGATCTCGGCCACCCGGTCCAGGCGGAAGGTACGGCGCGCCTCGGAGAGGTGGCACCACCCCTCCATGTACGTGTGCCCCACCGCGAAGAGCCGGATCGGATCGACCTTGCGCTCGGTGAGCTCGTCCCGCGCGGGCGAGTAGTAGCGCAGCCACAGGCGCCGCCGCTCGGCGATGGCCCGGTCGACGTCGGCGAAGACCCCGCCCTCGGACTCGAAGGTCACCGACAGGCGGGAGCTGGCACCGGCGGCCTCGCCCGCCGCGGCCTCCAGCTTGGCGGTGGCCCGCAGCAGCGCGTCCCGGTCGCCCTCGCGCAGCCCCGGCAGGGTGGCCACCGCGCGGGCGGCGACCAGCAGTGCGGTCGCCTCGTCGGCGGCCAGCCGCAGCGGCTCGGCGGTGGACTCCCCCGAGGCGTCGGGATTGCGCCACCAGATGCGCTCCCCGTCGGTGTCGATGTCGAGCAGGTCCCCGCCCCGGAAGCTGGTCCCGCACATGGGGAGCACGTCGAGGTCCGAGATCAGCTCGTCCTCGGTGATCCCGAAGGCCCGCGCGACGTCGGCGACGTGCGCGCCCGGGCGCTCGCGCAGGTACGTCACCAGGGACAGCATCCGGCGCGTCTGATCGATGGCGTTGGCGGCCATGCTCGTACGTCTCCCCTTCAGGGCGTGCTTTTCGGATGGTGCGGTCGCGGATCCCGTCCGCGCTCGCGGGGGCCCTCGCCGAGCCCCGTGGCGCCTCGCGGGGCCGTCAGCCCGCGGCGACGGCGCGCAGCCGGTCGATCACGTCCGCCCGCAGGTCCGCGGGCTCCACCACCACGACGTCCGGGCCGAACTCCACCAGCCAGGCGTCCAGCCCGTGCCCGTACGGGATCTCCAGCTCGTCCCAGCCGTCCGCGCCCTCGCGCACGGCGGTGGCCTTGGCCCGCAGCGGGTAGCCCGCCCCGGCCCGCAGCCGGATCCGCGCGGAACGCTCCGCGCTCTCCCCGGCCCAGCTCGCCACGGTCTCCCGTACGGTCACCACGTCCGGCACCTCGGCGGTGTACTTCGCGGCGCGCGAGCGGACCTTGCCGGTGATCCGGGAGAGCCGGAACACCCGCTCCGCCCCGCGGTCGCGGTCGAAGCCGGCCAGGTACCAGTGGCCGCGCCAGCACTCCAGCGCCCAGGGCTCCACCTGCCGGGTCTCCGGCCGGGCGGCCGTGGACTTGCGGTAGTCGAACACCACCGGCCGCCGGTCCCGGCAGGCCAGCATCAGCGGCTCGAAGGCCGCCTCGTGGACCGGGATGCGCGGCTCGATGGCACTGTGCTGGCCCTCGTAGGGGTCCTCCGCCTCCGGCATGCCGCCGGCGCGCAGCTTCTGCAGGGCGCCGCTGGCCGCTCCGGCGAGGCGCGCCTGCTGCCAGACCTTGGCCGCCAGCCCCAGGGCCGCGGCCTCCTCGGCGTCCAGGGAGACGGGCGGCAGCCGGTTGCTGTCCCGGCGGGCCAGATAGCCGGTCTCGCCCTCCAGGTTCTCCACCGTCTCGATGACCAGGCCGAGTTCCCGCAGATCGTCCTTGTCCCGCTCGAACATGCGGTTGAAGGACTCGTCGTTGCCGGCTTCCAGATAGGCCTCGATGGAACCGCGCAACTCGCGCTTGCTGAGCGGCCGTCGGGTCCCCAGCAGACACAGCGCCAGATTCATCAGCCGCTCGGCCTTGGCAATCGCCATCGACGCCGTTCCCCCGCTCTCGACACACACTCGTGACCGTTGACCGTACCGCCCCGGCGCTCCCGGGCAAAAGCGAGGGGCGCCCCCCCCCCCCCCGGGGGCCCCCCCCCCCCCCCGGGCGCCCCCCCCCCCCCCCGGCGGGGGGACTTCCGTACGTCGTCAGCCCAGCTGGCCGTTCAGGTAGAGAGCCCAGCCCAGGAAGCCGACC